>NZ_CP039965.1:1059375-1412500 GCF_005234135.1 Pseudorhodobacter turbinis
GCCCAGGCCGTCGCCGTGGCAATCGCCGAAAGCGCATCCGCCACACGGTTGATCGCATCACGCACGCGCACCGCCGTGATATTGGGGTAAGCCCCCGCCACATCGCGCAGCAAAGCAGCCTCTGTCTCAGGCGTGGAATAGACCGTGGCGATATGGGTGTGGGGTGCGCCCGCAAGCGCCGAAGGGTTCAGCATCATCACAAAGCCCATACCGCCGGTCGAAAAATCCACATCGCGAAAGCTGGTGATCTCGGCCTCGATATCGCGCCCGAGGATATTGACGGTGACGGTATCGCCAAGGGTCAGGCCAATCTCATCCGCCTCCTCTTGGGCAAAGGAAAGCTGTGGCGGACCTTGATAATCCTCGGGCCAGAATTCACCGCCGGTCACGACCGTCCCTTCGGGCAGGGTGGCGGCATAGGTCACGCCGCGATCGCCGCGTACAACCCAATGTTCGCCCGCAACTTGGCGCGCATCGACCCCGTTGATCTGCGTCACAACCCCCCGCAACATCGGAGAGCTTTCGACTTTGCTAACCTCGGGGTCATTCTGTGTGCGGTCCAAAAAGCCGTCGATCTGGTCATTCTGAATATCAACAAAGAAATAGGACGGCGCGATGGCAGGCAAATCACGGTCAATCGCGGCGCGCAGATTGGCATCAATTTGACCGACTGCGGCCAGCACTGTCAGCCCCAGCCCCAGCGACAAGATCACCGAGGCCGCCTCATCCCGCGGCCCGCCGATGGAGGCCAAAGCGGCCCGAAGTCCGACATGCCCGCGCACCATCCGCGAACGGGCAAGCGCGCGCGCCACAAAGCGCAAGGCAAAAGCCGCCAGCCACAAAATTCCAAGCGCCGCAACAACACCCGACGCCGACCACAGCGCCAAAAGCGCCAGCCCCGAAAGCCATGCCGCCCCGCCAACCAGCAGCGCCACAAGTGCGCCCATCGCCAGCCACAACGGCCAGCTTGGCCAAGCAACCTTGCCCTCACCGCCACGGTACAGCACCGCCACCCGCACATTCTGCACCCGCGCCAGCGGCCAAAGCGTGAACAAAAGTGCCGTCACGATCCCGTAAAATGCAGCCTGCGCCAAGGGTGCCGGATAAAGCCCAAAGGCCACCGGAAACGGCAGCGATGCCGCAATCACGGGCGACAGCGCCAATGGCACCCCCGCGCCCAAGATCAGCCCCATCGTCACGCCCAAAACCGTCAGCACACCGATTTGCATCAGATACGTCTGAAAAATCATCGCCCCCGAGGCACCAAGCGTTTTCAGCGTGGCAATCGTTGTCACCTTACCTTCCAGATAGGCGCGCACAGCGGCCGAAACCCCAACCCCGCCCACAGCCAGTCCCGCCAGCCCGACAAGCACCAGAAACGATCCGATCCGGTCCACAAAACGCGCCACCCCCGGCGTTGCGCGACGGCTATCAGACCAGCGCATGCCCTTGTTACGAAATGCATCCTCGGCTTGGGCCTTGGCGACTTCCAGATCGGTATCGGGTGGCAACATCAAACGGTATTGCGATTCAAACAGGCTGCCGGCACCAATAAGGCCAGACCCCTCAAGGCTATCTGTCAGCACCATCGATCGTGGCCCAAGGCCAAAGCCGCCCGTAGCACTATCAGGTTCGGTCACCAGAACGGCCGAGAGGTGAAAGCTTTGGCTGCCCATCATAAAGCTGTCGCCAACGGCAAGGCCAAGCCGGTCCACAAGCACCCTGTCCAGCACCGCGCCGGGCAGGCCATTCGCACCCACAAGGGCCACCTCCAGCGGCATCACCGGATCAAGCACCACCTCGCCAATCAAGGGATAGGCCGCATCCACCGCTTTGACCTGCGTCAGCGCGCGATCATCGCCCACCACCGCCATAGAACGGAAATCGATCACCTCGGATGTGGCGGCGGCCATATCCTCCATAAAGGCCAGCTCTTCGGGATTGGCACGGCGATAGGTAAATTCCATCTGCGCATCACCGCCCAACAGTGCCGCGCCCTGTTCGGCCAGCCCTCCTTCAATCGCGGCGCGGACCATGCCCACGGCGGCAATCGCGGCAACGCCCAGCGTCAAACAGGCCAAAAACACCCGAAAGCCACGCAAACCACCGCGCAATTCACGCCGCGCAAGACGAAAGGCCAACTTCATGCTGCGGCCTCTAGGCCTTCGCCGTCGATCCGGCCATCTTTCAGGCGGATGACACGTGAACAGCGCGCAGCCAGTTCCGGCGCATGGGTGACCATGATCAAGGTCGCCTCATGCCGGTCGCGCAGGCCGAACAGCAAATCCATGATTGCCGCGCCGTTTTTGCCATCCAGATTGCCGGTGGGTTCATCCGCAAGCAAGATCGCGGGGCGCGGTGCGGCGGCACGGGCAAGGGCCACACGTTGCTGTTCCCCGCCCGACATCTGGCTGGGGTAATGATCCATGCGCGCCCCCAACCCCACGGCGACCAATTCCTCGACCGCGCGGCCAAAGGCATCCTGCACCCCGCCCAGTTCCAAGGGCAGCGCCACATTTTCCAGCGCGGTCATTGTCGGGATAAGGTGGAAAGATTGGAACACCACCCCCATATTATCCCTGCGGAAGCGTGCAAGCGCGTCTTCGTCCATCGCGGTCAGGTCATGCCCCAGCGCAAGCACCCGCCCCGAGGTGGCCTGTTCCAGCCCGCCCATCACCATAAGGAGAGACGATTTGCCAGACCCAGACGGCCCGATCAACCCGACGCTTTCCCCCGGCGCGACCTCAAGCGTGATGTCACGTAATATATTTACCGGACCTGCATTGCCTGCCAGTGTCAGGCTTGCGTCTTGCAGCCCCAGAATAGGTGTCGTCATGAAATCAGCCCTTCGGTCTTGCCCTGCCCTTGGATATGGGGCCGTGCGCGTAATACGCAACATTGTTTTTACGTCAATCCTCGGGCTTTCCGTCGCAGCAGGGGCGGTTTTTGCCGAAACGCCGCGCATTTTGGCGCTGGGTGACAGTTTGACGGCAGGCTACGGATTGCCGCAGGATGAGGGTTTCGTGCCGCAATTACAGGCTTGGCTGGATAAAAACGGCGCAAAAGCGCAGGTCCTGAATGCCGGCGTTTCGGGCGATACCACGGCAGGTGGGGCGGCACGGCTTGAATGGGCGCTGGCCTCAGGTGCCGAAGGTTTGATCGTAAATCTGGGCGGCAATGACATGCTGCGCGGGCTGGACCCATCGGTCGCACGCGCCAACCTCACGCAGATTTTACAAGCCGCACAAGACAAGGGCCTGCCAGTCTTGCTGGTCGGCATGATCGCACCCAGCAATTACGGTGCCGATTATAAAACCGAGTTCGAGGCAATCTTTCCCGAGCTGAGCGCCCAGTTCAACACCTTGCTGCTGCCGGTCTATTTCGCGCCCATCGCGGCACAAGATGGCGGGATTGATCCGACCTTTATGCAAGACGACGGTATCCACCCCAATGCCGAAGGCGTGCTGCGCGTCGTCGCGGCTATGGGCCCGAAAGTATTGGAGCTATTGGCGCAGACGGGCGGCTGACATGCCCTTGCACCCCCCACCGATTTGCGCAACAAACCTTGTGAAACACAAAGGGGCCTGAACATGAATTTGATCGCTGAACTGACCGAACTTCTGGGCCCCACCCATGTGCTGACAGGTGCCGATTGCGCCGCCTATACCAAGGACTGGACCGGAAAATACACCAGCGATCCGGTGGCCGTGGCCCGCCCCGCCAACACGGCTGAGGTGTCCGAGACGCTGAAACTTGCAGCCCGCCACGGGGTTGATGTGGTGCCTGTTTCCGGGCGAACCGGGCTTGTCGGCGGTGCCATGACGCGTGGCGGCTTGATGATCAGCGTGGAACGTCTGAACAAAATCCGCGAGCTGCGCCCCGAAACACGGATCGCCATTGTCGAGGCAGGCGTCATCCTTGACCGCCTGCACAGCGCCGCCGAGGCAGAGGGGCTTTACTTTCCGCTGTGGTTCGGCGCGCGGGGATCAGCGATGATTGGCGGAGTGCTTTCGACCAATGCCGGCGGATCAAACGTGCTGCGCTACGGGTCCACCCGCGCTTTGTGCTTGGGGCTGGAGGTGGTTCTGGCCGACGGTCGCGTCCTGAATTTGATGAGCGAGCTGCACAAGGACAATTCCGGCTATGACCTGCGCAACCTGTTTATCGGGGCCGAGGGCACGCTTGGCATCGTCACAGCCGCCGTTATGAAGCTGGTGCCGCAGCCGCGCGCCTATGCCACGGCCACGCTTGCAGCAAAATCGCTGCCCGATGCGCTGGTCCTGCTGAACCGGTTGCAAGAGGCAACGGGGGGGGCCGTGGAGGCGTTTGAATATATGCCCGCCTCTTATATGAACGGTCTGGCTGCGGCGCGCCCCGATATCCGCCAGCCCTTTACCCCGCCCTATCCCGTGACCATTCTGGTCGAACTGGGCGCCACCGCCCCGCGTGATGCCACCCCAAGCGACACCGGCGAAATCCCTGTCACCCTATTGTTGCAAGAGGTTCTGGCCGAGATGATGGAAGAGGGCATGGTCCTCGACGCAGAAATCGCCCAGACCGAGGCACAGCGCAAAGCCATGTGGGAACGCCGCGAACTGGCCGCCGAAGTGATGTTTGCCCCGAAATTTGTAATCGGGACCGATATCGCCCTGCCGCTGGAACAGGTGGAAACCTTCCTGACGCGTATGGCAGCCCGCTTGCCCCTCTTGGATGCGGATGCGCAGGATATGTGCGTGGCGCATTTGGGTGACGGCAATCTGCATTACTCGGTCTACGCCAGCGGCGACGACCCCGTGTTGCACGACCAGATGGTCGAGGCGGTCGAGGATGAGGTCGCGGCCCTGCGCGGAAGTTTCTCGGCGGAACATGGCGTTGGCCTGTCCAAGCGCCCCTCGATGGCGCGGCGCAAAGACCCCGTGGCGCTGGATGTCATGCGCAGCATCAAGGCAGCCCTTGACCCCGACAACCGGATGAACCCCGGCAAGGTTATCCCTGATCGCGCCTGAACAGCTCCAAGGTCGGGCCGATGGCACGAAAATCACGTGACCCTGATTTCAGCCGCGCAATCGGGGGCAGCCAGCGCAACCACGCGGCAGTGGTTTGCGCCTGTGCCCAGATACCCGGGGCCAGATCGCGATAGGCGCCCAGCGCCGCCTCTTGCAAAGGGACCGGACCCGCAACCCGAAACCCGTCGGCCACAAGGCTATGGGCAAAGATCAACAGATCCAGCGCCAAGCCGCGCGGGTCGGACTTGACGGGGGAAAACCGCTCCAGATCAATGAAATGAATATCTGTGCCATTCCAGCAAAAATCCCGGATGGCAGGGCGTCCGTGGCGATAGCTTTGCAGGTGAAGCCGCGCGAGCGCAGCCCCTGCTGCGGCAAAGACCGGCGTCTTGTCGCCCTCGGGGTCCCACATCAACTGTCGCAAAGTCGAACCCAGATCAGGGGTCACAAACCAATCCGGCCCCTCGGCCAGAATAGGGGCGGCAGGCAGGCCCACCTGCGCCAGAAGGTGCAAACCGTCACGTTCGCGCGCAAAACCCTTGGCCCCATCGCCCTTTTGCAATCGCATCCGGCCCGTAAGATGCTCTGCCCGTTTCAGCCAGACCTTGCGGCCATCGGCCAGATCCAACGCCATGATACGGTGATAGGGGCCGGTGAGGGCCGCCTGAATTGCCGCCTCCAGCATGGGGTCAGTGCCAGTCAAAGAAGCCACTCGGCGCGCGCGCCTTCAACTGCCGCGCCAAATCGCGCCCCATCTGCGGCCCGTCGGCAATCGGTCCGCGAATATCGCCCGCAATGGATTCCGTGCCATCGGGACGCAAAACCTCACCGCGCAGCCAAAGCGTGTCGCCCTCCAGCAACGCCAGCGCCGCAATCGGGGTTTCGCAAGACCCGTCAAGCTCTGCCAGAAAGGCACGCTCGGCGGTGACGCGGTGGCCGGTCGGGGTGCAGTGGATCGCCTCTAGCAATGCGGTCACGGCTGCATCATCTGTGCGCCGCTCAATACCAATCGCGCCTTGGGCGACGGCGGGCAGCATCTCTTCGGGCTCAATCGCGGATTTTGCAACATGGGCCATGCCCAAACGGTTCAGCCCCGCCATGGCAAGAAATGTCGCAACCGCCACACCGTCATCCAGCTTTTTCATCCGCGTCTGAACGTTGCCGCGAAACTCTACCAGCTTCAGGTCAGGGCGCCGCAATGCAAGCTGTGACCGCCGCCGCAAGCTGCTGGAGCCGACAACGGCGCCTTGCGGCAGTTCTGACAAGGCGTTGATGGTATTGGACACAAACGCATCGCGCACATCCTCACGCGGCAGATAACAATCGAGCGTCAGGCCGGGGGGTTGCTGCGTCGGCATATCCTTCATCGAATGGACGGCAATATCGATGCCGCCATCCAACAGTGCCTCTTCGATCTCGCGGGTAAACAGGCCCTTGCCGCCGATTTCCTTCAGCGCGCGATCCTGGATCATATCGCCGGTGACCTTGATCACCACCACCTCAAAGGCGTCTTCGGACAGATCATGGGCCACCATCAGGCTGCGGCGGACCTCATGCGCTTGCCACATCGCCAAGAGCGAACCACGGGTACCAATGCGCAACGGACGGGCGGGGGAGGGGAGTGCATTTTTCATGCCGTCATCTTTAGCGCCAAGGGCGCGCGCGTTCAACGGGCACTTTCGCGGGCAACGTGTCATATTGACAACTGCGCCCTATCTTGGGATGGCAGATACAAGCCAGAGGAGATGCCCATGACCGAGAAAACCATCCTGCGCGCGCTGAAAGGCGAAACCCTGCCGACGCCCCCGATCTGGATGATGCGTCAAGCCGGGCGCTATTTGCCGGAATATCGCGCCACCCGCGCACAGGCCGGCGATTTCCTGAAGCTGTGCTACAACCCCGAACTGGCGGCCGAGGTGACATTGCAACCCATCCGCCGCTACGGCTTTGATGCGGCCATCCTTTTTGCCGATATTTTGCTGCTGCCACAAGCGCTTGGGGCGGACCTGTGGTTTGTCACCGGCGAGGGGCCGCGCCTTTCGACCATTACGGATATGGCGGGTGTGCAGGCCCTGCGCCCCACCGCCGACATCCATGAGACCTTGTCACCCATCTATGAAACCGTGAAAATTCTGGCACAGGAATTGCCGCCCCAGACCACGCTGATCGGCTTTGCCGGCGCGCCATGGACGGTGGCCACCTATATGATTGCAGGGCGCGGCACCCCCGATCAAGCCCCGGCGCATAAGCTGAAAGATACCGACCGCGCGGCCTTTGCTGCGCTGATTGACCGCATCACCGATGGCACGATCGAATATCTGGATGCACAGATCCGTGCCGGCGCCGAGGTTATCAAACTGTTCGATTCATGGGCCGGCAGCCTGAAGGCGCAAGATTTCCACGATTTCGCCTTGCTTCCGACCAAGCGCATCATTGCCGAACTGAAATCCCGTCACCCCGGCATTCCTATCATCGCCTTCCCGCGTGAGGCGGGCGACGGCTATATCGGCTTTGCCAAGGCCACAGGGGCAGATTGCGTGGCGCTGGACAATTCTGTGACGCCAGAATGGGGTGCGGCAAATGTGCAGGTCGATGGCTGTGTGCAAGGTAACCTTGCTTCGCGGCATATGGTGACGGGCGGGCAGGCGCTGGTGGATGAAACCCGCCAGATCGTCAAAGCCTTTTCCGGCGGTCCGCATATCTTTAACCTTGGGCATGGTATCACACCCGATGCCGATCCCGATAACGTATCGCGCATGATCGATGCTGTTCGGGGCCGGTAAAGGCGGCTTTTCTTTCACCCCTTCCGGTGCCAAGACTGAAGCATGTCAAAAAAGACCCTGAACCAAACCAATCTTGAAGGGCTGGGCGCGGCCCGTCTGGCGGCCCTGCTGATGGAAGTCAGCACGGGCAGCGCCGATATCAAACGCCGTTTGCGGCTGGAGCTAAGCCATAACCTCGGCGCGGCAGAGCTGGCCCATGAGGTGCGCAAACGGCTGATCTCTTTGCGTAAAGCCCGCAGCTTTGTCAGCTGGCGCAAACGCAAGGCGCTGGTCAAGGATCTTGAAACCCAACTGTCGATGATCATCGATAAAATCGCGGCCGAGGATGCCCCCGCCGCCTTTGATCTGTTGTGGGAATTTGTGGACCTTGCCCCATCCATCTATGCGCGCGTCGATGATAGCCGCGGCGAGGTTGGCGATGTCTTTCGCGCCGCCCGCGGCCAATTCACAGATATCGCACCCCGCGCAATGCCGGACCCCATGGCGCTGGCCGATCGCATCTGGACCGCCTTGCAAGATAACAGCTACGGGGAATGGGATGGGATCATCGCCTGTCTCGCCCCTGCGCTTGGCCCTGAAGGCTTGGCGCGGCTAAAGGCGGCGGTAGAGGCGCATGACCAAACGGAGCCGCCCTTTATACGCGCCTTGCGCCGTGAAAGCGGCCAGACCACGACCCGAAAGTCGCGGCTCATCAAGCGCTGCCTGCAAGAGATTGCCACCGCCATGGGCGATACCGCCGCCTATATCTCTCAATATTCCAAGGATGATCTGACCCGCAAAGATATCGCCGCCGAGGTCGCCATGTTGCTGGTTAAAACCAAACCCAAAGCCGCGCTGGACCTGTTGCAAAAGGCCGATCAGGACGGGCGCGATTACGGGCAAGAGACATGGGACGCCGCCTATATCGCCTGCCTCACCGCCCTCGGGCGGATCGATGATGCGCAAACCCATCGCTGGGCCAGTTTTACCACCAATCTGAACCCCGCCCCTTTGCGCGATTACCTCAAGCTCTTGCCTGATTTCGACGATATCGAGGCCGAGGGCCGCGCCAAAGAGCATGTGCTGGCTTGGCCGAACACCTCTGCCGCGCTGAAATTCTGCCGCGATTGGCCGGACCTGTTGACCGCCGCCCAATTGATTGAGACCCGCGCTGAAGACATCAACGGCGATCACTACCTGCTGCTGACCCCGCTGGCCGAGGCGCTGTGCGCCCGTCACCCCCGCGCAGCCGTTTTGCTTTGGCGTGCCATGATTGACGACACACTTGAACGGGCGCGCACCTCGCGCTACGCCCATGCGGCTAGCCACCTTGTCGATTGCACCGCGCTTGATGCCGAGATCGCGGAGTATGGACCTTTTCCAACCCATGCCGAATACCTTCAAACGCTGAAATCACGGCACATACGGAAATCTTCCTTCTGGGCGCAGGTCGGGTAATTTCCAGCGCTGGCCTTTCGCCCGTAAAACCGCTTTAACACTGACCAAATGCCAAGGGGCCAGCACATGAAGAAAATCACTTTGCCAGAGCGCCCAAATTGGCGCGACCATGCCCGCGAGGTTGGCTTCAGCTTTGCCGATATGCATGGCGAACCCTATTGGGACGAATCCTCGGCCTATGCCTTTACGCTGGACCAGATCGAGACCGATATTGAGGACCCCGCGACAGAGCTGCACGCGATGTGCCGCGAGGCTGTTGCCCATATCCTTGCCAATGAACCGCTGATGGAAAAGCTGGCCATCCCCGAGGCACACCGCGACCTGATCGCCACAAGCTGGCGACGCGGTGATCCTGAAATCTATGGGCGGTTTGATTTGGTTTATGACGGCAAGGGGCCAGCCAAGCTGTTGGAATATAACGCAGATACGCCGACCTCGCTGTATGAAAGCGCTGCCTTTCAATGGCAATGGCTGGAGGATCAGCTTGCCGCCGGCGTGTTGGAGCCGGGCTCTGATCAGTTCAACGGGTTGCATGAGGCGCTTGTGGAACGGTTCAAAGCTGTGTTTGAACCGGAAAGCGAGCTGCATTTCACCGCCATTGGTGGCAACCCCGAAGATTACGCCACCGTAGAGGCCATGGGCTGGGCCGCGCGTGAGGCAGGTTTGGGCGCGCATTATTGCGACCTCGAGAAAATAGCCATCAGCAAGGACGGTCAGTTTCTGGATGACGAAGACCGTGTGATCGGCGTGCTGTTCAAACTCTACCCTTGGGAAGACCTTTTGCGCGATGAATATGCCAACCATATCGCGGGCTCTCGCTGTCTGTTTCTGGAACCGGCATGGAAGGCGCTTTTGTCCAACAAAGGCCTATTGCCCGTGCTTTGGAGTATGTTTGAGGGCCACCCCAACCTGCTGCCCGCTTTCTTTGAGGCCGACATCAACGACGCGCTGGCCGGTCGTGGCCCCGCCGCGCCGGATATTGCCGAAAGTTTCGGGCGCGCGGCTGACCAGCTTGCCAAGGGGCATGTCTGCAAACCCGTCTTTTCACGCGAAGGGGCGTCCGTCTCTATCATCAAAAACGGGGAGTTGGTCGAGGAGGCGCAGAATAATGCCTACGCCGAACATCCGCGCATCGTCCAAGCCTACACCCCCTTGCCGCAGTTTGAGGGCTTTCGCCCCGTGATCGGCGCATGGATTATTGGGGAGACCTGCGCGGGCATCGGCATCCGCGAGGATCGTTCCCGCATCACCCAAGACCTGTCGCGCTTTAAGCCGCATTTTATTTCTGCGTGAACTGCGCTAAGTGCATAACTGAATTTGACGAAAAGGGAGGCTTGCCACAATGAAACGTTCCAGCCGCGTTGCCATCACCATTATGGGCGCTGCCGCCTTCACGCTTGCGGGCTGCCAAGAAGAGCAGGTCGATGCGCAGGCCTTTCCTGACCTGCGAAGCTGCATTAACGCCGCCCAAAACGGTGGCATGTTCACCGCCGAGGATTGCGACGCCTCCTTTGCCGAGGCAGAGGCCCTGCATGTTGAGGCGGCCCCCCGCTATGACAGCATTGCCGTTTGCGAAGAGCAGCACGGCGAAGGCGCTTGCGGATCGGAAGAGGCGGCCACCCAAGGCGGATCGGGCAGCATCTTTATGCCTTTGATGATGGGTTATCTTATCGGCAATATGCTGGGGGGCGGACGGGGTGCTGCGGCCAGTCAGCCTATGTATAAAACCGCCGACGGGAAATATACCAACGCCGCACGCTCCAGCACGTTTTCCAGCAACTCAGGGGCCGGGAAGCTAAGCACGTCGCAATTCACCAAGCCTGCCGCGACCGCAGGCAAGGCACCGATGACCCGCGCAACCGCCACATCGCGCGGTGGGTTCGGCTCTTCCAGCTCGGGGCGCACCAGCTCTGGCGGTTAAGTGGGCAGCTGGCCTTTTAGCACGTAGCGCAGGATCTGGGCGACTTGGGCGGGGTGTTCCACCACGGCCAAGGCGGCTGCGTCCACCTCTTTGAGGGCGTGCTGATGGTCCGCGCCATGCAGCACGATCAGTGATTTGCCAAGGGCCGCCGCCTGCCCCGCATCAAACGCCGCATTCCACTGCTTGTACTTATCGCCAAAACGCACCACGACCACATCCGCCGCCGCCAGATCGTGCCGCGTGCGGATTGCGTTCAGCTTGGCACCTTTGTGGTCATGCCAGAACTTGTTTTCCTCGGGGCCCATAATGGCCACGCCGCAATCATCCGATGCCGCATGATCGGTAACAGGGCCGCTGAACACAACATCAAGACCTTCGCAGCCCGCGGCAATCTCATCCCGCCAATTGCTGTGAATCTCACCTGCAAGATATACGTTTAGCGCCATAATCGCCTCCTCTTTTGTCGCAACCTAACAGCGGTGCGGGTGAAGGCCAACCCGCAGTAAGTGTTGCGCAACCCCGCCATGATTGGTAACCAAAACTTACCACACACAGGAGCCGCCCCATGCCCGTAATCACTTGCATCGATGACCTGAAGCGCCTGCACAAACGCCGCACGCCGAAAATGTTCTATGATTACGCAGAAAGCGGCAGCTACACCGAACAGACCTTTCGCGACAACACATCAGATTTCGCAAAGCTGCGGCTGCGCCAGCGGGTTGCGGTGGATATGTCAGGCCGCAGCACCCAAAGCCAGATGATCGGTGAAGATGTCGCAATGCCCGTCGCCCTCGCGCCGGTCGGATTGACCGGAATGCAGCACGCCGACGGTGAAATTCTGGCCGCCAAAGCCGCCGAGAAAATGGGCGTGCCCTTCACCTTGTCGACCATGAGCATCTGTTCCATCGAGGATGTTGCCGAGCATACAACCAAACCCTTCTGGTTTCAGGTCTATACCCTCAGGGATGATGATTTCATGCGCCGTCTGTTTGAACGCGCACGGGCGGCAAATTGTTCGGCCATCGTTATCACGGTGGATTTGCAGATATTGGGACAGCGCCACAAAGACCTCAAGAACGGGCTGTCGGCCCCGCCCAAGCTGACGCCTGCCTCCATCGCCAATATGATGACCAAGGTGCAATGGGGCCTTGGCATGTTGCAAACCAAGCGGCGGTTCTTTGGTAATATCGTGGGCCATGCCAAGGGCGTCTCTGACCCCACCGATCTGGCGGCTTGGACGGCAGAGGCCTTTGATATGTCGCTTGATTGGGCGCGGATCGCGCAATTCAAGGAAATGTGGGGCGGCAAGATCATTCTGAAAGGCATCATGGATGCCGATGATGCCCGCAAAGCGCTGGCTGTGGGGGCCGATGCGATTGTGGTTTCCAACCACGGCGGGCGACAACTGGATGGTGCGCCCTCCGCAATCTCGGCGCTGCCAAGCATTATTGATGCGGTTGGCGACAAGATCGAGGTCCATATGGATAGCGGTATCCGTTCAGGGCAGGATGTGCTCAAGGCGCTGGCATTGGGGGCCAAGGGCACCTACATCGGGCGTGCTTTTGTCAACGGGCTGGGCGCGATGGGTGAGGCAGGCGTGACCAAATCGCTGGAAGTCATCCAGAAAGAGTTGCTGACAACGATGGGCCTTGTGGGCGAACGCCGCATTGACGGCCTTGGGCGGCATAACCTTCTAATACCCAAAGGGTTCGAAGGCGATTGGGAGGAATGACGCACTTTCCCGCATATCCGCGTCAAGAATAGCAAAAGACCCGAGTTTTAACGGCCAAAGCTGTTTTTCTTCTTTCACCGAAGGCGATTCCCAGCTATGGACCCCAAGTCGCGCCGCACACCCTTGGAGGGCGGCGGACTTAACATATGGAGAATTACAATGGCAAAAGAGATCCCGGATCTTGTAGCCGAGGCACGCGTGGGGACAGGCAAGGGGGCCGCCCGCCAAGCTCGTCGTGACGAAATGGTGCCCGGTATTGTTTATGGTGGTGGTGCTGACCCGTTGCCGCTGAACATCAAGTACAACTACTTGATCAAGCACCTGAAGGCAGGCCGTTTCCTTTCGACCCTGTTCAACCTCAAGGTTGAAGGTCAGGAAGACGTGCGCGTTATCTGCCGTCACGTTCAGCGCGACGTTGTAAAGGACATTCCTTTGCACCTCGACCTGATGCGTTTGCGTCGGACCAGCCGCATCAAGCTGTTCATTCACGTGGACTTCATCAACCACGAAGCAGCCCCCGGCCTCAAGCGCGGCGGCACTTTGGTTGCTGTGCGTAACGAAGTTGAACTGGAAGTCACCGCAGGCGATATCCCCGAAAAGATCACTGTTGATCTGACCGGTCTGAACATCGGCGACGTGGTCCACATCCAAGACATCAAACTTCCCGCAGGCGCCAAGCCAACGGTTGACCGTAACTTTGTTATCGCGAACATCTCGGCCCCATCGGGCTTGCGTTCCAGCGACAACGAAGAAGGTGATGATGCCGAAGAGGCAGCAGCCGAAGAATAATCCGCAGCCCTAGGGCCGGATATGAAGGCGCGGCGGGGCAACCTGCCGCGCCTTTTGCTTTTTCGGCAGCGGCTGTTATAGACGGCCTGACAACAACAAGGATCGTGCGATGAAACTCTTTGTCGGTCTGGGCAATCCCGGCACGAAATATGCAGGCAACCGCCACAATATCGGCTTCATGGCGATGGACCGGATCGCGGCCGACCATGGGTTCACCCCGTGGAAAAAGGCGTTCAAAGGGCTGGTGTCCGAAGGGCGGTTGGGGGACGCGCGTGTTCTGCTTTTGAAACCGGAAACCTTCATGAACCTGTCGGGGCAGGCCGTGCAATCGGCGATGGCCTTTCACAAGACCGCGCTGGAAGACGTCGTGGTTTTCCATGATGAGCTGGACCTCGCCCCCGGCAAGATGCGCCTCAAACAGGGCGGCGGCCATGCTGGGCACAACGGGCTACGCTCCATCCATGCTTGTGTCGGGGAGGCTTACGGCCGTGTGCGTCTTGGCATCGGCCATCCGGGCCATAAGGATGCGGTTGCCAATTACGTGCTACATGATTTCGCCAAGGCCGATCAGGACTGGCTGGATGACCTGCTGCGTGGATTGTCCGACGGGGCAGAGGCACTGGCCGCAGGCGACGGGCCAAAATTTTCTAACGCTGTGGCCCTGCGCACCGCCCCCCCGCGCCCCTCTACCGGACAGGCGCGCCCCGAGGGCAAAACCCCGCGCAAACCGCCAGAACCGAAACCCGTCAAGCCCGAAGCCGCCCCCGAAACAGACAGCCGCAGCGCCTTGCAAAAATTGGCCGATAGGTTTCGCTAACCACCTGTGGTATCTATATATGTTCAGGGCTGGGAGGGAATATCATGACCAAATACCAATCGACCAACGTACTAGGCGAGGCATTAGAAAGCTGTTCCACATCGCCCGTTACCGGATTTTTTCGCAACGGCTGCTGTGATACCAGCGCGGATGATGCCGGTATGCACACCGTCTGCGCCGTGATGACAGCCGAGTTTCTGGCCCTTTCGAAATATCTGGGCAATGACCTGTCCACACCCCGCCCCGAATTCGGCTTTGCTGGCCTAAAATCCGGGGATCGCTGGTGTCTTTGTGCCGCACGGTTCTTGCAAGCGCATGAGGAAGGGGCCGCACCCCGCGTACACCTCGCCGGCACCCATATTCGCACATTGGAAATCGTCAGCCTGAAAATCCTGCAAAGCTATGCATTGGACTAGCTGCGGCAGCATGACACTTGCAGCAAATGCCGCAGCGGTCTAATCCTACAAGCATGAGCTTGGCGCGTTTCCCCATTTCGCATGAACAGATCGACCTTGTCGTCGCCAGCTTTTACGCGCGCGTTCGCGCCCACCCCAAGCTTGGCCCCGTGTTTACGTCCCATGTCACCGACTGGCCAGAGCATGAGGCGAAAATCGCCCGTTTCTGGCGCAATGCGATTTTGATGGAGCGGAGCTATAACGGCAATCCGATGGCGGTTCATGCCGCTGCGGGTAATGTGCGGCCCAGTATGTTTGAGCCGTGGCTGGAGATGTTCGACATCACCCTGACCCAACATCTGCCACCTGAAACAGCGGCGCAATGGTCCGCACTTGCGCATCGTATCGGACGCGGTTTGCGCTATGGCTTGGTACAGCACGACGCGCCCAAGGGTGAGGTGCCGCGCTTTTAACGCGCCACCCCTACGGCCTCAAATCTTCATGTCAAAGCCAAGGTGCTTTGCCACGGTAAAGATATCCTTATCGCCACGACCACACATGTTCATCACGATGATATGGTCCGCAGGCAGATTAGGCGCGATTTTCATCACATGCGCCAGCGCGTGGCTAGGCTCCAACGCCGGGATAATCCCCTCCAAGGCACAGGAAAGCTGGAACGCCTCCAACGCCTCGGCGTCGGTGATCGCCACATATTTCGCGCGGCCCGTATCGTGCAGCCAAGAATGCTCCGGCCCGATACCCGGGTAATCGAGGCCCGCACTAATGGAAAAGCCCTCCAAAATCTGCCCGTCATCGTCTTGCAACAGATAGGTGCGGTTGCCATGCAACACGCCAGGGCGGCCACCGGAAAGTGAGGCGCAATGCTCCATCCGGTCATCGACACCTTTGCCGCCCGCCTCTACCCCGATGATATTCACCGAAGGATCATCAAGGAACGGGTGGAACAGCCCCATCGCGTTGGAGCCGCCGCCAATAGCCGCGATAAGCGTGTCGGGCAGGCGGCCCTCGCCTTCTTGCTCGGGCAGTTGCCAGCGTACTTCTTGGCCGATAATCGATTGAAAATCACGAACCATCGCCGGATAAGGTGCCGGCCCTGCGACCGTTCCGATGCAATAAAACGTGTCGCGCACATTGGTCACCCAATCGCGCAGCGCGTCATTCATCGCATCCTTCAACGTACCACGGCCAGAGGTAACGGGAACCACCTCAGCCCCCAAAAGCCGCATCCGGAAAACATTGGGCGCCTGACGTTCAACATCATGCGCGCCCATGTAAACCACGCATTTCAAACCGAATTTCGCACAAACGGTGGCGGTCGCAACACCGTGCTGCCCCGCACCGGTCTCGGCGATAATACGGGTTTTGCCCATACGGCGTGCAAGGATGATCTGGCCCAAAACGTTGTTGATCTTATGCGCGCCGGTGTGGTTCAACTCATCCCGCTTGAGATAAATCTTGGCGCCGCCAAGATGTTTGGTCAGCCGTTCCGCATAATAAAGCGGCGAGGGGCGGCCAACGTAATGCTTCCACAGGTCATCCATTTCGGCCCAAAATGTCGGGTCCGTCTTGGCGAATTCATACCGCTCTTCCAGCTCTAATATCAGCGGCATCAGGGTTTCAGAGACGAAGCGTCCCCCGAAGATCCCGAAACGACCGGACTCATCCGGGCCGGTCATGTAGCTATTCAATCCATTCTCGGCCATCTGTTCCTGCCCTTCGTTCAATCCTACGTGCCGCGCCAAATCATCGACGCCGCAAAAACCTAAGTCACCCACTGATCTAGCGCAGCCAAGCACAGTTGGAAAGGTTTCGCGTTAGCTTTGGTCCAGCCGCTTTTTGAACCCGATATGAGAGGGCGCATACCCCGCCCGCTCATAAAACCGCTGCGCATCCTCGCGGGTTTTATCGCTGGTCAGCTGGATCAATGTGCAACCTGCATGGGTCGCGCGCATTTCGGCATCGCGCATCAACGCAGAGCCAACGCCCTCGGACCGGACCTTGGCCGCCACACGTACCGATTCCACCTGCGCGCGTCGGCTGGCGCGCAAGGAAAGACCGGTGATGAAGGTAAGCTGATAGGTTGCGACGACGCGGCCATCCGCCTCGCCTACAATCAACGCATTGCCATATTCATAGGACATCGCGTCAAAAGCGGCGGTATATTCCGCAATATCTGTGCTTTCACGGGCTTGACCCAAAGCATCGTCGCGCAACAACGCGACGATAGCAGGGACATCGGCACGAAGCGCCTCACGCCAACGGATCATGTAGCAGCCCTCACAAATTTTTCCATTTTTGCCGCATCCTTCAACCCCGGCGCGCTTTCCACACCAGAGGAAACATCAACCTGCCGCGCACCTGTCAGGCGGATCGCCTCGGCCACGTTTTCAGGTGTCAGCCCCCCCGCCAGCATCCAAGGACGCAACCATTTGCGCCCCACCAACAAGCGCCAGTCAAAAGACAGCCCGTTTCCGCCGGGCAAATCCGCGCCCTTAGGGGGCTTCGCATCAATCAAGATTTGATCGGCCACAAGGGAATATTCCGTCAGCATCGCAAGATCACCTTCATCCGCGACACCGATCGCCTTCATGACCGGCAAGCCGTAACGCTCGCGGATTTCCGCCACGCGTTCGGGCGTCTCCTGACCGTGGAGTTGCAGCATATCAAGCGGAACGGCATCAATAATCGCGTCCAGCGTGGCATCATCGGCCCCCACAGTCAGCGCCACTTTGGCAAGGCCGGGCGGGGCAGCAAAGGCCAAAAGGCGTGCTTGTTCCAGCGTCAGATTACGGGGTGATTTGGGAAAGAAAACAAACCCGGCATAGCCAGCGCCAGCAGCAACAACAGCCGCCATATCCGCAGCACTGCGCAGGCCGCAGATCTTCACCCTTACATCTGCCATGCCTCAGCCCGCCTTGGCAGGACGGTCCAGAAGCGCCAGAACCTCATCCTTGGGTTCGAGATTGGCGCGACGCAGAGAGTCCAGTTCACGCTCCAGCCGCTTTACCTCACGGGCGCGGGCGGTCGCGGTGGCGCGGTGCTTGTGCTCGCGGAACCATTCCCAGACGAAACCGATCATCAGACCGGCGATGATGCTGGCAAAGATCACCATATAAAGCGGCACGGTCAGCATAAAGTTCAGATTGGCAAAGGCCGCAATATCCGCCGGCAATGCGTTCAAAGTTACAGCACCCCGGTTGGCCAAAGCCACCGTAAGCAACACAATGGCCAGCGCGGCCAGAAACACATAACGCAAATAGCGGATCATCTTGGACCTTTACCTTCCGTTCAATCTGTCGCGCAACAGTTTGCCGGTCTTGAAGAAGGGAACCTTCTTGTCTTCAACCTGCACCGATTCCCCCGTGCGCGGGTTTCGTCCGACTCTCGCATCACGCGACTTGACCGAGAACGCGCCAAAACCGCGCAGCTCAACCCTGTCACCATGCGACAGCGCCTCAATAATTTCTTCGAATACTGTGTTGACGATACGCTCTACGTGGCGCTGCGTCAGGTGCGGATTTTCATCTGCAATCTTTTGGATCAGTTCTGAACGAATCATCCCTTTAGTCCCCCCGTGAGGCCAACAACGGCTTTGGCACCGTCGAACATTTTATGTGCTAACTATAGGGAAAAATCGTTCCCTGACAAACAGGAAAACCAAGTAAGTCTATGCATTTGCAAAGATGTAGCAAAGGCCCCGCAAAAATGCGGGGCCTTCGATAAGATTTACAGGGCTTTAACAGCCTCTGCTCATTCCTTGTCGCCTTTCAGTGCGGCACCAAGGATATCGCCAAGCGATGCGCCCGAATCGGAAGAGCCGTACTGTTCCACGGCTTCTTTCTCTTCGGCTATCTCGCGGGCTTTGACCGAAAGACCCAAACGGCGGGTCTTGCCGTCCACGTTGGTCACGCGCACGTCGATCTTGTCGCCAACGCCGAAACGCTCAGGGCGCTGGTCGGCACGGTCACGCGACAGGTCGGAACGACGGATGAAGGATTTCATACCGTTGTAATCCACCTCGATGCCGCCCTCTTCGATCGCGGTCACTTCAACCGTGATGATGGAACCGCGCTTCACGCCGTCAACCGCGTCGGAGAAGGTATCTTCGCCAAGGGCTTTGACCGAAAGGCTGATACGCTCTTTTTCAACGTCCACTTCGGTAACAGCGGCCTGAACCGTGTCGCCCTTGCGGTAGTTGGCAATCGCGTCTTCGCCGCGCTGGTCCCAAGACAGGTCGGACAGGTGAACCATGCCGTCGATGTCGTTATCAAGGCCAACGAACAGACCGAATTCGGTGATGTTCTTAACTTCGCCTTCGATGTTGGTCCCGATTGGGTGGGTTTCTGCAAACACTTCCCATGGGTTACGCTGCGTCTGCTTGAGGCCGAGGGAAACGCGACGCTTGGCGCTGTCGATTTCCAGAACCATGACGTCAACTTCTTGGCTGGTGGAAACGATCTTGCCGGGGTGTACGTTTTTCTTGGTCCAAGACATCTCGGAGACGTGAACCAGACCCTCAACACCGGCTTCCAATTCGACAAATGCGCCGTAATCGGTGATGTTAGTGACACGGCCTTTGTGCACGGTGCCAAGGGCATACTGCGTTTCAACCGCATCCCATGGATCCGACTGCAACTGCTTCATGCCAAGGCTGATGCGGTGTGTCTCTTTGTTGATTTTGATGACCTGAACCTTAACGGTTTCGCCAATCGCCAAAATCTCGGACGGGTGGTTCACACGGCGCCATGCCATGTCAGTGACGTGCAGCAAGCCGTCAACGCCGCCCAGATCAACAAACGCACCGTATTCGGTGATGTTTTTGACAACGCCGTCAACAGTTTGGCCCTCAGTGAGGTTGCCGATAACTTCGGCACGCTGCTCGGCACGCGATTCTTCGAGGATGGCGCGGCGCGACACAACGATGTTGCCACGGCGACGGTCCATTTTCAGAATCTGGAACGGCTGCTTCATGCCCATCAACGGGCCGGCATCGCGCACAGGGCGCACGTCAACCTGAGAACCAGGAAGGAACGCAACAGCGCCGCCCAGATCCACAGTAAAGCCGCCTTTGACGCGGCCAAAGATAGCACCATCAACGCGGGTTTCATCAGCGTATGCACGCTCCAACCGGTCCCAAGCTTCTTCGCGCTTGGCCTTGTCACGTGAAATCTGTGCTTCACCACGAGAGTTTTCGACGCGGTCAAGGAACACCTCAACTTCGTCGCCGACTTCGATCTCAGCAGTTCCGCCGATTTCGGCAAATTCTTTCAGATCAACGCGGCCTTCCATTTTGTAGCCGACGTCGATGATGGCCTGGCCCGCTTCAATCGCGATAACCTTGCCTTTGACAACAGACCCTTCTTGAGGGGTGTCAATTTCGAGGCTCTCTTCCAAGAGTGCTTCGAATTCTTCCATGGAGTTCATAGTAGCCATTAAAAATAGTTTCCTTTTCGTCGTTTTGCTGGCCTTGCGGTTGTCTCCGCCGGTCTTGGAATGGGATCACGCCGAAAAGCCAAAAGCGCACTGACTTGCAGCACGCATGGAATCTCGTCAAGATTGCGCGGGTATTAACGCGGAAAAGCCTTTATGGCAAGGGTAAGACGACACGTGCAAGACGGCTTGGGGCAGGTTACGCCGCCCCAAGCCCCTTCGGTCAATCCACAACCGTCACAAAGTCTTCCATCGGACGGCGCACCTTTTTCGCACCCTGCAACCAGTCGCCCTCATTAGCACGGTAGCCCAAAGGCAAAATCGCCACCGAACGCAGGCCACGTTCGCGCAAGCCAAGGATTTCATCGAACTTTTCGGGCTCGAACCCTTCCATCGGGGTTGCGTCCACCTCTTCAAAAGCGGCGGCCGTTACGGCAAGGCCAAGGCCGATATAGGCTTGGCGCGCCGCATGTTCAAAATTAGTCCGCGCATCGCGTGGCAAATAAGATTGCTTGAGGCGGTCAAAATATCCCGTCAGCGTGTCGGATTTCATCCCGCGCTGCTCTTCGGTCATCGACAGCACGCTATCGATTCGCGCCTCGGTGTAATTGTCCCAAGCGGCGAAAACCAGAACGGCGGTGCTATCGGTGATTTGCGCCTGATCAAATCCTGCCTCGCGCAGTTTCGCGCGGATCTCGGGGTTCTTGACCACGATCACCTCAAACGGCTGCAACCCGCTAGAGGTGGGCGCAAGGCTTATCGCCTGCAAAATACGGTCCAGCTTTTCTTGCGGGACAGTTTTCGAAGGGTCCATTTTCTTGGTGGCATAGCGCCAGTTCAAACGTTCGTTCAACATTGGGTATTCCTATTCTCCGCCACCTTGGCGTGCTTTTTTTTCTATGAGATGTACCTATGCCGTCGCAGCTGTGCAGAAAACGCGCATAGGCGCAAAGCGACTGTGCGGAAATCACATAGGTCGTGCTGCTGAATGCGATCAGCGCCGCGCCGAAACCTCTGCCACAGCCCGCGCAACCGCATCCTCTACCGTCATCTCGGACGTATCGAGGGTAATCGCCCCCTCGGCAGGTTTCAGTGGGGCATCAAGGCGGTTCATATCGCGGTCATCGCGTTCGCGCACTTGGGCAAGTATATCTGCGAAATCAGCGCCTTCACCCAGCTCCAGCCAGCGGCGGCGGGCGCGGATCTCGGCGCTGGCGGTGACGTAAAGCTTCACATCGGCATCGGGGCAAATCACCGTGCCAATATCGCGCCCGTCAAGAACCGCGCCCCCCGCACGGCCTGCAAAGCTGCGCTGGAAATCGACCAATGCGGCGCGCACTTCTGCGATTGCAGCAACACGGCTGGCCGCCTGCCCCGCCTCCATGCTGCGCAGATCGTCGCGGGCCAGATCAGCCTCGGTCAGGTTGCGGGCAGCCTCTACCGGATCGCCGCCCTTAACGCCAACGGCACGGTACAAAAGCCCCGTATCCAGATGCGCAAAGCCGAAATGCGCCGCCACGGCGCGGCTGATCGTGCCTTTTCCCGCCGCAGCAGGGCCGTCAATCGCAACAATAAATGTCATGTTCAAACCTTCTGCCTAATCCAGCGCCGCGCTTATCGCAGTCCAAAGCGGCTCTACCGGTTCCACCCCCACCGAAAGGCGGATAAAGCCGGGGGCCACATTATCACCCCAGCGCGCACGCCTTTCGCCCGCCGTATGGGTGCCGCCAAAGCTGGTCGTCTGCGTCATCAACGGGCAAGCCGAAAGGAAGGTCTCGGCGGCATCCTCAGAGGCCATCTCGAACCCGATCAAAAAGCCGAAACCCGACATCTGCCGCCGCGCCAGCTCATGCGACGGGTCATCCGCCAAACCCGGATAGCGCACATTGGAAACGGCGGGATGCGCGGCCAACCGTTCCGCGATGATCTGCGCCGAGGCGCACATACGTTCCAGCCGCACTTCCAACGTCTCTATCCCGCGGTGCAGCAGCCACGCCTCGAACGCGCCGGGCACAGCACCGGAAAGCTTGCGCCAGTTGCGCACCCGTTCCTCAAGCGCCGCATCACGGGTGGCGACATGACCAAAGAGAATATCCGAATGCCCCGCCGGCGCCTTGGTATCAGCGGCCACAACCATATCCGCGCCCAGATCAAGCGGACGCTGCAACAGCGCGGTCATGGTCGTGTTATCCACGATCAACAGGCCCCCCGCCGTACGCACCCGCTGCGCCAGCAACGCAATATCGCAGCAATCAAGCCCGGGATTGGACGGCGTTTCCAAAAACACAACCGCCCCGCCAGACAGATCAGCCGTCTCCATCTCATGGGTGGGCAGCGCGATCACCTCCACCCCGTAAGCCGCCAGAAAATCAGCGGAAAAAACCCGCGTGACGTAATAGCCATCTGCCGGAATGATCAGCCGTTTGCGATCGGTCAGCACCGCCATCAAGGCCGCAGAGATCGCCGCCATACCCGAAGGAAAGGCCACGCAAGGCGCATCCTCCAGAATGCCAAGCTGTGTCTCTACCGCCTCCCATGTCGGCATCGAGACGCGGCCGTAGCTATGGCTCGCGCCTTCGGTTTCGGGCAAATGATAGGTGGTGGCCGACACCAAAGGCGGTGCAATCGGCTCTCCTTTTTCCAGCATGGCCGCACGGTGATGCAGCAGCTTGGCGAAACGCTCTTTTCCTCGGGGGTCCATCAAATCAGGCCTTTGTCAGTGTCGCGCCAAGGCCCGTCATCAGACCTTCAAACAGCGGGAAGGATGTCGCGATGGGGGAGGCATCATCAATGGAAATCGGTGCCACGCTCGCCATGCCGGCGACAAGGAAAGACATCGCGATCCGGTGATCCAGATGGGTGGCACAGGTCGCCCCCCCCGGCATAGATCCCGGTCCGCGACCGTGGACAATCAGCGTATCCTCATCCTCTTCAACCATCACACCGCAGGCCTCAAGCCCGCGTGCCATCGCGTCGATCCGGTCGGATTCCTTGACCCGCAGCTCCTTGATGCCGCGCATCACCGTGCGTCCCGTGGCATTGGCCGCTACAACCGCCAGAACCGGATATTCATCGATCATCGAAGGGGCACGTTCCGGTGGTACCTCAATCCCTGTCATCTCGGAAAACTTCACCCGCAGATCGGCCACAGGTTCGCCGCCCTCTTCGCGCGGATTTTCAAATGTGATGTCGGCGCCCATTTCCACCAGCGTCAGGTAAACCCCGTTGCGCGTCAGGTTTTGTGAAACCCCTGGCACGAAAATATCCGACCCCTCTACGATCAGGGCCGCACAGACAGGAAAGGCCGCAGATGATGGATCACGCGGCACCGCCACCACTTGCGGGCGCAGATCCGGCTGGCCGGTCAGGGTAATCACATTGCCCTCGTCGGTTTGCTCCACCACCAGCTCTGCGCCAAAGCCCACAAGCATACGTTCGGAATGGTCACGCGTTGCCTCACGTTCAATCACCACGGTCTGGCCCGGCGCGTTCAACCCCGCCAACAGCACCGCCGACTTCACCTGCGCTGAGGGCATCGGCGTTGTATAGCGCACCGGCACCGGATTGGCCGCGCCCACCAAGGTCATCGGCAAACGGCCACCGCGGCGCCCGTAGGCTTGCGTGCCAAACAGCGCCAGCGGGTCCGTCACGCGCCCCATGGGCCGTTTGCGCAAACTGGCATCGCCGGTAAAGGTTGCCGTCATCGCCGTGGTTGCCATCGCGCCCATGATCAGGCGCACACCGGTGCCGGAATTGCCAAAATCAATCACGCCCGTCGGTTCACGAAACCCGCCGACGCCAACGCCATGCACAGACCATGCACCTTGCCCGTGCTGCGTTACCTCGGCCCCAAAGGCGCGCATCGCACTGGCGGTATCCAGCACATCCTGCCCTTCCAAAAGGCCGGTGATCCGTGTTTCACCCACGGCCATCGCCCCGAAAATCAACGCGCGGTGGCTGATGGATTTATCGCCCGGTACCTCGGCCCGACCTATCAAAGGCCCGGATTTGGTTGCGGTCATCACTTGGGCTGGGCCGTGGCCTGACATATCGCTCTCCTGCAAAATCTGGGGGTTTGATAGCCCAAGCGGCCCAGCCCGTCCATGCACCTATTGAAGATCGCCAAAGGCCGCCTTGAGCCGCGCGACCGCCTCCACCACCCGCGCGCGCGGGGTGGCAAGGTTGAAGCGCATCCAGCTTTCGCCACCCTTGCCAAAGCTGGGGCCGTGGTTCGCCGCAATCCGCGCGTCTTTTTGCACGCGAGCGGTGAACTCTTCTCGGGTCATGCCGGTGCCGGAAAGATCAACCCATGCCAGATAGGTCGCCTCCATATTCATCGACGACAGACCGGGGATCGCATTCACGCCTTCATCAAAAATCCGCTTGTTTTCCGCCAGATAGACAATCAGCGCATCAAGCCATTCGGCCCCCTCGGGTGAATAGGCCGCCGTCGCCATCATCAACCCGAAAGAGTTGGGCGAAATACCAAGCCCGCCCATCACCGCCGCAAACTTGGCCCGCAAACCCGCGTCATGGATGATGACATTGCCGGTATGGCTGCCTGCGATGTTGAAGGTCTTGGTCGTCGCCGTCATCACCACCAAACGATCGGCAATATCGGGCGCGGCAAGCGGCATAACCGTATGCTTATGGCCCGCAAAGACCAGATCGTGGTGGATCTCATCCGAGACGACAATCAGGTCATGGCGCTTAGCGAAATCGGCCACGCCGCGCAGCTCCTCGGCGGTCCAGACCTGCCCGCCGGGGTTATGCGGCGAACACAGGATCAGCATCCGCTCGTTCCCCGTCATCTGGCTGTCCCAAGCGGCGAAATCCATCACATGGCGACCGTTTTCAACCGGCAACTGGCATTCCACCACCTTGCGGCCAGCCGCCAAGATCACCTTCGCAAAGGCGTGGTAAACCGGCGTCATCAGCACCACACCGTCGCCCGGCTCGGAAAATGCCTGCACGCACAGGCCCGTGCCGTTGACCAAACCATGCGTGGTGAAAATTGCGCCTTTATCCAGATCCCAGCCGTGGCGATTCTTCATCCACCACTGGATCGCGGCCAGATAGGCGCTGTCATCTCCAAAATAGCCATAGATCCCATGGGCGGCCATATCCTCAACGGCCTTTTGCACACAGGCCGGGGGCCGGAAATCCATATCTGCCACCCACATCGACAAACCATCCTGCGGGGATACGCCATAAAGCGCCTCCATCGCGTCCCATTTGACCGAATGTGTACCGACACGGTTGATCTCTTCATCAAAATTCATGGCGTTTCCCCGATTGTTTGCGCCACCCTAGCGGCAGGTCCGCCGCCGTTCCAGCCCCCGAATGTGCGGGTTACAATCCCACAGTTGTTGCAAAATCCGGCCAACCAAAGCAGGACAGGATTGCACGCCCGCGCATAACGCCTTACATCGTCGCCCATGAAACGCCCCATCTTGATCCATCCCGACCCGCGCCTGAAGAAAAACTGCCTCCCCGTTGAGGCGGTCTCGGCCGAGGTTGGTCAATTGGCCGAAGACATGCTGGCCACCATGTATGACGCCCCCGGCGTCGGGCTGGCCGCGCCGCAAGTCGGCGTGATGCAACAACTTTTGGTCATGGATTGCGTCAAAGACCCGGACCAGTCACCGCGCCCCATGGTCATGATCAACCCCAAGGTCACATGGTCGTCCGAGGATGTTTCGGTCTATGAAGAGGGCTGCCTGTCCATACCCGAACAATACGCCGAGGTCACCCGCCCCGCGATGGTGCGCGTGGAATGGCTGGGCCTTGATGGCAAACCCCAAGAGGAAGAGTTCGAGGGCCTTTGGGCCACCTGCGTCCAGCATGAAATCGACCACCTGTACGGCAAGCTTTTCATCGATTATCTTAGGCCGCTGAAACGCCAGATGATCACCCGCAAGATGGAAAAGCTGAAACGTGAAATGGCACGGCGCGGCTGATGGCGCTTTTGCCAATCTTATTGATGCCCGATCCGCGTCTGCGCGCGGCCTGCGCGCCGGTGGATGCGTTTGATGCGCGCCTGAAACAACTGGCCGATGACATGCTCGACACCATGTATGCCGCCCCCGGACGCGGGCTGGCGGGGCCACAAGTCGGTGCGATGATCCGGCTGTTCGTGATGGACACCACTTGGAAAGAAGGGCGGCCAAACCCTTTGGTTTTCATCAACCCGGTGATCAAAAACAGCCACGGCACGGCCATCAATACCGAAGGCTGCCTGTCCATCCCGGACCGCACTGTTCGCATAGAACGCCCCGACGTTGTGCATTTGGCATGGCGAGACCTTGCCGGCCGCGCCTGCGAAGGGTTTTTCGAAGGTATTGCCGCGACCTGTGTTCAACATGAACGCGACCACCTTGATGGGGTCTTGTGCATCGACTACCCCGATTTACCCGAGGAAACATCATGACCGCCCGCCTCTGCATCCCTTGGCCTGACAAACGCTTGCAAACCCCCGCCGCCCCCGTTGAGGCCATCACCGATGAGGTCCGCGCGATCTGGGCCGATATGGTCGACACGATGGAGGCCATGCCCGGCTATGGCCTTGCCGCCCCGCAGATCGGCGTGATGCAGCGGCTGGCGGTCGTCGACGGCTCTACCGAACGCGGTCAGGCCGTCTTGATGGCCAATCCCGAAATCCTTCACGCCTCGGCGCAGCCCCGTGACCATGATGAGGCCAGCCCGAACTTGCTAGGGGTTTTCGCCACCATCACCCGCCCGCGGGCTGTCACCGTCCGGTTCCTGAATGCGGATGGCGAGATGGAAGACCGCGATTTTGTGAACCTCTGGGCCACCAGCGTTCAGCATCAGATCGACCATTTGAACGGCAAGATGTATTTCGACCACCTCAGCAAGACCAAACGCGATATGTTGCTGAAAAAGGCCCGTAAACACCGCTAGCCCCCACCCAGACCAAAGGACAAACCGATGCGCGTGATTTTCATGGGAACCCCGGATTTTTCCGTTCCGGTGCTTGAGGCGCTGGCCGAAAAGCATGAGGTGGTCGCCGTCTATTCCCAACCGCCCCGCCCCGCCGGACGCGGCAAGAAAGACCGCCCCTCGCCCGTGCATCAACGCGCCGAAGCGCTTGGCCTGCCCGTTCATACCCCCGCCTCATTGCGCAATGAAGAAGCCGCGAAAACCTTTGCCGATCTGGGTGCCGATGTGGCCGTGGTGGTGGCTTACGGGTTGATATTGCCGCAAAACATTCTGGATATGCCGCAGCATGGCTGCCTCAATATCCACGCCTCGCTTTTGCCGCGCTGGCGTGGGGCGGCCCCGATCCACCGCGCAATTATGGCCGGCGATAAGGCGACCGGCGTTTGCATCATGCAAATGGAGGCGGGGCTGGACACCGGTCCCGTGCTGCTGCGCGCGCAAACCCCCATCGACGCCACAGAGACCACCCAAGACCTTCACGATCGCCTATCCACTATGGGGGCCGGACTGATTGTAGATGCATTGGATGAACTGCCAAGCCTGACCCCCACACAGCAACCTGATGCAGGCGTGACCTATGCCGCCAAGATCGACAAGGCCGAGGCGCGCGTGGATTGGTCCCAACCAGCCGAAACCGTCGACCGCCAGATCCGCGGCCTGTCGCCTTTTCCCGGTGCGTGGTGCGATGTAGCGGGTGAGCGGGTGAAGCTTCTGCGGTCCCGCCTCGGCAATGGCCAAGGCGCGCCGGGGCAGGTCTTGGATGGGTTCACCGTGGCTTGCGGTTCCGGCGCTGTGGAGATTTTAACCGCCCAGCGCGAAGGCAAGCGCCCCGCCGAGGCCCAGGATATTCTGCGCGGCTTCAGCCTGCCCGAACGCCTGTCATAATCCAGCCCCTATGCGGCCAAGCCCGATCAAAGCCGCCCCAAGGCCAAGGAACGCCCTATGAAAACAATCATATTTTTCATTGTCCTAAGCGGCCCCATAGGCTTTTTGGTGACCGGCTTTCTGGAAATGCAAACCGATACCGTGACGACATTCGGCGTCGGCCTTGCCACATGCGCCTTGGCCTGGGTGCTTTTTCGGGTGATGATGGCATGGATGATGGCCCTGATTATCCTTGGGGCCGCCATCGGTGCCTTTGTTATATGGATGTAGCCGCCCTAGTTTTTTGACAGATACCCCACCGGTGCTGTTTCATCCTGCACGAAGTCAAGCGCCGCCTTCTGCGCCACATGGCTGCATCGTTTGAAATCGCAGATCAGCTCCCCGTCCTCGGTGGTAGAGGCGATCACAAGGCATTGGGAAATATGGTTTGCCCCGTCATAGATATCGATCAGCCCGCGCAGATTGATCGTGCTATCTGCATCCAGCGCCAATCCGTTTTCCCACATCCGCAACACCGGGATCACCTCATCCCCGACATGCACCCGCAACCGGGAACGCCGCTTTTGGTCACGCTTCTGCGCGGCCATCAAACCGTCCCTGATCTCTTGAGGTAAAAATTCCAGCATGATGTACCCTTTCGTTAACGCCTAGTTTGATCGCATATGTTTAAAAATCAAGTTAAGGTTTTGTGGCACGGCCAAAGACCTAAAATCCGGCGTTGCGTTTTGACCTAAAATCGGGTCTCTCCCCCACACCCAACCCAAGGCCCTAAAGATGAGCGCTGCCCTCCTTCTTCCCGCCCTACTCCTTGATGCCACCCTGGGAGAGCCGAAGTGGCTTTGGGATCGCTTTCCCCACCCTGCCGTCTTGATGGGACGGGCCGTGGATTACGCTGACCGGCGGCTGAACCACGGTACGGCACGGCGTAAAAAGGGCATTCTTGCGATGCTGGTTTTGGGGCTTGGTGCATGGATATTGGGGGTAATCATCGCCGCCATACCAGATTTCGGTGTATTAGAGGTTATCGCGGCAGCCATTCTGCTCGCCCAGCGCTCCTTGGTGGATCATGTGCGCGCCGTGGCGGACGGGCTGCGGACCTCATTGGCTGAGGGTCGGCGCGCGGTTTCCATGATCGTGGGGCGTGACACCGCCACGATGGACACGCCCGCCGTAACCCGTGCCGCGATAGAAAGCGCCGCCGAGAACCTGTCAGACGGGGTTATCGCGCCTGCCTTCTGGTTTCTTATCCTCGGGCTTCCGGGGCTGATGTTGTATAAAATCACCAATACCGCCGACAGCATGATCGGCCACCGCACCCCACGCCATGAGGCGTTTGGCTGGGCCGCAGCGCGATTCGATGATGTGCTGAACTGGATACCCGCACGGATCACAGCGATTCTGATCGCGGTCAGCCATATGCAGTTTGAGGCAGGACCGATCTTGCGCGATGCGCCCTTGCACCGTTCTCCCAATGCCGGCTGGCCCGAAGCGGCGATGGCCGTGGTCCTCAACATCTCTCTCTCCGGGCCGCGCAGCTATCACGGCAAGATGCAGGATTTCCCTTGGGTCTGGGCAGAGGGGGGCCGCACCCCCGGCCCCGATCAGATTGATGCCGCCTGTTCCGCACTCTGGCGCGCATGGGGGCTGATGCTGCTGGTCACTGCGGTGGCCGCCAGCATCTAAGCTTGCTAGTCTGTGCCAAACCAATGCCGGAGATCCCGATGCGCGCCCTTGCCTTGCTTGCCGCCCTGACCACCAGCCCCGCCCTTGCCGCCCCCTGCGGCGGGCCGTTTGGCGCGTTTCTAGGTGCGATGAAAACCGAGGCCACAAACCTTAGCCGCGCCGAGGCAGACCGTTTCTTCGACCGGCTGTCCCAAGATCAAAAGGTCTTGCAGGCCGACCGCCGCCAAGGCGTTTTTCGCAAACCCTTCACCGAATTTGCCCGCAGCTTGATCAGCCGGAACCGTCTTGAAAACGGTCTCGCCAACGCCAAAAAGCACGCCAATATCTTTGCGCTGGCGGAAAAGGACTACGGCATCCCCGCTGGTATCTTGCTGGCGTTCTGGGGGTTTGAGACCGATTACGGCGCGTTTCAGGGCGATTACAACACCGCCAATGCGCTGGCCACATTGGCCCATGACTGCCGCCGGCCAGAGCTGTTTCAACCACAGCTCCTTGCCGCCGCGACCCTGTGGCAACGCGGAGAGTTTGACCCTGCCACCACGACGGGCGCATGGGCCGGCGAGATTGGCATGGTGCAAATGCTGCCCTCCGATATTCGGGCACATGGGGTGGACGGCGATGGCGACGGTAAGGTCAGCCTAAAGACCTCTGCCGCGGATGCGTTGCTGTCGGGCGCGCGGGTGCTGCAGGGTCTGGGCTGGCAGGCGGGGCAACCTTGGCTGCAAGAAATCACCCTGCCCGCCGATTTCGCGTGGCAGGACACCGGCCTGCGCACCACCCGTCCAGCATCGGAATGGGCCGCGATGGGCGCGCAGCCCCGTGCGGGCCAGTTTGCCGACCTTCCCGCGTCGATCATCCTGCCCGAGGGGCGCAAAGGGCCGACCTTTATCACCTATCCCAATTTCTCGGTGTTGTTTGAGTGGAACCAGAGCTTTGTCTATGTCACCACGGCCGCCTATTTCGCCAACCGTTTGATGGGCGCGCCGGTGTTCAATGCCGGAAACCCCGATCCGCAGCTTTCCCTGGAAGAGACCAAGACCCTGCAACAAAAGCTGCAATCGCGCGGCTATGATGTTGGCGGCATTGACGGCATCCTTGGCACAAACACACGGGATGCCGTGCGCAAAGAACAACAGCGCCTTGGCCTTCCCGCCGACGCTTGGCCCACCCGCGCGTTGCTGGAGGCACTGTGACCGCTTGGGGCATCTGCACAACCGTCAAGGCGCCCGCCGCACAGGTGCAAGCCTTTGTGGCCTATCACCTTTGGCTGGGGGCTACCCATATCTGGCTGCATTTCGACGACCCCGATGATCCGGCGGCAGAACTGTTCGATCATCCGGCCGTTACGGTCATTCGTTGTTCTGACGCCTATTGGATGGACTATATCGGCAGGCGACCGCCCAAGCATCAAAACCGGCAAGCGCGAAATGTGCAGCGGGTTTACGCGCTGACGGATCTGCCCTGGCTCGCCCATATTGATGTCGATGAATATATCACCTCACAAACGGATATAGGCACGGTACTGGACCAAACCCCGCCCGATCAGCCAATGCTGCGCATGGCCCCATGGGAGGCGCTGCATGATCCCACACTGCCCGATGATATCTTTACCGCCCGCCAGTTTCGCGCCGCCCTGAACGGCAAACATAATGCCGCGGCCCGCGCGCGCGTTTTCGGCGAATATGCAGCACTTTTGTCCGACGGCGTTCTGTCCCATTCTGCGGGCAAATGCTTTTTCCGTATAGGTCTGGCGCGGTTTGAACCCCGTCTGCACGGGGCCTTTCGCGCAGGCGAGCGGGTGCAAGGCGTGCCCTTTTCAGATGATATCCAGCTGCTGCATTTCCACGCCCAAGACCCTGCCCCTTGGCGCGAGCGCCTAGAGTTTCGCCTGACGCGCGGCGCCTATCAATTCAACCCGCCGCTGCAAGAATGGCTTCTGGCGGCAGACCCCGCCGCGATTGACCGCTTTTATTTGGAAACCCAAACCGCCACACCCGAAGCCCTTGCGCGATTACAAGCCGAGGGCGCCCTGCGCGAGGTCGCGCTTTCGCTGCGCCAAAAAGTTGCGGCTATGGGTTTGAATTAACCTGCGTCACGCCACCAAGGCTTCGGCACGTTTCAGGTCGACCGAAACAAGCTGGCTTACGCCTTGTTCGGCCATTGTCACCCCGAACAAACGGTCCATGCGGGCCATGGTCACGGCATGGTGGGTGATGATCAAAAAGCGGGTTTCGGTCCGGCGTGTCATCTCATCCAGCAGGTCACAAAACCGCGTCACATTGGCATCATCCAGCGGCGCATCCACCTCATCCAGCACACAAATCGGCGCGGGATTGGCAAGGAACACCGCAAAGATAAGCGCCATCGCCGTCAGCGTTTGCTCCCCCCCCGACAGCAGGGAAAGCGTGGCCAGCTTTTTGCCCGGCGGCTGGCACATGATCTCTAGGCCCGCATCCAGTGGGTCATCGGATTCGACCAGCACAAGCCGCGCCTCACCGCCGCCAAACAGATGCGAAAACAATGTCCCGAATGAGGCGTTCACCTGCTCAAACGCCGTCAAAAGCCGTTCGCGCCCCTCACGGTTCAATCCTGCAATACCGGCCCGCAATGCCTTGATCGCCTCGGTCAGATCGGTCTTTTCCGCAGCCAGCGTGTCGTGTTCTTCTTGCACGGCTTTGGCGTCTTCCTCGGCGCGCAAGTTCACAGCCCCCAAGGCTTCGCGCTGCCGTTTCAGACGGCCCACTTCCGTTTCCAGATGCTCTGCGTCGGGCATATTATCCGCATCTGCGCCCAAGGTTTCCAGCAGCTTTTCGGGAGAACATTCCAGCTCTTCATGGATGCGTAGGGCGGCGGCTTGACGGGCCTCTTCGGCGGCCTCATGGCGGGCCTCAGTGCGCGCGCGGGCCTCTCTCGCCTCACCGGCAAGGCGTTCAGCATCGCGTTCGTGCAAGCTGGCATCGCGCAGGGTGGCATCGGCCAGCGCCAAAGCATCCGCGGCAGCGGTACGGCGGGCCTCGGCGGTTTCCATCGCTTCGGCCAGATCTTCGCGCTGAATGGCGATTTCTTCGGGGGCGGCCTGCGCCTCTTCCAGCTCTTCCTCGGTTGTGGCTTTGCGTTCGGCAAGCTCTTGCGCGCGGGTATTGGCGGTTTCCAAACGGTGCTTCCAGCCCGAAATTTCTTTGGTCACCTCTTGCTGACGCTTCAGGCGACCTTCGCCCTCACGGCGCAATTCGTCATGGGCGGATCGGCGCGTCATCATGGTGATCCGCGCAGCCTCTACCGTGGTTCTTAGCGTCTCGATTGACGCGCGGGCCGCCTCCAGATCGGGCAGCGCGTCGATGGCGGTGCGCGCCTCTCGCAGGGCGGTGCGCGCCTCGGCCGCCTCGGCATCATAGCGCCGGACCGACAGTTGCGCCGCATCCAGCTTGCCCTGCGCGATGGACCGATCCGCCTCTGCCCGCGACAGCGCGCGGTTGCCCTCGGTCACGCGGGTATCAGCGGCGCGGCGGGCATCGCGGGCCATCTGGTCGGCGCGGGCAAGATTGGCCAAACGCTCTTGCAAGGCCTCATGCGCCTGTTTTGCGCCATCGGCCTTGGTCGCTGCCTCTTCAAGATCACGTTTAAGCTGCACCAGCCGGTTCAACTGTTTCAACCGCAGCGCCGCCGCCGAGGGCGCATCATCCGCCCCCACGCGAAACCCGTCCCAACGCCACAAATCGCCCTCAACGCTGACCAACCGTTGACCGGGGCGAAGGGCTGCTTGCAAGGCCGCCCCCTGCGCCCGCGTGACCAACCCGATCTGGCGGATACGACGGCGCAGTACATCCGGCACCGCAACCCATTCGGCCAAGGGCGTGGCCCCTGTGGGCAGGGCAGCATCCGCATCATAATCGGGCAGGCCGGCCCAGCCCGAGGCCGCATCACCCGTCACCGCCGGTGCGCGCAGATCATCGGCCAAAGCCGCGCCCAGCGCAGCCTCATATCCCGGCGTCACACGGCATTGGTCCAACACTTGCGCACCGGAATCGGACTCGCGGTCCACCAAGCGCGCAAGGGCGGCGACTTCGGCGCGCAGGGCGTTGGCCTCGCCTTCCGCCTCGGAACGCATGGCGCGGGCGTCGGCCTCAAGGCCTTGCGCCTCCATGCGCGCCTCTTCGGCAGATTCGAGCGCCTCTTCGGTGGCCTCGGCAAGGGCTGCAGCCTCTTCGAGTGTGATCTCGGCGGCCTCAAAGGCCTCGGCGGCGCCGGCCTCGGCCTCTTGCGCCTCAACGGCAGCTTCGCGGGCGCGGGTGGCGTGGGCTTCCAGCTTGTCCACCGTGGCCTGGGTATCGGCAAGCAAACGGCCCGCGGATTGGTGGCGCGCGGCAAGGCGGGCAACATCTTCGGTGATCTGCGACATGCCGGCCTCACGCTCGGCCAACAAAGCACCCGCTTCACGCGAAAGGGTCGCCGCCTCGCCCAAGCGTTCGTCATGCCCTTCGGCGGCGCGGGCAAGTTGCTCTGCCTCCCACTCCAGCCGCTCTATCGTTTCTTGTGCGTCGCGGTTCAAGCCGGATTCACGCTCCATATCGCGGGAAAGCTGCTCGATGCGGCCGCGCAGGGTGTCGATCAACTGCATGGCGCGGGATTCGCTATCGTTCAGCGCATCATGCTGCACGGTAAGCCGTTGCAAAAGCGCCGATGCGATGGCCTCTTCTTCGCGCTTGGCCGGAAGGTCGGCCTCGGCCTTGGTGCGGGCCTCGGCGGCCAGACGGGACAGGGTTTCGGCCTTGCCGGCCTGTATCAACCGTTCGCGCAGCAAGGATTGCGCCTCTACCACGGCCATATCGGCCTCGCGCCAGCGGCGGTACAAAAGCAGACCTTCGCTGCGGCGCAAATCGCTGCCGATCTCGCGATAGCGGGCGGCTTGGCGAACCTGACGCGCCAATGTACCAAGCTGCACCGAGAGCGCTTCCAGCACATCATCCACCCGCGCAAGGTTGGTTTCGGTCGCGTTTAACCGCAGCTCTGCCTCATGCCGCCGCTGATAAAGGCCAGAAATGCCGGCGGCCTCTTCCAAGATCCGGCGGCGCGCTTTGGGTTTGGCGTTGATCAGTTCGGAAATCTGGCCCTGCCGCACCAAAGCGGGCGAATGCGCACCGGTCGAGGCATCTGCAAACAACATCTGAATATCGCGCGCGCGCACATCCCGCGTGTTGGCCTTATAGGCCGAGCCGGCATCCCGCGTGATACGGCGGGTAATCTCGATCGTATCCGCCTCGTTAAAACCGGCCGGGGCAAGGCGATCCTCATTGTCGATCACCAGTGCTACTTCGGCAAAGTTACGCGCCGGACGGGTTGAGGTGCCCGCAAATATCACGTCCTCCATGCCGCCGCCGCGCATCGCTGTGGGGCGGTTTTCACCCATCACCCAGCGCAGGGCCTCCAGCAGGTTGGACTTGCCGCAGCCATTGGGACCAACCACACCCGTCAGCCCCTCATGGATGATAAGATCCGTAGGGTCGACAAAGCTTTTAAAGCCATTAAGCCGGAGGCGGTTGAAACGCAAAGGAGGGCACCGTTGATTCTGTTGCAGTGGCGCATGCTCTGTCCAGCCGCGTGATGTGTCAACCCGTTAACCTTGACCTGTCACGCGCCGATGCCACCCCTTTAATATGATCACAAGCATGCAGCACATCAGCCGCTGCCATGAAACAGGAACACTGGCCTCATACGCAGGGCGACGGATGCACCCAATCCGGAAATTCAAATGTAACCCCCTATCAATTTTACTATCCATGCATGAGGCTTTAAGATCATCGAACGGTCCGGCTATGTCCCTCCACCAACTTTTATGAAGGTTTTCCCATGGCCACCAAAGCGATGCTGCACCCCCGTAACCAACACCGAGAGGGTTACGATTTCATGCGTTTGGTGGCGCAATCACCCGAGCTTGAAACATTTACAATCCGCAACCCTGCGGGTCAGACGACTATTGATTTTCAGGATGTGCAAGCAGTCCGCATGCTGAATCGGGCGTTGCTAAAGACGCATTACAATATCGATTTCTGGGATATCCCTGCCAACTATCTATGCCCTCCTATTCCAGGGCGTGTCGACTACATCCACTATCTGGCTGACTTACTTGCCGACAGCAACAACCAGGAAATTCCGCGCGGGCGTAATATCAAAGCGCTGGACATCGGCACCGGTGCAAGCTTGGTGTACCCTCTTACTGGCCAGAGTGAATACGGCTGGCACTTCACGGGCGTTGATATAGATCCCGCCGCGATCAAATCTGCACAGCAGATTTGCCAATTCAACAAGCTGAACATTACCCTTAAACGGCAGAATATACGCGAGAATATCTTTAGAGGGGTAATCCAGCCCCATGATGCTTTTCACGTCACCATGTGCAACCCGCCGTTCCATGCTTCTATCGAGCAAGCGAATAAAGGCACCCAACGCAAGTGGCGCAATCTTGGCAAAGGGCAATCAAAAAAGCTCAATTTTGGCGGCCAAAATGCCGAACTTTGGTGTCCCGGTGGCGAGATAGGTTTCATAGCCACCATGATTGAACAGAGCATGGAGTTCGCCAACCAATGCCTGTGGTTTAGTTCGCTGGTGTCGAAAAAAGACAACCTCCGGCCGCTCTACAAAATTCTGAAAAAGGCGGAAGTTGCTGACTTCAAAGTTGTCGAAATGGCACAGGGGCAAAAGACCAGCCGTTTTATTGCCTGGACCTACATCAAGAAAAGCCAGCGATCCCTGTACATTAACGGGCCCAGAGCCTAGGACTTAGGAGAATGTGCCACTTGTGCGGTCCATTGTTGAATGGCTGCCATTAAGGCGACTTTGGTGATCGGCTTGGTTAGAAAACCGTCCATGCCAGCCTCTAAACAACGCTCCTCATCCTCTTGCAATGCGTTGGCCGTCAAGGCCACAATCGGACAATGACCCGCAGCTGTTTTGGCCTCCAAGGCTCGAATAGCACGTGTGGCTTCCAGCCCGTCCATCTCCGGCATAGACACGTCCATCAATATCACATCAGGCGCGGTATCCGTGAATTTCTCCAAAGCCACACGGCCATTATCCGCAAAGATTAAGGAAAAACCCGACTTTGCCAGCATCTTCTTTACAATAAACTGATTGGTTTTATTGTCTTCGGCTACAAGAACTTTGAGATGACCAGCATGTTCGCTATGTTGCTCAATTTGCTTCACAGCAGGCACCTTCACTTCATTCATCTGAAGCGACCGGATAATGACCGCGCGCAAGCTTTCGGACTGCACCGGTTTCAAGAGCAATTCACAAGGGCTGTGCTCTGACTTGATTGACGGGCTCATTGCCTGCTCAATCGATGACAAGACAATGAGAGGTGTTTTTTTCAAAGCATCCATGCCCCGGATGCGCCCTGCAAGCTCTTCGCCATCCATATGAGGCATCTGGTAGTCTTGAATTATAAGATCAAAAGGGTCGTCTGTCCGTTCAAGGATTTCCAGTGCTTCCATACCGGAAGACGCCAGCACCGGAATCATATTCCAGCTGGCAAGACGCTCGGACAAAATTTTTCGATTCAGTTCCAGATCATCAACAACGAGAACGCGCAAACCGTCCAGCGATGGCTGTCTTTTGTCGATATGAGAGAGCATTTCCGGCGCGGTGGGAAGCGGCACCTTCACACTAAATGTTGACCCGCGATCACCTTCCGAGGTGACAGTTATAGCCCCCCCCATCAAAATCAACAGCCTTGCAGAGATTGCCAAACCCAATCCAGTTCCCTCAAATTGCCGGTTCCGGGCGCTGTCCACCTGCTCAAATGCATTGAAGATCTGATTTACACGATCAGGCGGGATACCTATCCCTGTATCCGTCACCTCGATCCGGAGATTGTATTGGTTCGCCCCCTTAATTCCGGACACATCGATATAAACATACCCGTCAAGCGTGAACTTAATCGCGTTGCCTATAATGTTCATAAGTACCTGCCTGAATTTTCCGACATCCCCTATGAACGCGGTGGGCAGCTCTGGATCATAGCGCAGCACGACCTCAACCGAGCTTTCCCCGGCTTTTTTTGAAAGCAGCGTCAGAATTCCCTCGATCGTTGCCTGCAGATTAAAAGGGGCAAGTTCCAGTTCCGATTTGCCAGCTTCGATTTTGGAAAAATCCAGAATGTCGTTGATAATCGCCAGCAACGCCGCACCAGACGACGATATCGTTTCGGCATACACCCTTTGATCGTCATTAAGTTCGGTCTCAAGAATAAGCTCGGTCATTCCGATAACGCCATTCATTGGCGTTCGGATTTCATGACTCATATTGGCCAGGAAGTCAGACTTTGCCCTATTCGCCCTGTCAGATTTTTCACGTTCAACTTCAAGCGCTTGCTCACGATCATCCCGTTCCAGAAACGTTTCCCGCAGAATGTCGACCGATTTGTCGAGCGCTGTGAATTCCCGGGCAGCAAACGTCCCAATCGGTTTTCGTTCATGTGCGCTACCCAAAATAACTGCTGACATCCGGTTGTGGATATTGTGAAGGGGCCGCATGGTGAAAAAATGTGTCAGCAGCAAACACAGACACGAAAGTGAGACCATCGCGAGTGCGATCATAAGGCGCGTGCGATTGATTTCGGCATCGATTGCCGCCTGACCCTCGGCGATAGACCAATCCACTTCGATAACACCGAAGGATTCGCCCTCCACGACGATTTCACGTTTGAAATGACGAAGTGACGTGACATCTTCAGCGCCTTCTCGCGTTGCTTGGGCGATAAGATCACCGAAGTCATTCCGAATTGAGAGGGAGAGCAACTTGGAGCTTGTCGACAAAGCTTGCTCCATAGCAGATTCCAGAACAGGAGTGTCCTGAACGATAATGGGTTCAATCATCAAACCGCTGATGAGAGAGACCGTCAGATCCGCTTGCTCCTGAAGAGCGTCATTCATTTGACTGACTTTATTATCTCGTTCATGGTTTTCAACAAGCAGCCCAACAGTGAGCGCAACACAGGCCATAGAGATTGCGATCTGGGTATATGCGCCCATTTTCCTCATATGCTCATCCTCCCAACCGCATTTAGAATCCTTTGCTGTGGTTCATGGCGTGGCGGATGAAATCATAATCAGCGTCAGATCCTTCCAGAAATCCGTCTTCGGCGATGTCACCCAACAGTTCGGCGTCTTTTATCTCCAACATAACCTGTCGCATCGCGGCGAGGACTGCAGGATCCATCCCCGCGGCAGCCAGCCAGGGCTTTGTGACATTTTCGAACTCGAACATCGGCCGGATCGGAACACCCGACCGTATTAGTTTGATCATCGTGTCTTCTTTTAGGGCGCCTGCAGTGAATCGACCGACACCGACCGCAGCACCAACCCGATCGTGGCGACCAAGATAGTCGTAGCCGCTCAGCTCTTTGCTGGTAATTCCCGCACGTATCAGATGGCTTTGGGCAAGATACCTTCCGATGGTCGACAACTGATCACCAAAAGCAAAGCTTTTATTCCTGAGTTCTCTTAGTGACTGAATGGGGCTGTCCGCATGGACGGCGATAACCCCTTTGAACCGCTTACTCCCCTTATTGGATTCCATAGCAATAATCTGGATGCCGCTATTCTGTTCGAAAACTGTGATGTATGAGGCCGGTCCGAAACGGGAAAAATCCACATCGCCAACCGCAAGATGCTCGATGCTGGTTTCATATTCCTTCGCAACCCGCATCTTGATGTGCACTGGTTCTCCGAGAATATCGGTCATCTCATGGGCCAGATACTGCAAGAAAGGGCGATACATTTTAACCGTCTGGGTCGGCTTGTCTGCAGCATAGGTTCCAAAAACCAAGTTGATGTCCGCCATTGCCGACGTTGCAAGAACAGCTGCCACCGTTGCCGCGACAACAGCGCGTGCCCATCGGGCGCCACACCTCTTGTACCTTGCAACGCAAGTGAACAATTCTACCACAATTCCTTTCATAGGTTTCCCTCTAATAGCTTCGGATTCGCTTTAAGGCCTCGCCCAAAATGATCAGACATTCATGGCAGACTAAAAAGAAGAACTCCTTAATGCCGCCCAGCATCGCGGGATGGCCGCCAATCCGGGGTAATCCGCTGCGAAATAATTTTCCGGGGTGCGCCGGAAATCAATCACGCCCTGCTTCTTCAAACATTGCTTTGCGTACGGCTGTCTGAATTTCGCGAAAGACCATGACAGTTTCCAACGGCCAATCACGTCCCTGTCACATCTCCCGATATCGTTGGTTCAAAGGTTAATATTGCTTGACCAACCAATCCTCTACGCAGAGACTATGCCGCTCAAGGAAGAGCAAAATGACGCCATTTCAACCCAAAGCTCCTTATGATTGGGATGCGCTTTACGCGCTGATACAACGGGCTTTTGCCAGCATGGAGGGGCGGATCGACCCGCCGTCCTCGCTGTACAGGATGACAGCCAAGGATCTGGCGACCCACCCCGGAGAGGTCTGGGTGATCGGCCGCCCCGCGCGTGCCTGTATGGTCCTGACCCCAACGGCGGGCAGCCTTTATCTGGGCCGCTTATCGGTCGACAAACCCTGGCTTAGAAAAGGCTATGCCCGTATTTTAATAACCCACGCCGAAAGCCGTGCCCGCGCCCTTGGCCTTCCCGTATTGAAGCTGCAATCCCGGATCGAGCTGGTGGAAAACCACGCGGTTTTCTTTGCGCTCGGATTCAAACAATCAGGCGCCTCCACCCATAAGGGGTTTTCCGCCCCCACCTCATTGATCTTTACCAAAGAGGTTTAACCCCACCGCAGTGCCGACTGGCCAGTTCAAGCCAGAAATTTTCCAACCGTCATATGTCGCTTGAAGCCATGGCCGGGGCATCGCTCCACCGCGAATCCTGCGGCCGTCAACCCGCGCCGCACAAAACCGGCAGCGGTATAGGTTGCACAGGTGCCATCGGGGGCGGTGTGGCGGCCAACATCCGCCATCAGGTCCGCGCCCCAAAGTTCGGGGTTTTTGGCCGGGGAAAACCCGTCCAGGAACCACGCATCCGCCTTTTGCCCCCAACGCGGCAAAGTTTCGCGCGCATCCCCGATCACCACCTCAACCGAGACCTCGCCAAGCTGGAACACACGCGCGCCCTGCGCCCAATGCTGCAAGAACGGCGCGGCCACACAGGCCACCTGCGGAAATGCCGTCAGCGCGCGGGCAATATCATCCGCCGCCATGGGAAAGGCCTCAAACGAGGTAAAGCGGATCGGCACCTGCGCCACCAAAGCCGTGGCCAAAAGGTTCAACCCCGTGCCAAACCCCAGCTCCGCAATCTGAAAACCGGGGCGCAAACGTTCAGGCAGGCCATTACCGGCCAGAAATACATGGCGCGTTTCGTCCAGCCCGTTTTGCAGGCTGAAATACGGATCATCAAAACGGGTAGAAACCGGCAAGGCACCATCTCGCCATTCCAGCACCGCAGTTTCAGGGGGAGGGTTTTCGGTCACGGTCAAATCGCCTATGGCTACGCTGATCGAGACAATGGGCAAAGGGACGCAAAATGGCAACGCCGGATCTGACAATACATGGCGCGGGCATTTTTGGCCTTTCGATTGCTTGGGCCGCCGCCCAACGCGGCGCGCGGGTGCGGGTGATTGATGTGGCAAAACCGGGTGCAGGGTCGTCAGGCGGGCTGGTCGGCGCCTTGGCCCCGCATGTGCCGGAACTTTGGAACACCAAGAAAACCTTTCAGCTTGCAAGCCTGTTGATGGCGCAAAGCTGGTGGGATGCCGTGCAGGACACCGGCGGGCTGGACCCGCTTTACGCCCGCACAGGTCGGCTGCTGCCCATCGCGGATGAAGCACTTTTGGCCTTGGCCCGCACCCGAACGCTCAACGCGCAAACCCTTTGGCAAGGAGAGGCCGCTTGGAATGTGATCCCCGCCAGTGGCAACGATTGGGAACCGCACAGCCCGACGGGTTGGCTGGTGCAGGATACGCTTGCCGCCCAATTGCAACCCCGCGCAGCCCTTGCCGCCCTTTTGGCCGCCCTGCAGGCCAAAGGTGTGGAATTTGGCGGCGAGCCCCACGGCCCGCAAATCTGGGCCATCGGCCATGCAGGCCTAGAGGAACTGACAAGAAACCACACGCGCCAGATGGGCAACGGCGTCAAAGGACAGGCCGCCGCCTTTGGCCTTGATGCGGGCCGCCAGCCGCAAATCTCGGTCGACGGGCTGCATATTATCGCGCATGGTGATGGCACCGTCGCCATCGGCTCTACCTCGGAACGGTATTGGGACAACCCGACCAGCACCGACGACCAGCTTGAAGCATTGATCGAGCGCGCCCGCGCCGCCCTGCCTTGCCTTGCGGGTGCCCCCGTGGTTGATCGCTGGGCCGGCGTCCGTCCACGCAGCCGCACCCGCGCGCCCATGCTCGGGCCTTGGCCCGACCGCCCCGGCCATTTCATCGCCAATGGCGGTTTCAAGATCGGCTTTGGCATGGCCCCGTTGATCGCCGAGGTGATGGCCGATCTGGTGCTGGACGGCCAAGACCGTATCCCCGAGGAATTTACCGTGACGGCCAACCTTTAACGCCTTGATCCCAGCCGCCTTCCGTCGCAACCTGCCCCCAACCAAAGGGACAGGAGGCTATGATGCGGCACGGTGGAAAAATTCTGGTGGATCAACTGGCAGCGCAGGGCGTGACCCGCGTGTTCTCGGTGCCGGGGGAAAGCTTTCTCGCGGCGCTGGACGGGCTGCATGACAGCGGTATCCAGAATATCGTTTGCCGACAAGAAGGTGGTGCTGCCATGATGGCCGAGGCCCACGGCAAGATGACCGGCACCCCCGGCGTGCTTTTTGTCACCCGCGGTCCGGGTGCCACAAATGCCAGCGCGGGCATCCATATCGCCAAGCAAGACAGCACGCCAATGGTGGTTTTCGTCGGCCAGATTGCGCGCGACCACCGCGACCGCGAAGCCTTTCAAGAGGTGGATTACCGCGCCGTCTTTGGCCCCTTGGCCAAATGGGCAACCGAAGTCGACCAGATAGAGCGCCTGCCAGAATACATCAGCCATGCGTTCCACCTTGCCACCTCGGGCCGGCCCGGCCCCGTGGTTCTGGCCCTACCCGAGGATATGCTTTCTGCCATGGCCGAAGTCGCCGATATTCCCGCGCCCGGCCCTCAACCCTTTGCCATCAGCCCCGAACAAGTCAGTGCCATCACCGATGCGCTGGCCACGGCCAAGCGCCCCCTCGTGCTGGCCGGTGGGCCGAACTGGTCGGCACAGGCCGCCGCCGATCTGGCCCAATTCGCAGAAGGCTGGGACTTGCCCGTCGCGGTTTCCTTTCGCCGTCAGGACCGGATCAACAACGATCACCCCAATTTCGTCGGAGATCTGGGCGTCGGCATGAACCCCAAGCTGGGCCAGATGCTGACACAGGCCGATACAATTTTGGTGCTTGGCGCGCGGCTGGGCGATACCACAACCGACGGCTATGCGCTGTTGGACCCAACCCGCCCCGGCCCCCGCATCCTGCATATCCACCCCGACCCTGCCGAACTTGGCCGCGTTTTCCGCCCCGATCTGGCGATCCCCGTGCGCGCCGATCAAATGCTGGCGCGACTGGCGCACACCACGGGCAAAGGCACATGGGCCGATTGGACCAAAACCGCGCGGGCCAATTATGAGGCATGGCAAACCCCCGTGGCGACCCCCGGCGCAGTGAAACTGGAAGAGGTTGTGGCATGGCTATCCACGAACCTGCCAAAAGACAGCATCCTGACCAATGGTGCCGGCAATTATGCGGCGTTTTTGCACCGCTATTACAGGTTCCGGCAACATGGCACACAGCTTGCGCCGACATCGGGATCGATGGGTTACGGCTTTCCGGCGGCGATTGCCGCATCGTTGGAAAATCCTGATAAAACCGTGGTGTGCATGGCCGGCGACGGCTGTTTCCAGATGACCTGCAATGAGGCCTCAACTGCCGTGCAGCATGGCGCGAAACCGATTGTAATTGTCGCCAATAATGGCCGTTATGGCACCATCCGCATGCATCAGGAACGCCACTACCCCGGTCGGCCCTCGGGCACCGATCTGGCCAACCCCGATTTCGCGGCCCTCGCCCGCGCCTATGGCGGGCATGGCGAAACGGTCACCGATCAGGCCGATTTCCCCGCCGCCTTTGCGCGCGCCCAAGCCGCAAATACCCTTGCGATCATAGAGCTGCGGCTGGACCCCGATATGCTGACTCCCGGCCAATCCCTTAGCCAGCTTCAGGGCAAAACCGGTTAGCGCCCCGTCAATTCCGATTTGACGTTCACCACCCCTGCCGCACCGCGCAGACGCGCGCGGTAAATCACCAGCGATTCCACGACGCGCATCACATAGGTGCGCGTCTCGGCATAGGGGATGGTTTCGACCCAATCGACAATATCCACATCCGGATGCCGCGGGTCGCCAAACTCGGTGATCCAGCTGCGCGGTCGGCCCGGCCCGGCGTTATAGCCCGAAGCGATCAGCGCCACTGCCGGCCCGAATTCCTCAACCAATTGCGAAAGATAGCCCGCCCCAAGCCGCACATTATAGGCTGGATCCGATGTCAGATTACCCAAAGCATAAACCTGCCCCAGCTTGGCAGCCATCAGCTTAGCGGTGCCGGGCATCACCTGCATCAAGCCACGCGCGCCGGCGGGGCTGATGACCACGGCGTTAAACTCACTTTCCCGCCGCGCAATGGACAGCGCCAGCGCGCGGCTGACGGGCAGCCCGTCCGGCACCATATCCACCACCGGAAAATAGGCACGCGGCAGGATGATCCCGCGTGCTGCCGCCTGCTTGCCAATCAAGACCGCTATATGCGGCTGGCCCATTTGCAAGGCCGCATCGGCAAGCTGATCCAGCGCCTGCGGCCCCAGCCCCTCGGCCAGATGCAGCATGAACCGTTTGGCTAGATCCAGATCGCCGGCCGCCAGCAACAGCCTTGCCGCCTCTAGGACCGAAGATTTGGCAAAATCGGCCCCCCGCCAATCGGCGGGCCGCGCATCCGACAAAAGCGCCGCGTCCAACGTCAGGCCCAGATGTTCCGCCGAAAGCAGACCGTAATAAGCGGTTTGATGCTGCGCGCCGGCCTCAAAGGCCACACGGGCGGCGGCGAAATTGCCCAAGGTTTCCTCGGCGCGGCCTTCCCAGTAATGCGCGCGCGACAGGCTGATGGGGGTGCTGACGCCTTGTTTCAAATGCTGGAAATGACCGCGTGCCGTGGCCGCATCCCCCAGCTTGCGCAGCGCGATAAAGCCGGCCAGAAACTCCAGATCAGCATAGTCGCCACCCTCGGCCAGATGATGGTTTGCGGCGGCGCGATAGGCATCGGCAAACCGGCCTGATTGCATCAATTCGCGCACCAACCAGATGCGCCGCGCCGCCCAAGCCTCGGGCCGACCAAGGGCGGCGGCTGAGGCCGAACGCGCAAACAGCAATTCCAACGCGCGATCCTCCAGTCCGGCCCGCATCCGCCAGACAAACCGTTCATAGGCGAGGCCCGGATCATTGGCCTGTGCTGCGGGCACGGCATCGATCAGCGCATTCACACCCTCGGCCTGACTGCGCAAAGCAATGCGGGCGCGCCCCAAGGCCTGCCAACCACCCGAGACAAGCGGGAGCATCCGCGCGGCCTCATCCTCTCGACCGTCCCACAGAAGGGCGTCGAGGCGGGCGTTATGCGCCCCCCCCAAGGCCGGCCCCTGCAAGGAAAGCATCTGCGCCTGTTCCTCTGCATCAAAGCGCAAATTGACCCAAGCAGTCCGTGCCACCGCCGCTGCGTCCTCGCTTTGCCCCGCAGCCGATAGGGCGCGCACCAAGGCCAGCGCCCCTTCGGCAGTAGAGGGTTGCCGTGTCTGGAAATAAGCCATCACACGTGACGGGGTGGTGGAACGGGCAACCGCCTCCTCTCCCTTTTGGTGCAGCCATGGCAAGCCGGGCCAATCGGGACGGCGGGCCAAAAACGCCTCGTAATCGCCCAAATACCCTTCGCCTGCGCGCAGACGTTGCCATTCGACAATATCATACGCAACACCCTGTGGTGCCAGTGCCAGCGCCTTGTCCCAATCGCGCGATTCGGCGGCGGAAAGGGCCGCGCGCAAATCGCCCTGCGCCAGCGCGGGCAAGGCGAAACAAAGCGCAAGAAGTGGCACAGCCAAAGCACGAAGGGCGAAGCGGGGGGCGAAATGTGTTTTCATAGCGCGCAAAATGCCATTGCGGCCAAAGGGACGCAACTCACATCGCCGCGTGCGCGCATATTTCGTCCCCCGCTTGGCAAGCCGCGAACATGACGCTAGGAAGGCGTGAAAACCAACGGGGTTGAATCGCCCCCACCAAGAGGAGAAGTGTACCATGTTCAAAGGGTCAATGCCTGCCCTGGTCACGCCGTTGAAGGACGGCAAAGTGGACTTGGATACGCTTAAGAAACTGGTGGAGTGGCATATAGCCGAGGGTAGCCACGGCCTCGTGCCAGTTGGCACCACAGGCGAAAGCCCAACACTGAGCCATGCCGAACATGGGCTAGTGATCGCAGAAGTCGTAAAAGCCGCAGCGGGCCGTATTCCGGTTATTGCGGGTACCGGTTCCAACAACACCGCCGAGGGGATCGAATTGATCCGCCATGCGCAAAGCGTGGGGGCCGATGCCGCGCTGGTGGTCACACCCTATTACAATAAGCCAAGTCAGGCCGGCCTGATCGCGCATTTCACCGCGATCCATGATTGCTGCACGCTGCCGATCATTATCTATAATATTCCGGGCCGCTCTGCCGTGGATATGACACCCGCCACCATGGGAGAGCTGGCAAAGCTGCCACGAATTATCGGCGTCAAGGATGCCACCGGCGATCTGTCGCGCGTCCCGAAACAACGCATCACCTGCGGCAAGGACTTCGTCCAGCTTTCGGGTGAGGATGCCACCGCCCTTGGCTATAACGCCCATGGCGGTGTTGGCTGCATTTCGGTGACCGCCAATGTGGCCCCCCGTCTTTGCGCCGATTTCCAGAATGCCACGCTGGCCGGCGATTACGCCAAAGCCTTGGAAATCCAAGACCGGCTGATGCCCCTGCATGAGGCGATGTTCCTGGAGCCGGGGCTGGTCGGTGCGAAATACGGGCTTTCGGTTTTGGGGCGCTGCTCGGAAGAGGTGCGCTTGCCACTGGTCGGGTTGACCGATGGCGCAAAGGCCAAGATCGAAGACGCGATGCGCTTTGCCGGGCTGATCAACTAAACGCCTACCCCCAAGCCCGCGCCGCATTTCCGCGACGGGCTTGGGCCATTGGAAACCCTGTAGAAACAATGGCCTGACACCCAAGCCTTCCCTTGCGGAAATTGCCTGAATAGAGAGCAATCTTATTCTTGCAATCCGGCTGTTTTGCTGCAAACTTTGGCATAGTAAAAAAAGCGGGTATTGCCCGTTATCGTAATGAGGGAAGCCCAATGAACATCAGTAAACGCAGTTTCGTCGCCGGCCTTGCATTGCTTGCCGTGGCCAATACGCCCGCCTTTGCACAAGATTATCCCAGCAAATCCATTGAAATCATCGTACCTTCCAGCGCCGGCGGTTCCACCGACACCACCGCGCGCATTTTTGCCGAAGTGGCAGAAAGCAAATACGAAGGCTTTAAATTCGTCATCAACAATATCAACGGCTCTGGCGGCCAAAAGGGCTTTGAGGCAATCGCACGCGCCGATGCTGATGGCTATACAATGGGCCTCGTCTTCACCCCTCAGCTGGTGGCCCATGTCGCCGCTGGCCGCGCAAGCTACACCCTCGACAGCTTTCACATCATTGGCAACACCGCCGATGATCCGGAAATTGTCGTTGTTCCAAAAGACAGCGCCATCAAATCCTTGGCTGATCTGGCAGAGGCCGGCAAGGGTGGCGATCTGACCGTTGCTGTAAACGGCATCGGCTCGGATGACTTTTTGGCCGCCAAAGCCTTTGAAAAACTGGCCGGCGTGACCTTCAACCTGCTGCCGACCAAAGGTTCCACCGAACAAAAAGCCGCCATTTTGGGTGGCCATGTCGATGCGTCCTTTATGAACTTGTCGCAAATGGAAGCGCAGCATAAGGCCGGTGATGCGACGATCATTTCTATCCTGACCGACACGCGCAACGATCTGGTGCCAGAAGTGGAAACCGGCGTTGAGGGCGGCTATGACGTGCAAATGCGTGCGACGCGCGGTTTTGTAACCCCCGCTGGTGTCCCCGCCGAGATTCAGGCCCAATTGGACGGCATCTTTGCCGATGTGATGGCAGACCCGGCCTTCCAGGAAAAAGCCAAGGCAAGCTCAATCTATCTGTTGAACATGAACAGTGCCGATTACACCGCTTACCTGCAAAAGCTTCAGGCTGAGACTCAAGAAGTCTTTGACGCGGCGCCCTGGTAATGACCCGCGAAACTCTTGACCGTCTTGTCCTTGGCGGTTTCATCGTTCTGGCCGTGCTGCTTTATATCAGCACGGCCAGTTACACTGGTATTGCCCAGAAAACCTCGGCGGTTTACGTGCGGTTTCTGGCGATTTCCTTTGGCGGGCTAAGTGCGGTTCAGTTGCTGTTCTCGCTGCGCGCCGCTGCAAGCGATGAGCCGCTGGACCTCTTTGGCCGTGCAGCCCGGTTTTTCGGGCTTGTCGCCGCGTTGATCCTGTTTGCAGTGTCATTTGAAAGCCTTGGCTTCTTCATTCCGGCCGCAGTCTTTATTCCGGCTGTTGCCTGGATGCTCGGCTACCGCAATCCGGTCGTGATCGGGCTTTCAACCGGTGCCGTCTTGCTGGGCGTTTACCTGATCTTTATCCGCGTGCTTTCGGTCAACCTGCCCGGCCCTGCGTTTTTCTAAGGTTTTTCAATGGAATATCTAGCGATCGTCTTCACGCCCGAGGCCCTTATGTCGATTATTATCGGCACGGTTGCCGGCGTCGTTATCGGCGCCATGCCAGGCCTTACCGCGACAATGGCCGTCGGGCTTTTGGTGCCCTTTACCTACACGATGGACCCGGTCATGGGCTTGATGCTGCTTGGCGGGATTTATGCCGGTGCGATGTATGGCGGGTCAATTCCCGCCATTTTGCTGAACACACCGGGCACCCCCGCCGCCGTAGCAACCGCCATCGAAGGCTACCCGATGAGCAAGCAAGGCAGAGGCATGCTTGCCCTGAAAATCTCGGTGGTTGCATCCTTCATGGGGGGGATGTTCTCGGTCCTGATTTTGCTTATGTTTGCGCCCTTTCTTGCCGCGCAGGCCCTGCATTTCGGCCCTGCCGAGACGTTCTTGCTGGCCTTGATGGGCCTCGCGGGGATCGTTTCTATCGCGGATGAGGATACATCGCTTCTTAAATCCCTGCTTGCCGGGGTTTTGGGCATGATGATTGCCATCATCGGCACCGACGCGATGTCGGGCAGCCTGCGCTATACCATGGGGTCCATCAACCTGATCGACGGGATCGACTTTATGCCCGCGTTGATCGGCCTGTTTTCCATGATCCAGATGTTAGAGATCGCGGGCCAGCGGCACAGCACACAGATCGACGCCTCGGTCTTGAAACAGTCCCAGAAATCAGAGGCAATGCCCAAAGGGATCACCAAATATATGGCGCTCGGCTCCGGCACAGGGACTGTTGTCGGCATCTTGCCGGGGGAAGGCGCGACAATTGCGGCGTTCCTATCCTATAACTTTGCCAAACGGCTGTCCAAAGCCAAGCACATGTTCGGCAAAGGCGCCCCTGAGGGCATTGCCGCCGCCGAGGCCGGCAATAACGGCTGTGTCGGCGGATCGTTGGTACCCACCCTGACCTTGGGGATTCCGGGAAACTCGGTTGCGGCGGCGTTGATGGGGGCGTTCATCATCCATGGTATGATCCCCGGGCCAGACTTGTTTGCCGTCCATGCCGACAAGACCTATCCGTTCATCTACTCGCTGTTCATCGCCAATATCGTGTTCTTGGTCGTCGGGATCAGCGTGGCACCCTATCTGGCCCGCATCGCCCTTATTCCACCGGCGATTATGGTGCCCGTGATCAGCGCCTTTGCGATCCTCGGGTCTTATTCGCTGCATCAATCGGTGTTTGACGTTTATCTGATGATCGGATTTGCCTTTTTCGGCCTGATCCTGAAGAAAATCGGCTACTCACTAGAGGCCCTCATCCTCGGCCTTATCTTGGGGCCCATTGCAGAGCATGGCTTCTCGCAGGGTATGATTATCGGCAAAGGCTCCCCTTGGATCTTCTTTGCCAGCCCGATTGCCAAAGTGATGTGGGTCGTCATTGCGTTGCTGCTACTGCCACCACTTCTGGCCCATGCGAAACGCATCCTGAAAGCCCGATCGGCTAACTAAGAACCGTTCCCCCCTCCCCCGGTTTCAGAATTCTGGAACCGGGGGAGGTTTTTTTCACATCATCTCCAGCAAATCACCCTTATTGTGCAGCGATGCGATAGGGTCCTTGCGGTATTTCCTTTGGCGCAAAGCTGTCAGCCGCAGCCCTGCCCCAACGTCCATGCCATTCGCTCAGGTCAGGATGCTCATCCTTGGCCAGCAAAAAGCCTTCCGGCAGATAGGCATAAACCTCATTGCCATCCCGAAATGCGCTGTCTGTTTGGCGAAACATCAGGTGATAGGGCAAAAAGTCATTCGGACGATCCAATCCCGCAGCGCCAGCAATTTCAGCCAGTGCCTTCAACGTATTGGCATGGAACCGCGCCACGCGTATGCCTTTATCATCAGGATCCAGCGCGCGCTGGCGCAGCCCGTCTTGCGTTGCAATGCCCACCGGACATTTGTTGGTATGGCACGCCTGCGCCTGAATACAGCCAAGCGCGAACATGAAGCCGCGGGCAGAGTTGCACCAATCCGCCCCCAGCGCCAAAGCCCGTGCAATATCAAAGGCGGTGACGATTTTACCCGCCGCACCAATCTTGATCTCACCGCGCAAACCGGCCCCCCGCAGAGTATTATGGACGAAATGTAGCCCCTCCAGCATCGGCATCCCGACCCGGTTGGCAAATTCCAGCGGAGCGGAGCCTGTACCGCCTTCTTTACCGTCTACAACGATGAAATCAGGGTGAATTCCGGTTTCCAACATGGCCTTCACCATGCACATAAACTCTCGCCGGTGGCCGATACACAGCTTCAAACCAACAGGCTTGCCGCCCGAAAGATCCCGCAAACGCTGAATAAAATCCATCAGCCCAAGCGGGGTTGAAAACTCACTATGCGCCGCCGGAGAGACACAATCCACGCCCATCGGAATGCCGCGTGTTTCGGCGATTTCAGCACTGATCTTGGAGGCGGGCAACATCCCGCCATGCCCCGGCTTTGCGCCTTGGCTCAGCTTGATCTCAATCATCTTGATATGCGGATCAACAGCCTGCACCGCGAATTTTTCGGGGTCAAAGCGCCCCTCGCTGTCACGGCACCCGAAATAACCCGATGCGACCTGAAAAATCATATCGCCGCCCTGACGGTGATGGCTGCTGATCCCGCCCTCGCCGGTGTCATGCGCGAAACCGCCCAATTTGGCGCCGGTATTCAGTGCTTTGATCGCATTGGCCGAAAGTGCGCCAAAACTCATGGCCGAAATATTGTAGATCGAAGCATTATAGGGATGTAGACACTGCTTCCCGCCGATCTGCACACGGAAATCACTGTCAGTGATATGTTTGGGCACAACCGAGTGGGTGACCCAAGCATAACCCGATTCATAAACGCGCTCCGAGGTGCCAAAGGGTTTCTTATCCTCAACCCCTTTCGCGCGCTGATACACTAGACTGCGGGTTTCGCGGCTAAACGGTTCCTCATCGCGGTCACTTTCCAAAAGATACTGGCGAATCTCGGGACGAATCGCCTCCATTAAATAGCGAATGTGACCAATAATCGGATAATTCCGCAGAACGGCGTGGCGTGCTTGGCGAACATCCCGAATGCCCAAGGCAAAAAACGCCGCAGAAATCACGAAAAACAAGATAAACCAGCCCGAACCGGTCGCAACCGCCCCTATGCCGCAGAAAATTGTCGCAATAAGCGCCACAGCAAGCATGCCATAACGTTGTTGGAAGTAAATCGAGCGCATCAGAGCCCCCCTCGACAGTTTCAAACCGAAGCAAATCGCGGGACGAAGCCGACCGATCCACTATAGGACTTTCTATTCCGAAGCCGTCACGAAGAGGTTAAACCTGTCCGAGTCAGCGACCACTAGCCATATCACCCTCACCCCTTTGGCGCAAACGGGCCTAGACATCGATCCGCACGCCGGAAATGGACGGATCAATCCTGCGCAAGATGCGGGTCAACCTATCGGCCAAATGTGTCTCTACATAGGTCTTATGAAACCGTGAGGGGGCCAATAGACACAGGGTACCGCCATCGCGCTCTATCTCTGACAGGCGCGAAATCCAGGCGGAAAAGGCCGCGCCGTCTTGCGCCTGAAAGGCATGCTGCGCTGCGGCCCAAACCGAGCCATCGGCAGGCAAGCTCGGGATTTGCTGAAACGGCACGACGTTGCTGGCCTCGGGGGCGGGCGGTATTTGGGCGGCTTGGCGATCTACAAAGTCGGGGCCGATGTTTGGCCAAACGTTTTGCGTATCGGCCATAATCATCGCCAGATCCAAAGCATGGAGCGCCACCCGGCCCCGCGCGGCTGCACGGGTTTCAACCAACCACCCCACGGCCCGCAGTTTTGCCATCTCTCGTTTGACGGTGCGTAGATCAACAGACCAAAGTCTGGCGATGTCCTCTTGGCCCATCGAAAGTTCGTTGCGCTGCCAGTTATACCGCGTGGTGATAAGCGACATCAGACGCAGAATCCGGCGTTGGGCATGCTTGTCTTGTGACAGAGCATAGGCTGACAAGGCTGACAAAATGTCATATTTCTTTGTCGAGGCATCCCGCCCGACAGGTTTGGTAACCAGCACTGCCCCGTGCCTCTCTGATTTTAGGGGGCGAATACACGCCCGACGATTGCAAGGGTCTGTGCCCTTTTCTGGCGGTTCGTCGTCGTTTGCCAACGCTTTTGTCGAACCTTGGCCTATTTGCGTCCGAAGGTTCGATTCTGTCAAGACCGTTTGCAGATTTTAGCCTGAACCCCGATCTTCGAATCTTCAATCTATTCTAAAAGAATAAGGTTCTATGGTAATAGGGGACATTCATGGTGTCACCCCAAATCAGCCTTTTGTCACCCTAACCGTAGTATCGGGGGTATGGCTGTCCCCCCAAATAGCGTGTCCCGTCCCTGCATTTGGGAGGCTTTCACCCCGCGACTCTCAGGGAACCGATTCGGCCGGTATATCCCTTAATTTATGGGCTTTACGGCAATATTGAGATTCCTGTGAATACTATAACTCTGCTTTTGCATTTTGTGCAAATTCAGCGTAATTGGGAACGAAGCAGTTATTAACGTCCACAAAAGAACGGAACGCCCCATGTACGATCATACAGACCTCGCCAACCTTCAGGCGCAGTCGCTCAAGATGCAAAGCTGGATTCGTCGTCAAACCTTCTCCCCCGAGCTGGAGAAGACCCTGCGGCGGTTCTCCAGCTGGGAAGTGTCGGAGCTGATCTTCAAGATCAACCAGTCAACTTTCCGGGGCCGTTTGGCCGCCGAGCCGGATTTGCCCAGCGGTGAGGTGGAGCCTGATGGCCGTCAGCGTTGGTTCAGCCTCGATGAGATCAACGAGCTGCGCCGCAAGATGAAGATCAACCGCAAATCGCTGATGCCCAAGCGCCCTGCTGGCAAGCGGGCATTCCGTGTGGCCATCGCGAACTTCAAAGGCGGTGCCGGCAAATCCACCGTTGCGCTGCATTTGGCCCACGCCTCCGCGCTTGATGGCTACCGCGTGTTGGTCGTGGATTTCGATCCGCAAGCAACGCTGTCCCACTCCATGGGTCTGAACGACGTGTCCGAGGAACATACCGTCTGGGGCATCATGGCCCGCGACTTGCTGCGCGAGACCGACCGGATGAACGCGGCGATGACCGGCGCCGAGAGTGGAGCCGCCCTGCCCCAACGCCGTATCCCCTCTTCGATCCGCGACATGGGGCTTGGTGACTTGCGCGTCTCGGATTTCATCATGCCGACGGCATGGCCTACGATCGACATCGTGCCAAGCTGTGCCAATGCTGCCTTTGTGGAGTTCGCCTCCGCGCAGTATCGCCACCTCAATCCGGATTGGACATTTTTTGGTGCCGTCTCGCGCTATCTCGATGCGCTGCCCGATGACAGCTATGACTTGATCATCTTCGACTGCCCGCCGGCGATCGGCTACCAATCGATGAATGCGGTCTTTGCGGCAGACATGCTCTACGTCCCCTCCGGTCCCGGCTATTGGGAGTACGACAGCACCACCTCCTTCATCGGTCAGCTGTCGGAGGCGCTTGCTGACCTCAATGACGGTTTTGGTCAAACCTTTTCCGCGGAAAAGGTTACGCTGCCCAAGCAGTTCTGCGACATCCGCTTCTTGATGACGCGTTATGAGCCGGGCAACGAATTGCACCGTGCGATGTTTCAGGCCTTTGGCAAGGTCTTTGGCCCGCATGTAGCCAAGCACCCGATAGAGATGACGCGCGCGGTAGAACAGTCGGGGCGTTTCCTGTCCTCGGTCTATGAGATCGACTACCGTATAATGACGCGCGAGACATGGCGACGCGCACGGGCCTCATTCGATGGGGCCTATGAAGAATTCAAAACCTCCGTCCTTGAGGCGTGGGAGAAGCTGGAGAAAACATCATGAGCAAGAAACGCCGTATGTTTGATATCGATCTGCCGGATGAGGATACGGTAGAAACCTTTTCCGCGGAAAAGGTCGCGCCGACCGCCAAGCCGAGGGCGGCCACAGAGTCGCGCCGGGGTCCGATGGCCGCTGCGATCACCGAGAACGCCGATAGCCTTAGGGATCGCGAGGCCCTTGTGGCCAAGATCCGCGCAGAAAATGACGCGCTTGCGCATGAGCATGTCCGGCTCAAACAGCAGGGATTGATCGTTGATTTGATCGACCTTGATATGATTGAGACCCGCAAGCTGACCCGTGACCGCCACGCCGGCTTTGATGAGGAGTTGGGCGAGCTGGTCGACTCTATTCGTGATGTCGGCTTGTCGAACCCGATCCGCGTAGAGCAACGCCCGGATGGCCGCTATGAGCTAATTCAGGGGTTTCGGCGTATTCAGGCGTTTACGCAGCTTTTGGCCGAAACCGGGGATGCCGAGGCTTACGGCAAAATTCCCGCGGGGATCATGGCGCGCGGGGCAGAGCTGGACGTGCTTTACCGCCGGATGGTGGATGAGAACCTTGTACGCAAGGATATCTCTTTGGCCGAAATGGCGCAGCTTGCGATCGAATATGCCGCCGATCCGATGACCGAGGTTTCCGATCCGGATAAGGCGGTCGCCAAGCTTTACAAATCCGCCAGCTATTCCAAGCGCAGCTATATCCGCAGCTTCATTCCGGTGGTCAAGCGTTTGGGGGAGGTGTTGCACTTTATTCATGAGGTGCCGCGCGCGCTGGGTTTGGCTTTGTCCTCTAAAATCGACGAGGTCCCGGGGTTTGTACCAGCCATTCAGGCAGAGTTGGCTGGCTGGGATAACCGCTCTATCGAGGATGAATTGTCAGTGCTGCGTCGCTTTGCAGGTGGCGAAACAGAGCCTAAATCAGGGTCTACACGACCAAGCAAGCCCGCAGCCGAGGCAAAGGCAAAAACCAGTTTTCAGATCGCGCGCCCTGAAGGTGCCGCGAAATGTGTGGCTGGGGCAGGGCGGTTGGAGATCCGGCTGGACCGCGATTTTTCTACCATTGACCGGCGCAAGCTGGAGGCCGCCGTGCGCGGGTTGCTTGACGAGATCGGTTGACCTCAACCCGAAACCTTTTCCGCGGAAAAGGTTTTACCTGACTGCCTCCCGCGTTCAACGCCGGAGGCAGTTTGCTTTTTATCTGGAAAAAGCTTGCTTCTAATGCGCGGATGGGGCAATGTTTCTGTAGGCTCTAGCGCCTTTCCACCCTTAAGCGGTGGCGCGCAACACAGGCCAAACCACCCAGTATCGCAGGCGAACAGGTAGTGCTGGAGTAATCCGCATTAAGGGCTTATTCTGCGGATATGAAGAGCCAAGACCCTCAAAATAAAAGCAGCTTAAAGGCAGGAAAGAAACCCGTTTCGGGGGGCGCGCGGACGCATGTAGGCCAACGTCTGTTGATTGATCCTGCCCAATGGCAGCAGGCCGAGGCGGGTCTTGCGCCGCAGCTTGCGCGGGCGGCGGTGGCGCTTGCGATGCTGGATCAACGCTGCCTTTTGCTGGGAACGGGCGCGGTTGAACGCCTTGCGCTGATCGAGGTTGAGGCGATGCTTTGGGCGCAGGGTGTGCGTGTGCGGCGCGAACAAATTGCAGCCTATTTAAGCGGGGCAGGGGGGCTGACTGAAAACCGGACAGAGTTGGCGCGCGCGTCTTGGGTGTATCGCCGATTGTTGGCGCGGCCCGGTCGGTTGCCCGCGCTCCGAGGCTTTTTGGGCCTGCATGAGGTGCCGGGCGCAGGGTTGCCCGAAGATCTTAGCCCGCGCCCAAAGGGGGCCGAATTTGACCTTGCGGCCGAGGTGTTCACCGGCGGGATGCAAGAGCTGGCTGATTGTCACCCGCTGACACAAGCCGGATACGGGCAGGCGCTTTGGCGGCTGACGGGGGTGTCGGCGCCCGATGACTTGCTGGAGCCTGCGACTGCCGCAGGGCGGATTGCGGCGGCGGAGTGTCGTGCGATCGGCTTTGCGCCATTGGCGCCCGGGGGCAGGGCGTGGCAATTGGGCGCGAAACCCGATGGCTTGGGCGATTGGCTGGCGGCGATCCGGTCGGGGGCGCAATCCGCGATGATGGAGCTTAATCGGGTGGAGGCTTGGGCCGTCGCTGCGCGGGGCCTAACGGCGGGGCTAAAAGGCTCTACGCCTGCGAAATTGATCGATGCAATCGCGGCCCGCCCCATCTTGACGACCGAGGCCGCCGCCAATCTTACAGGCATTTCCCGCGACAGCGCCGAGCGTGGTTTGGCGCGGCTGCAAGCGATGGGGGTGGTGCATGAGATCACCGGCAGCAAACGGTTTCGGCTGTGGGTGACGGGGCCCGCTTAAAAGCTGGGCGGGGTGCAGGCCGATACGATGACGCAATCCTCCGTGCCGGTGTTGTGGAACCGATGCGGGATGCGGCTGTCAAAAAGGTAGGCGTCGCCGGCGAAAAGGGTCTCTGTTTCCGCGCCAACGGTCACTTCGATGCTGCCCTCGATCACGATCCCCGCCTCTTCGGCGTCATGGCTGTATTTCTGCGCGCCGGTATCCGCGCCGGGGCTGTAGCATTCGTGGAGCATCTGGATTTGATGGCTGAGGGCATCGCCGACCTGCCGGATCGACAGGGCGATGGGCGCGTCGGTCTTGCGCAACAGTTTGTGAGGGTTGACCTCCTGCAGCTCTGATCTGCGGAAAAACACCTGATGGGACTGTGCGACATCCGCGGCGAAAAATTCTGCCAATGACATAGCCAAGGCATCCAGCACCCGTTTGAGCGAAGAGACCGAGGGGCTGGAGTGATTCTGTTCGATCTGGGAAATGGTGCCATTGGTCACGCCGGCCCGGCGGGCCAATTCGCGTTGCGACAGTTTTCGCTGCGTACGGGCGGCCCGCAAGCGGGCACCGATGTTGATTGTGTTCTCATCTGTAGGTGATGTCATCGGTACTTTTCTAAGGGCTGATTCTGTTGGCTTGACTATAGGGCAAGCGGGTTTGAACCCCAATGATTGCCTGAAAAATAAACAGGGTTGATTGGTATCTTAAACGCCCCTAGGGTGATCAGCTAGGAATAAAGCGGCCGTATGAAGCCGTGTTCCAACAGGGTTTGCTGCGTGACAAGACTAAAAAGCCATGCGCGCGGCATTTAAGGAAAAGGGTACACTTGCCAAATGCAAAAGCTACTCGCATCATCAGGCTTTGATGGTGTGCCATCCATGGTCGGCGGCAGATCTTGTCGCAGGCTTTATTCCCCCTCATGCGGGGTGAGGATGTAACGCTGTATCGGTCGCTGAAATGCGGCCCTCCGATTTTGAGACATCGAAAGGAAGAAAAGAATGATCCACTGGAAAGCTATTACCGCAGCTGCCGCCATGTCTTTGGCAGCAGGCTCCGTTGCGGCGGAAGAGAAGTTTATCACCATCGGTACCGGTGGTCAGACCGGGGTCTATTTTGTTGTCGGGCAGTCGATTTGCCGCCTGATCAACCGGGGCACCGCCGATCATAACCTGAAATGCACAGCACCTTCGACCGGTGGGTCCATCGCCAACATCAACGCGATTGCGGCGGGTGACATGGATATGGGCGTGGCACAGTCCGACTGGCAGTTCCACGCGTTCAACGGCACGTCCGAATTCGAGGGCAAGCAGGTTGAAAAGCTGCGCGCCGTATTTGGTGTGCATGGAGAGCCCTTCTCGGTCATCGCGCGTCAGGATTCTAACATCAAGAATTTTGACGACCTTAAAGGCAAGCGCGTCAACGTCGGCAACCCCGGTTCGGGTCAGTTGGCAACTATGGGCGTGTTGCTTGATGCCAAAGGCTGGACGATGGATGACTTCGGTCTTGCATCCGAGCTGAAGCCCGCAGAGCAGGCCGCCGCACTTGGCGATAACAAGGTGGATGCCATCGTTTATACGGTTGGCCACCCCAACGGCTCCATCCAGGAAGCGGTTTCGACCGTGGATGCGAACCTTGTGACCGTTGACGGCGAGGCCGTGGATAAGCTGGTCGCGGACAATCCGTTCTATGCGTATGCCACCATTCCTGGCGGCATGTACAAAGGCTCTGACGAAGACACCAAGACCTTTGGTGTTAAGGCGACTTTCGTGACCTCCGCTGATGTGGATGATGAGGTTGTTTATCAGGTTGTAAAAGCCGTGTTTGACAACTTTGAGCGCTTCAAAGGGCTGCACCCTGCCTTTGCGAACCTCAAGGAAGAAGAGATGATCAAAGATGGTCTGTCCGCGCCACTGCACCCCGGTGCTGTGAAATACTACACCGAGCGTGGCTGGATGTAATCGCCTAATCTGTTGGGGCGCGGGTAACCGCGCCCCAATCTGTGGTTCGAAAAATGATAGAATTGCCGCATAGACGGTAACGCAGGGGGACTTTTGATGGCGACGAATGACCAATCGCAAGGCGGTGGAAACCATGGCCTCAGTCAGGCTGAACTTGATGAGCTTGTGGCCTCCTCCGATACCGGCGCGCGCGGATCACAAGGTACGGTTGGCGTATTTCTGATGATGGTTGCGCTGGCGTGGTCGTTGTTCCAGATCTGGATCGCCTCGCCTGTGCCCTTCATGATCGGGGTCGGCGTTTTCAATGATACCGAGGCGCGGTCCATCCACCTTGCCTTTGCGATGTTCCTTGCCTTTGCCGCCTTTCCGGCGTCGCGCAGCCCGATCCAGCTTGGTCTGGGCGTTCTTGTGCCGCTGATTGTTGGTGGCTTGCTGATGTATTCCGCCAAAGAGGGTGCCTCTGTCTGGTGGATCATGCCGGTTGCAATCTCGATTTCGGCGGTGGTTTTGCTTGGCTCCCCCAAAGACCGGATACCGGTTTGGGAATGGGCGCTCGCGATCGTCGGTGCGGCTGCCGCGCTTTATCTTTTTGTCTATTACCGCGATATCTCTAGCCGGGTCGGTGCGCCGATCACGCAAGATTTCGTGGTTGCCGTGATCGGCATCTTGCTGTTGCTGGAGGCGACGCGCCGTGCGCTTGGGCCGGCCTTGATGATCGTGGCCTCGGTGTTCCTTGTGTACACCGTGCTTGGCCCGAACATGCCGTCAATTATCGCGCATAAGGGCAATAACCTTTCCGAGATTGTGAACCACCAGTGGATCACCACCGAGGGTGTGTTCGGCATCGCCTTGGGAGTTTCCACTGGGTTCGTGTTCCTCTTCGTTTTGTTCGGCTCGCTTTTGGATAAGGCGGGCGCGGGCAACTATTTCATTCAGGTGGCCTTTTCCTTGATGGGTCACATGCGGGGCGGGCCTGCTAAGGCGGCTGTTGTCTCCTCGGCGATGACGGGTTTGATTTCGGGATCGTCGATTGCCAATGTGGTGACAACGGGGACGTTTACGATCCCGCTGATGAAGAAGGTGGGATTCAGCGCCGAAAAAGCCGGCGCGGTTGAGGTGGCCTCTTCGGTCAACGGGCAGATCATGCCACCTGTGATGGGCGCTGCGGCGTTCTTGATGGTGGAATATGTGGGTATCCCGTATTTTGACGTGGTTACCCATGCCTTTGTGCCGGCGGTGATTTCCTATATCGCGCTGGTTTATATTGTGCACCTAGAGGCCTGTAAGGCCGGCATGGAAGGCTTGCCGCGCGCTTATGTGCCCAAGCCGATTGTGCAGCGTTTGATCGGTATGGTCTTTACCGTTGCGGTGATCTGCGGGCTTTCGCTGGCGGTATACTACGGTATGGGTTGGATCCGTCCGGCGTTTCCGGCGGCTGCTGGCTATATCATCTTTACCTTTTTGACAGCCATTTACGTGGGCTTGCTGGCCATCGCCGCGCGTGAGGCGCCGCTGAAGCTGGATGATCCGAACGAGCCGGTGACAAAGCTGCCGCTGCCGGGGCCAACGATCCGGGCCGGCTTGCACTATATCTTGCCGGTTGTGGTACTGGTTTGGGCCTTGATGGTGGACCGTCTTTCCCCCGGCCTGTCGGCATTCTGGGCCACGATGTATATGGTGTTCATCCTGCTGACACAGCGCCCGATTTTAGCGATACTGCGTGGCTCGGGTGAAATGGTGCAAGCGGTGCGGGACGGGTTCACGGACCTGCTTGACGGGTTGGTGACCGGCGCGCGCAATATGATCGGCATCGGTATTGCCACGGCAACGGCCGGTATCATCGTGGGTGTGGTTAGCCAGACTGGCGTGGGTTCGGCGCTGGCGGATGTGGTTGAGGTGCTTTCGGGCGGGAATATTCTGGCAATTCTGGCGCTGACGGCGGTGCTGTCGCTTATCCTCGGGATGGGGCTGCCGACGACGGCGAACTATATCGTGGTCTCGGCCCTTTTGGCGCCGGTGATTGTGACACTGGGGCAGCAAAACGGGTTGATCGTGCCATTGATCGCCGTGCATTTGTTCGTGTTCTACTTCGGGATCATGGCGGATGTGACGCCTCCGGTGGGGCTTGCCAGCTTTGCAGCGGCGGCGGTTTCGGGCGGTGATCCGATCAAAACCGGCGTGATTGCGTTCTTTTACAGCCTGCGCACGGCGGCGCTGCCGTTCCTGTTTATCTTCAACACGGAACTGCTGCTGATCAATGTGACGATGATGCAGGGTATATTCGTGTTCATTGTAGCGACGGTGGCGATGCTGCTGTTTGCCGCTGCGACCCAAGGTTGGTTCCTGACACGTAACCGCTTTTATGAAACAGCGGCCTTGCTGTTGGTTGCCTTCACGCTGTTCCGTCCCGGTTTCTGGATGGATATGGTCTATCCGCCCTATTCCGAAGAGGCCCCTGCCGCTTTGGTTCAAGCCGCTGATGCAACGCCGGTGGGGCAGGATTTGCGCCTGCGCGTGGCCGGCATGAACGAACTGGGCGACCCGATAGAGTTTGTGGCCATCCTGCCGATCACATCTGGCACCACGGGTGAGGAAAAGCTTGATGCGGCAGGTATTGCCCTGCGCAGTGACGGCGACAAGATGATTATCGATGATGTGTCTTATGGCTCTGCGGCGTCCGAGGCCGGGCTCGATTGGGATCAAGAGGTTCTGCGCGTGTTGCGGCCGATTGACGTTCCGTCAAAATACTGGATGTTCCTGCCGGCTTTGTTGCTGCTTGCCCTTGTGGTCATGTTGCAGCGCGGACGTGCCGCGAAAACCATCCGTCCCGTTACCGCCTGAGAGAAAGGAGACAGACCATGACAAAAACGATATTGGTTGCAATCGACGTCACCTCCAAAGCCTCATGGCAACTGGCGCTGCCCGAGGCGGTAAAGCTTGCCCGTCTGAACGGGGCCGCGCTGCATGTGCTTTATGTGGAACCTGATACCGGCTCTCCGCTGGTCTCGGGGTTTTTGCCCAAGGATTTTGCCAAAACGGCGCTTGCGCGGGCGAATGCGGAACTGGTCGCCATCGCCAATGACCAGATCCCGCAGGATTTGGGGGCCAAGCTGCACGTCAAACACGGCACCGTTCACCGAGAGATTATCGCCAAAATCAAGGACCTTAATGCCGATCTGGTGATTATGGCGTCACTTGCGCCGGATCGGGTGAGGGAGTTTCTGATCGGCAGCCAAGCTGACAGGGTTGTGCGCAGATCGCCGGTATCTGTGCTTGTCGTCAGGGGATAATGCTGCGACTGCAAACACGCTCAAGGCCCGCACTCGCGTGGCCGCACCTTAACGGAGAATATCCCCGATGACCCCCTTTGCGATTGCCGGCGTCCAGATGTACGTAAACGCATTGCAACCCAACATTGCCGGAATGTTGCAGCGTCTTGATATCTTGATGGTGCGTTTTCCATGGACACAGATGGTTCTGTTTTCGGAACTCGCCCCGCTTGGCCCCTTGCCGCGCTTTGCATTGCCCTTTGACAACGAGCATTTGCACCGCTTTCAGGAAGCCGCGATCAAGCACAATATCTGGCTGATCCCCGGCTCTATGTTCGAGCAGGCCGAGGATGGGCTGATCTATAACACCTCAGCCGTGATCAACCCGCAGGGGCAGGTCATCAAGAAATACCGCAAGATGTTTCCGTTCCGCCCCTATGAAGATGGCATCGCGGCAGGGACGGAGTTTTGTATCTTTGACGTGCCAGAGGTTGGGCGTTTCGGGTTGTCGATCTGCTATGATATGTGGTTCCCCGAAACCACGCGCCAACTGACCAGTGCCGGCGTTGAGGTGCTTTTGCACCCCGTTCTGACCGGTACCACCGACCGCGAGGCAGAGCTTTCGATTGCCCGCGCCACGGCGGTACAGTTCCAGTGCTATGTGATTGATGTGAACGGGTTGGGCGCGGGCGGCAACGGGCGGTCTTGTGTGATTGATCCGACCTCGACCGTGTTGCACCAATCGGCGGGACAAGAGGATATGTTCCCGATTGAAGTGGATCTTGATCAGGTGCGCCGCCAACGTGAAACCGGTATGAAGGGTTTGGGGCAGGTTCTCAAAAGCTTCCGAGACCGGTCTGTTGACTTTCCGGTCTATGATCGGGCCAGCGGGGCGGATGCCTATTTGCACGGGCTTGGCCCCTTGGCGATCCCGCAGCAGGGAACCACGGCGGGAATTTCGCCTTTGAATTTGGGCGCGACCACTTTGCCTGAGGATATCATCAAAGGTGCCCCCGCGCCCGAACTTCTTGCGCAAAACCAGCCGTACCACACAGCCGAGGACCCACAGCCGGTAACGCCGGTGGCAGGAAAGACCGTTACGGGCTGATATTCCGGGGCAGGGCCTTGCGGTTCTGCCCCGGCTTCACATCAGCCCGGCCGATACATTTAGCCAAAGGACGATGCGATGCAATCCATGAGCGACTATTATTCGGCAGTGCAGCTTCGCGGGGATCATTGGAGCACGTTGCGCCAATCGCTGGACCAGCTTGCCCGTGAACCCGAAGGCCGCCATGCAAAGGCCACCCGCGCCAAAGTGGTGGAAATGTTCAATGCCTTGGAAACGATCGAGCGGTATTGGGCCTTTCCCGGCATTCAGTCCTTTGAGCATATGCGCCGGCAGTTTGAAAACGGCCATTTGGCGGATGTTGCCTTTACCGTGCGCCGTGCTGCGCGGGCGTTAGTGACGGGGGCATATCGGCGCCGCCATATCCCGCTGGACCGCGATATGGATGACAAGGACGAGAATGAGGATGAGGCGATTCTGTCCCCCGATGCGCGGGCGCTGGCGAAACCTTATTTCGAGGTGATGATTGTCGATGATGTGAACGAGCATCAGGAACGGTGGTTGCGGCAGAACATGGCCTCTATGCGCAGGCCGGATGACGCCTTTACCTATGCGCCGGTGGTGGTGCCGACGCTTCAGGATGCGCTGATCGGGGTGCTGTTCAACCACAACATTCAGGCGATTATTGTGCGGCCCGGCCTGAAAATGGAATCCAAGGTCGATCTGGGTCTTTTGACCCGCTATCTAAAGCTGGCGGGCGGCACCGACGACATCAAGAACATGAGCCCCGAGGATTACGGCCCCGAGCTGTGCCGCTTGATTGCCAAAGTGCGCCCCGAACTGGATGCCTATCTGGTCACCGACCGCTCGGTTGAGGAAATCGCGGGGCTGGATTTGGGGATTTGCCGGCGGGTTTTCTACAATCAGGAAGACTTTATGGAGCTGCATCTGAACATCCTTCGCGGGGTTCAGGCACGCTATAAAACGCCATTTTTTACGGCCCTAAAGGAATATTCCAAACAGCCGACAGGCGTGTTTCATGCCATGCCGATTAGCCGCGGCAAGTCGATTACGCGCAGCCATTGGATCCAAGATATGGGGGCGTTTTACGGGCCGAATATCTTTATGGCCGAAACCTCTGCCACATCGGGCGGGCTGGATAGTTTGCTGGAACCGCACGGCACGATCAAAGAGGCGCAGGAACTTGCGGCGCGTGCCTTTGGCGCCAAGCACACCTATTTTTCCACCAATGGCACATCGACCTGCAACAAAATCGTGGTGCAGGCTTTGGTTCGGCCCGGCGATATCGTTCTGGTGGACCGCGATTGCCACAAATCGCACCATTACGGGATGGTGCTGGCGGGGGCGCAGGTCAGCTATCTCGACAGCTATCCGCTGAATGAATATTCGATGTATGGCGCGGTGCCCCTGCGCGAAATCAAGCACCGCCTGTTGCAGATGAAGGCCGAGGGCAAGCTTGACCGGGTGCGGATGCTTTTGCTGACCAACTGCACATTTGATGGCGTGGTTTATAATGTTGAGCGGGTGATGGAGGAATGCCTCGCGATTAAGCCCGATCTGGTGTTTTTGTGGGATGAGGCGTGGTTTGCCTTTGCCCGTTTTGGGCCAACCTATCGCCAGCGCACCGGCATGAATGCCGCCAATAACTTCCGCGAACGGCTGCGCACGCCGGAACACGCCAAAGCTTATGCCAAACAGCAGGAAAAGCTAGCCGATGCGGATATGGAAAAGCTGCTGAAAACCCGGCTGATCCCGCCGCCGAATGCGCGGGTTCGGGTCTATACCACGCAATCGACGCATAAAACCCTGACCAGTTTGCGGCAGGGCTCGATGATCCATGTCAACGATCAGGATTTCAAGGGCGAGGTGGAGCAGGCATTTCATGAAGCCTATATGACCCACACCTCGACCAGCCCAAATTACCAGATCATCGCCAGCCTCGATGTTGGTCGCCGTCAGGTAGAGCTGGAAGGGTTCGAGTTTGTGCAGCGGCAGGTAGAGGCAGCGATGTCGATGCGCCGTGCGATTGCTTCCCATCCGCTTTTGCAGAAATATTTCAAGGTGTTGAGTGCCGGCGATATGATCCCTGCCGAATACCGTGAAAGCGGGGTCAGCAGCTATTACGATACCGAGCAGGGCTGGACCGACATCTGGGATTGCTGGGAGCAGGACGAATTTGTGCTGGATGCCACGCGGGTTACGCTGGCCGTGGGTGGCACCGGCTGGGATGGCGATACGTTCAAGACCAAGGTTTTGATGGATAAATACGGCATCCAGATCAACAAGACCTCACGCAATACCGTGTTGTTCATGACCAATATCGGCACCACGCGGTCCTCGGTCGCCTATCTGATCGAGGTGCTGGTCGAGATCGCCAAGGAACTGGATGAATTGCTCGATGATGCCTCCAAGATGGAGCGGTTGTCATTTGAGCGGCGGGTGAAAAACCTGACGCAGGATTACCCGCCGCTGCCCGATTTCAGCCGGTTCCATGAGGCATTCCTTAGCCCCGGCAACACCAATGAGGGCGATATCCGCACCGCGTTTTTCCTGAGCTATGATGAAAGCAAATGCGACTATCTGGAGCTTGACGGTTCCATCAGGCAGGCGATGAAAGAGGGGCGCGATGTGGTTTCGGCCTCCTTCATCATCCCCTATCCGCCGGGGTTTCCGATCCTTGTGCCGGGGCAGGTGGTCAGCGAGGAAATCCTTGCCTTTATGCGCGCGCTGGATGTGAATGAAATTCACGGATATCGCCCCGACCTTGGTTTGCGTGTTTTCACGCCCGAGGCACTTGCCGATCTGACAACAAAAACGACGGCACAAGCCGCAAAATAAATCGGGGGGCAGATGCCCCCCACCGTTTGCCTTTCAGGGAAGGATCTTACTTATGGCCAAATCGCAGTTGAAGAACATCTCCGAAATCCGCCGCTTTTTTCACCGCAACGAAGACCCGATTTACTTCATCTCGGCGACCAACTTTAACCTGTTGGGGATTGATGAGTGGTGCAAGAACTTCAAATATATCTGCTATCTCGATTGCTATGATGGCCGCCATCCGAACGTGTTTTGCCCGTCCGAACAGCCTCATGCCGAATTCCAGTCGATCGAGGATATCAACAACTATCTGTTGCAGCACAAAGAGGTCATCGACCTTGTAAAGCGGCGCGGCGGCAAGCCGAAGTTCGTGTTCCTGATGTTTGATGAGGAAACGGAACGGCTGGCAAAAGAGCTGGGTGCCGATGTCTGGTTCCCCAAGGCCAAGCTGCGGACCAAGATGGACAACAAGATTGAAACCGTGCGGATCGGCAATAAGGCCGGCGTCCCATCGGTGCCGAATGTGCTGGCCGAGGTCAAAAGCTATGACGGGCTGAAAGCGACCTGCGAAAAGGCGGGGATCGGCAATGATCTTGTGCTGCAATCGGCCTATGGCGACAGCGGCCACACTACGTTTTTCATCAAATCCGAGGCTGATTTCCGCCGCCATGAGCATGAGATCATCGGCGAGGGTGAGATCAAGATCATGAAGCGGATCGATTGCCGCGGCTCGGCGATTGAGGGATGCGTGACCAAGCAAGGCACCATCGTTGGCCCGCTGATGACGGAACTGGTGGGTTTCAAAGAGCTGACGCCTTATCGCGGCGGTTGGTGTGGCAATGAGATCCTGTCCACCGCCTTCCCGCCCAAGGTGCGTCAAAAAGCGCGTGACCTGACCTTCAAGTTCGGGGAACAACTGCGCAAGGAAGGGTATCGTGGCTATTTTGAGCTGGATTTCCTGATCGACAAGAAGACCGGTGATCTGTGGTTGGGGGAGCTGAACCCGCGCATCACCGGCTGTTCGTCGATGACCAATCACGCGGCCTTTGCCCATGCGGATGCGCCGTTGTTCCTGTTCCATCTGCTTGAATTTGCAAAGAAACCGTTTGATCTGGACGTGGCAGAGCTGAACTCACGTTGGGCCAATCCAGATATGATCGACAGCTGGTCGCAGATGGTGATCAAGCACACCGATGACAGCGTGGATATCATCACCGAGGCGCCACAAACCGGCATCTATAAGATGCTGGAGGATGGGCGCGTGGTCTATGACCGTTTTGATTATCACCGCCGCGCCGTGGAAAGCGAGAACGAGGCCTTTTTCCTGCGCATCCAAAAGCCGGGGGATTACCGCTATGAAGGGGCCGATCTGGGCATTCTGGTGACGCGCGGGCGGTCCATGACCTCTGGTTTCCAGATGAACGAGCGGGCAAAGAAATGGGTGCATGGCATTAAAAATGCGTTCCACGCCAAACCGCTGCCGGTGGCCGAGGCGGGGCCTGCGCTGGCCGATCCGGCCTTCAAGTTCCTGTAATGACCTGCTAGGCGCGGTGTGATGGAACTTTTATGGCGCGCAATTTCGGAACCTGAGCTTGGCCCTAAATGGGCCACGCTTTTTCAGGAATATTGGCCGGATTATCAACGTTGGTGGCTGCGTGAGGGGCTGGATGCGCGCGCGACCTATTGGGAAAGCCGCAAGGCCCTGACCGCCCATATGCCCGAGATCCTGCCGATCTATGACCAGCTTTGTGAACTTGCGGGCGGGGGCGATCTTGCGGCGCGGTTCTTGTCATTTCACAATCCGCCACCCTATCTTTCGGGATGCTCTCAGGCGATCTGGCAAGGGGCTGACCCGATGCTGGTGCGCAATTATGATTATGCACCGCAAGCCTTTGACCGGTTGGTTCTGCATACCGCGTGGCAGGGCCGGCGCGTTATGGGCACATCCGACGGGCTTTGGGGGCTGGTTGACGGTATCAATGATGCCGGGCTTGCGGTGTCCTTGACCTTTGGCGGGCGGCGGGTTGTGGGCACCGGCTTTGGCGTGCCGTTGATTTTGCGCTATGTGCTGCAAACCTGCACCACGGCAGAACAAGCGGCCACAGCGCTGGCCCGTATTCCAACGCATATGAGCTATAACGTCACCGTGCTTGATGCCAAGCGCAAGTTTCGGACCGTGTTTATGGCCCCTGACCGTCCCGCCCAAATTACCCATGCGGCGGTGGCAACCAATCATCAAGAGCGTGTCGAATGGGACGCCCATGCGCGAATGACCGCCACGGTGGAACGCGAACGGTTTTTGCTGCAACGACTTACCCTTCATATTGAACCGCAAGGGAAATTTATCAACGCATTTTTGAAGCCGCCGATCTATTCGACGGCCTTTGATCGCGGGTTCGGCACGCTTTACACCGCTGTCTACCGCCCCAGACGCCGCAGCATGGCGCTGCATTGGCCCAAGGCGGTTTGGCCGCTATCGCTGGATGATTTTCAAGAAGGTCACCGGATGATCTATACCCCGGAAACGGCCGCTTAGGGCAGCGGGTGTTCTTCCATTTCAGCCGCGATGGCGGGGTCTATTGGCGTGTCATAGGTCTGCAAAAGATAGCCCAGAACCGAATAGAAACCGACGGTGGCAATCAGGTCGATCACGGCTTCGCGCCCGATGGCGGCGGCCAGTTCGGCCTCTTGTTCGGGGGCAAGGCGTTTGTCATCCATCAGCGCATCGACGGCGCGGACGATCAGCCCGTCTTCGCCCTCGGGCATGTCGCGGATCGCGGCGATGCGGGTATCATCCATGCCAAGGGTGCGCGCCCGGCTAACATGATGCGCCCATTCATAGGCAGAGCCCAAGCGCAGGCCGGCCCGCAAAATCACCACCTCGGAACGGATCGGGCCAAGGCGGCTGTCCTTGACGATATGTTGGCGCAAAGGGGCCCAAGCGCGCAGCAAATCGGGGTGATGCGCCATCGTGCGGTAGACATTCAACGCGCCGGCGAAACCATTGCGCAGGTCGGTGATGCTGTCGGGCCAGTCGGCATCGGTGACGGGCGGGCAGGGGGATTTGGTCATGGGTTCGGCCTTTAGTTATGTGCTGTGACGTCATTTATCGCGGCGGCGATCCGGTCAACGATCTGGTCGATATCGTGGGGGGTGCAAATATAGGGCGGGGCCAAAAGCACATGGTCGCCATGCACCCCGTCAATCGTGCCGCCCATTGGATAGCACAAAAGCCCGCGCGCGATAGCGGCTTTTTTGATCTTGGCGTAGGTTTTTAGCTTGGGATCAAAGGGGTCTTTGCTGTCCTTGTCTGCGACAATCTCAATCCCGCGGAACAGGCCCCGACCGCGGATATCGCCGACATATGGGGATTGGCCAAGCGCTGTCTCCAGCCCCGATTGCAGGCGGTCGCCCATGGCGTTGACATGCGCCATCATGCCGTCGCGGGTTAAAATTTCGACGACCTTATTGGCCGCAGCGGCGGCGATGGGATGGCCGATATAGGTATGCCCATGCTGGAACAGGCCCGATCCATCGCGAAACGCCGCAAAGATTTTGCGCGACAAAAGCACCGCGCCGATGGGCTGAAAGCCGCCGCCCAAGCCTTTGGCGATGGTCACCAGATCGGGCACAACGCCTTCTTGTTCAAAGGCAAAGATTGTGCCGGTCCGGCCCATGCCGCACATCACCTCATCCAAAATCAGCAAAATACCGTGGCGGTCGCAAATCTCGCGGATGCGTTTAAAATAGCCCTCTACGGCCGGCACGGCGCCCAAGGTGGCCCCGACAACAGGTTCGGCAACAAAGGCCATCACCTGATCGGCGCCGAGTTCCTGGATTTTCGCTTCCAGCTCATCGGCCAGACGGGCGGCGTATTGGGCGTGGGTTTCGCCGGTTTGTAGGTCGCGGTAGGCATAGCAGGGGGAGACATGGTGCGTTTCGGGCAGGATCGGCTGGAACTGGGCGCGGCGCATCGCATTGCCGCCAGTGGCCAGCGCGCCGATGGTGTTGCCGTGATAGCTTTGCCGCCGCGCGATGATGTGGCGGCGCTGCGGTTGGCCGATTTCCACGAAATACTGCCGTGCCATTTTCAGGGCCGCCTCTACCGCCTCGGACCCGCCCGAGACGAGATAGACATGGTCCAAGCTGTCGGGGGCAAGGGCGGTCAGCCGCTGGGCCAGTTCCTCGGCCACATCCGTGGTGAAAAAGGAGGTATGGGCATAGGAAATGGCGTTCATCTGCGTGGTCATCGCGGCTAGAACCTCGGGGTGGTTATGCCCAAGACAGCTGACCGCCGCCCCGCCGGACCCGTCAATATAGGCGCGCCCGTCACTATCGGTGATGGTGACGCCCTGACCGGAAACAGCGCGCGGAAGGGTGGCGCCAATTGTGCGATGAAGGAGTTTTGTCATTTCGGTTTCCCGCTTGATGAGGATGTTGGAATCACGCTGCATATATTGTGGTGCAAAACACAGATATTGCAACAAGTGTTTCATGTAGTGCTATTGAGATACAATCGTTTCCTGAAGATCCGAAAATTTGCCGCGCTATGTGACATGCTTGCCACCCGCAACACCCCCGCCGCCCAAGGGGCGTTGCAGCAGCGCCGCCAACCTTTTAAGGCGCTGGGCAGCCATGCCGGCGGGGGAATCATGTGGCGGATAATTGCCGTTCCATCCGAGGGGCTGTCATTGCGAGGGCTGTCACCGCATGCAACTATGCGCCTTAATTGTTCCGTAATATCGGCTGATTTCGATATTACCTATTCGATCAAAGGCCGGATCGGCCAGAACTGAAAGTGAGTTAACCAATGACGCAACGCAAAGGTATCATTCTTGCCGGTGGATCGGGCACGCGGCTTTACCCTGTTACCATCGGGGTATCAAAGCAGTTGCTGCCGATCTATGATAAGCCGATGGTCTATTACCCTTTGTCGGTGTTGATGCTGGCCGGCATCCGCGAAATTGCGATCATCACCACGCCACAAGATCAGGATCAGTTCATCCGTACCTTGGGGGATGGCAGCCAATGGGGGTTGAGCCTGACTTATATTGAGCAACCTTCGCCGGACGGGTTGGCGCAAGCCTACATTCTGGCTGAGGACTTTTTGGACGGTGCACCCTCGGCGATGGTGCTGGGCGATAACATCTTCTTTGGGCACGCCCTGCCTGAGGCATTGCTGGCGGCGGATGATCTGGCGACGGGCGGTACTGTCTTTGGCTATCACGTGGCCGATCCGGAGCGTTATGGCGTGGTTGATTTCGACGCTGATGGTGTGGTGCGCGGCATCATTGAAAAACCTGCGGTTCCGCCTTCCAATTACGCGGTGACAGGGCTTTACTTCCTTGACGGTTCCGCCCCTGAACGCGCCCGCAAAGTGCAGCCATCGGCTCGTGGAGAGCTGGAAATTACCTCGCTATTGGAAAGCTACCTTGCAGACGGGATTTTGAACGTCCAGCAATTGGGTCGTGGCTATGCATGGCTTGATACCGGAACCCATGCCAGCTTGCTGGATGCGGGAAATTTCGTGCGTACCCTGTCCGAGCGTCAGGGAATGCAGGTTGGCAGCCCCGATGAGATCGCTTATTCTCATGGCTGGATCAGCGCCAAACAGCTTAGCGATCGCGGCGCCGCTTTTGGCAAAAACCAATATGGGCAACATCTGAAAAGCCTCGCGAAAGAATAAGCCTGCAACCTCCCGTTTCGAATTAGAGGGCCTAGCCTGTGACCAGCACTGTTGAAAACGTGATGCCATCCGACTCCCTGACCCACCTTCAGCGGTTGGAGGCAGAAAGTATCCACATCATGCGTGAGGTTGTGGCAACGGCCGAAAACCCAGTGATGCTCTATTCGGTGGGCAAAGATAGCGCCTGTATGCTGCATCTGGCGAAAAAGGCGTTTTATCCGGCGCCCCCGCCCTTTCCCCTGCTGCATGTCGATACAACCTGGAAATTCCAAGAGATGTACAAGCTGCGCGAAAAGGCGGCGGCGGATGCGGGGATGGAATTGCTGGTCTATCAAAACCCCGAGGCGGTGGAAAAGGGGATCAACCCCTTTGATCACGGATCACTGCACACCGATATGTGGAAGACCGACGGGCTGAAACAGGCATTGACCAAATACGGGTTTGATGTGGCCTTTGGTGGTGCCCGCCGCGATGAGGAAAAATCCCGCGCCAAGGAACGGATCCTGTCGTTCCGCTCGGCCTCTCATCGGTGGGACCCAAAGCAGCAGCGCCCCGAGCTGTGGAAGCTCTATAACACCCGCAAGGCTAAGGGCGAAAGCATCCGTGCCTTTCCGCTGTCAAACTGGACAGAGTTGGATATCTGGCAATATATCCACTTGGAAAACATCGAGATTGTGCCGCTTTATTTTGCTGCCCCGCGTCCGGTGGTGGATCGTGGCGGGATGTTGATTATGGTGGATGATGAACGGATGCCATTGCTGGAAGGTGAGGTGCCGATGATGCGCTCGGTCCGGTTCCGCACCTTGGGATGTTATCCTTTGACCGGCGCGGTTGAAAGCACGGCGGCGACATTGCCCGAGGTTATTCAGGAAATGCTGCTGACCACCACGTCGGAACGGCAGGGCCGCGCGATTGACCACGATCAATCCGCCAGCATGGAAAAGAAGAAGCAAGAGGGGTATTTCTGATGTCCGGCGCTGATCAAAGCTATGTCACCGATACCCTGATCGCCGAGGATATCGACGCCTATCTGCACAAGCACCAGCATAAAACCATGCTGCGTTTCATCACCTGCGGATCGGTTGATGACGGGAAATCGACGCTGATCGGGCGGCTGTTGTATGACAGCAAAATGATCTTTGAGGATCAGCTGGCCAATCTGGAAAGCGACAGCCGCGCGCATGGCACCCAAGGGCAGGGCATCGACTTTGCGCTTTTGGTGGATGGTTTGGCCGCCGAGCGGGAGCAGGGCATCACCATCGATGTGGCCTACCGCTTTTTCGCGACCGACAAGCGCAAGTTTATCGTGGCCGACACGCCGGGCCATGAAGAATACACCCGCAATATGGTCACCGGCGCCTCTACCGCCGATCTTGCGGTGATTTTGGTTGATGCGCGTCAGGGGATTTTGACCCAGACGCGGCGCCATTCCTATTTGGTCAATCTGCTGGGCATCAAGAACATCGTGCTGGCGGTGAACAAGATGGACTTGGTGGGCTATAGCCAGGAACGGTTTTATGAAATCGTGAAGGAATACGCCAGCTTTGCGGAACAGCTTGGCATGAAAACCTTTTTGCCGATCCCGATTTCGGGGCTGGCCGGCGATAATATCGTCACACGGTCGGAAAACACGCCTTGGTATCAAGGCCCAACCCTGCTTGGGCACCTTGAGGATGCGCCGATCACCGCCACCCGTATGCAAGACGCGGCGTTCCGGATGGCGGTGCAATGGGTGAACCGGCCCAACCTCGATTTCCGCGGTTTTGCGGGCCAGATCGGGTCGGGCACGATTGCCAAGGGGGATGCTATCCGCGTTCTGCCTTCGGGCAAGACATCCCGCGTGAAATCCATTGTTACCTATGACGGTCCGTTGGACCGTGCCGTGGCCGGCCAATCCATCACCCTGACGTTTGAGGATGAGGTCGATTGCTCGCGCGGCGATGTCATCACCATGGCCGATGCCCCTTGCGAGGTGGCTGACCAATTCGAGGCGACGCTGGTTTGGATGGATGAGGCCGAGATGCTGCCCGGTCGCCCCTATTTGTTGAAGATGGGCACGCAAACCATGACCGCCACCGTGACCGAGCCGAAATATGAGGTGAACGTCAATACGTTGGAACGGCTGAGTTCGCAAACGCTGGCGACGAATGCTATCGGCGTGGTGAATATTTCGACTGACCGCGCAATTCCGTTTGAGGCTTATGCACAAAACCCTGATCTTGGCGGGTTTATCCTGATCGACCGGATGACCAATGCGACCGTGGCTGCAGGCATGGTGCATTTCGCCCTGCGCCGTAGCCAGAATATCCATTGGCAAGCGGTGGATATTGACCGTACCGCCCATGCCGCGATCAAGGGTCAGCAAGCGCGGGTGGTTTGGTTCACCGGGCTTTCAGGCTCAGGCAAATCCACGATTGCCAATATCGTCGAGAAAAAGTTGCACGCGCTGGGTAAGCACACCTTCCTTTTGGACGGTGATAACGTGCGCCACGGCCTCAATCGCGACCTTGGCTTTACCGATGCCGACCGGGTGGAAAACATCCGCCGTGTGGGTGAGGTGGCCAAGCTGATGTCGGATGCGGGACTGATCGTGCTGACGGCCTTCATCTCGCCCTTCCGCGCCGAGCGGCGTATGGTGCGCGAGATGATGGACGCGGGTGAGTTCATGGAGATCCATGTCAACACCCCGCTAGAGGTGGCCGAGGCCCGCGATGTGAAGGGGCTTTATAAAAAAGCCCGTGCCGGGAACCTCAAAAACTTTACCGGCATCGACAGCCCTTATGAGCAACCGGAAAACGCCGAGATGACGGTGAACACCGTGGAGCTAACGGCAGAGGACGCCGCAGAGCAGGTGGTCGCGGCCATCCTCGCGGGGCTGTAGGCGGGAATTACGGAGGCTGTCTTGTATAACCGCAAGGCAGCCCGTCATGTCGTGCAATGTCCTGGCTGCGGCAAAGTGTATCTGTGGCTGGATGCGATGATGGACGGGGACCATATCTTGTATAGTAGATGCAGGAATATGGTGGGGTAAACGACGTTATGGCCAGATCCGATCCCTTGCGCTTGCTTTTGGTACCGGTCGCCCCTGCGATGCGCAGGCTTTCGGCGGTCGCGGTTTTAGCAAGCATGATCTGGCCATTGCAGGCCGCATTGGTGGCATTGGCAATCGGGGCGGCGTTGCAGGGGCAGGTCGCAGGCGCTTTGGTGGCGGGTTTTGTTGTGTTGGGCCTAGGGCGCGCGGCTTTGTCGGCGCTGGCGGACCGGATGGCCCAAAATGCCGCTGAGGCGGTGATCACAAACCTGCGCTGCCGGATTGTCACGCGTGAGGCGCTGCGTTCGGGGCGAGATCTTGGCCCCGGCGCGACGGCCTCCCTTGCGGTGGAAAAGCTGGCGGCATTGTCACCTTGGATAACCCGCTATGCCCCCGCCTCGGCAAGGGTTGCGGTGGTGCCGCTCGTCATTCTGGCGCTGGCCTTTTGGCAGTCTTGGGCGGCCGGGTTGATTTTGCTGATCTCTGGACCGTTGATCCCGCTGTTCATGGCCTTGGTTGGCATGGCCGCCAAAGAGGCCAGTGCGCGCCAGATGGCCGAGATTGGCAGCCTGAATGACCTTTTGGTCGACCGGCTTGCAGCGCTTTTGGATATCCGTTTGCTGGGCGCCGCAGGGGCGGTTACGCAAGGTTTTGCCACCCAAGCGGGGGACTTGCGGCAGCGCACAATGGCGGTGCTGCGGCTGGCGTTTCTGTCGTCAACTGTGTTGGAGCTGTTCTCGGCGATCGGGGTGGCTATGATGGCGGTCTTCGTCGGGTTTTCCCTTTTGGGGCAGCTTGGCTTTGGCACTTGGGGTGCGCCGCTGACGCCCACGGCGGGGGTGTTTTTGCTGCTGCTCGCGCCAGAGTTTTACCAGCCTTTGCGCGATCTGGCCGCCGCTTGGCACGACAAAGCCGCCGCAGATGCGGTCGCCGATGAGCTGGCGGTTTGGGAGGCAGGTCAGGGGGATGCGCTGCCCGGAACAGGCGCGCGCACGGCCCGATTGTCCGGTCCCGCCACGATCAATCTGCGCGACTGTGTAACGGCGCATGGGCTGCATTTGCCGGATATGAGGATTGATGCGGGCCAGGCGGTTGCGCTGGTTGGCCTTTCGGGTGCGGGCAAAACTTCGGCGTTGCGCTTGATGGCGGGGTTGGAGCTGCCGGGCGCGGGCAGTGTGGAGGTTGCAGGACAGCCCCTGACGGAAGAGCGGGTGGACGCGTGGCGCGCGCGGATCGGCTGGATGCCGCAGCGGGCGGCATTTCTGGCGACCTCCTTGCGTGCGAACCTAGCGCTGGGACGGGATGGCGATCTTGACGCAGCGCTGGATAATGCTGCGGCACGAGAGGTGGCAGAGGCTTTACCGCGCGGTCTTGCGACACGGTTAGGCGAAAGCGGCGGCGGCCTTTCGGGCGGGGAGGCGCGGCGCATGACGCTTGCGCGTGCGCTGTTCTCGCAGCCCGATCTGATCCTTGCGGATGAGCCGACCGCCGACCTTGACCGCACCACCGCGCAGGCGGTGACCGAGGGGCTTTTGGCCCAGCATGCCAATGGCAGGACGTTGATTGTGGCGACGCATGATACCGATCTGGCCGCGCAGATGGACCGGATTATCCGGCTTGGGGATACAACATGAAGCATCTGTTCCCAATCCTTCGCCAGATATTGCGTGCGCAACGCACGGCCCTTTGGCGGGGGGCTGCGCTTTCGGTGATTGTCTTGCTGATGGGTGTGGCGCTGCTTGGGCTTTCAGGGTGGTTCATAACGGCAGCGGCGGCGGCGGGCTTGGCCGGTGCGGGCGCGGCGTTTGACGTATTTCGCCCCTCGGCCATGGTGCGGTTTTTGGCATTGGGCCGCACCGCCGCGCGCTATGGTGAGCGGTTGCTGACCCATGATGCGGTTTTGCGCGCGTTGGAGACGCTGCGCCTTGGCGTGTTGCGCGGTATGTTGCAACTGGCGCCGGAGCGGATGGCGCAGATCCGCGGCGCGCAAGCCCTGAACCGGCTGACGGCGGATATTGATGCGCTGGACGGGCTGGTGTTGCGCTTGGTCTTTCCCTTGGGGGCGGGGCTTTTGGCCCTGATTATCAGCTTTGCGGGGCTGTGGTGGTTGGTGGATCTGCGCGTGGCCCTTTGGGTTGCAGGTGGCTGGTTTCTGGGGGCGGTTTTGCTGCTGTGGCATTTAGGGCGCAAAACGGTGGCACCCTCGCGGCGGATGGAGGCGGCGACCCAAGCCCTGCGCAGCCGTTTTGTTGATCTGATGCAAAACCGTGATGATCTGGCGGTTTACGGGCTGTTGCAGGATCAGCAATCCTCCGTTCTGCAGGCCGATGCGCGCCGACATGCGCTGCGCCGTGATCTTGACCGAGTGGACCGGCAGGCGGGGGCGGTGCTGATGGCGCTGACGGCGATTATTTCAGGGGGTGGGCTTTGGATCGGGCTTGATTTGGCGGCGGCAGGTACGCTTACCGCTGCCCAAGCGGCCATCGGCTTTTTTGCCGCCCTCGCGCTGGCCGAGGCAGTGGCCCCCATTCGTCGTGCGCTGGCCGACTCTGGCCGCATGACTGATGCCGCCCGCCGGATTGCGCCGGGTATTGGCGCGCCGCCCGCGGTTCAGGCGCCTGCTGTTGCGGCGTCGGTTGGGGGGATTGAATGTGTGGGCCTTACCTTGCGCAGGCCGAGTGGCGGCGTGGTGATCCGCGATTTTTCCCTGATGGTTGACATGGGTGAAACTGTGGCGCTGACGGGGGCAAGCGGGGCGGGGAAATCTACGCTGTTGCTGGCCTTGGCGGGGCTGCACCCTGCAACGGGTGATATCCGGATTTGTGGCCGCCTTATTGGTGATTGGCCAGAGGGTGCACTGCGCGATCATCTGGCGATGCTGCCGCAACGGTCGGAATTGCTGTCGGGAACGGTGCGTGAAAACTTCGCGCTGGCCGCACCCGATGCGACCGAGGCCGAGATTTGGGATGTGCTTGACGCGGTGCAGCTTGGGGCTGTTTTGCAGCCTCGGGGCGGGCTGGATTTTAAGGTCGGGGCCCGCGGCGCTGGCCTTTCGGGCGGGGAGGCGCGGCGGCTGGCCTTGACACGCGTTTTGCTGCGCCGCCCGCGCGTTTTGTTGCTGGATGAACCAACCGAAGGGCTGGATGAGGCGACGGCGACCGTAGTCTTGGCCGGCATTCGTAATGTGCTGCCCGATGCCGCGGTTCTGATCGCCTCGCACCGCAAGGCGGAAATCGCGGCCGCAGATCGGCTTATCGCGCTGTAAAGTCGCACCGTGAATACATGTTTTCGGGGGCAGTCCACATTTACTTTTTCCCGAAAAATATATATGCACAAGATGGAATTTATGTTCTGGCGGTAGGAATCGCCAAATAAGGAAGAGCTTTATGGAATTCGGGATCGTTGAGTTATCACGCCTGCAATTTGCTGTAACTGTCATGTACCACTTCCTTTTCGTGCCGCTGACTTTGGGCCTTTCGGTCATCGTGGCGATCATGGAAACGGTCTATGTGATGACAAACCGCCCGATCTGGCGGCAAATGACCAAGTTTTGGGGCATGCTGTTCGGCATCAACTTTGCGCTTGGCGTGGCGACAGGCATCACGATGGAATTCCAGTTCGGTATGAACTGGAGCTATTTTAGCCATTATGTCGGCGATATCTTTGGCGCGCCGCTGGCCCTTGAGGGGCTTATGGCATTTTTCCTTGAGGCGACCTTTGTCGGGCTGTTCTTTTTTGGTTGGGACAAGCTTTCCAAAGTGCAGCACCTTGCGGTGGCGTGGCTGGTGGCGATTGGGTCCAACTTTTCGGCGTTGTGGATTTTGATCGCGAACGGCTGGATGCAAAATCCGGTGGGTGCGGAATTTAACCCGATGACGATGCGCATGGAGATGACGGATTTCTTTGCGGTGATCTTTAACGAGGTGGCGCAGGCGAAATTTGTGCATACGGTTTCCGCGGGCTATGTGACGGCGGCGGTTTTTGTAATCGGGGTTTCGGCTTGGTATTTGCTGAAAGGGCGGCATATTGAGTTGGCGCGCCGCTCGATCACGGTGGCGGCGGCCTTTGGTTTGGCCTCGGCGTTTTCGGTTGTGTTGTTGGGCGACGAATCCGGTTATTCGGCGACGCACAGCCAAAAGATGAAACTGGCCGCGATTGAGGCGATGTGGGAAACACATGATGCCCCCGCGCCGTTCAACTTGGTCGGCTTTCCAGATCAAGAGGCCCGCGAAACCCATTACGCGATTGAGATCCCTTGGGCGATGGGCCTGATTGGCACGCGGTCACTGACCACCGAAATCGCGGGTATCAACGACCTTGTGGCGCAGGCGGAAACGCGCATCCGTTCGGGGATGATCGCCTATGATGCACTGATGCAAATTCGTGTGGATCGTGAGGCCACAGCACCCGAGGTCAAGGCAACGTTTGAGGCGCATTCCGCCGATCTGGGCTTTGCCTTCCTGTTGAAGAAATACGTCGATGACCCGCGCGATGCGAGTGAAGAACAGATCGTTGCGGCCTCTAATGATACGGTGCCGACGGTCTGGCCGCTGTTCTGGGCCTTCCGGATCATGGTCGGGCTTGGCTTTGGGTTTATCGCGACGATGGGATATTTCTTTTACCGGTCCTCGTTCAAGGGGATGGTGTTCCCGCGGCCGGCCCTTTGGCTGGCGGTTATCATGATCCCCGCGCCGTGGATCGCGGCAGAGCTGGGTTGGTTTGTGGCCGAGTTCGGGCGCCAACCCTGGACGGTGGATGGTGTGCTGCCAACGGCGATGTCGGTATCGGCCCTGTCGATGACTGAGGTTGCGCTGACGCTTGCGGGTTTTGTGATCTTTTACACCGTGCTCTTCATCGTAGAGATGGGGCTGATGTTGAAATACATCCGCAAAGGGCCGTTCCAGGATGTAGAGGAAACCGACATCTGGACCAAGCGCCACAATGACCGGCTCTCGGGTCGTCCATCAGCCATCCAGCCAGCGGAGTAAGTGATATGATTTTGCATGAATTGATGAGCTATGAGTTGCTGCGCATTATTTGGTGGGGGCTTTTGGGGGTTTTGCTGATCGGTTTTGCGTTGACGGACGGGTTTGACATGGGCGTTGGCGCCTTGCTGCCCTTTGTCGGCAAAACCGACACGGAACGCCGCATCGCCATTAATACCATCGGTCCGGTGTGGGAGGGTAACCAAGTTTGGTTCATCCTTGGTGGCGGTGCGATCTTTGCCGCTTGGCCGCCGCTTTACGCAGTCAGCTTTTCGGGGTTCTACCTTGCGATGTTCGTTATTCTGGCGTCGTTCATTGTGCGGCCTGTGGCGTTCAAGTACCGATCCAAGCGCGATGATCCGCGCTGGCGCTCAACTTGGGATTGGTCACTTTGCATCAGCGGAGCGGTGCCTGCCTTGTTGTTCGGGGTTGCGGTTGGCAATGTGATCCAAGGCGTTCCGTTCCATTTCACCGATGATCTGCACACGATTTATGAGGGTGCGTGGTATATGAAATTTATCGGCCTGCTCGACCCGTTCTCGGTTCTGGCGGGGGTGGTTTCTTTGTCGATGCTGGTGATGCATGGCGGCGCATGGTTGACGCTGAAGGCCGAGGGGCCGGTGCAGACCCGCGCCCGTGCCATCGGTTCTATTTCGGCTTTGGTCGCCGTGGGGGCCTATGTTTTGGCAGGGCTGTGGATGGCCGTCGGCATTCAGGGCTATGCGATCGTGGGTGATTATGTCACCGGTGGCCCGTCCAACCCGCTGCATTTTGATGTGGCGCGCACGCCAAGCTGGTTCGCGGCTTACGGCGCGCGGCCATGGATTGCCGTGGCCCCGATCTTGGGGGTTCTGGGCGGGCTGTTGACGTTCATTGGCCTGCGTGCGGGGCGTGAAGTTTCCACCCTGTTGTTTTCCAAAATGGCGATCTTCGGGGTGATTTCCTCGGTCGGTTTGACGATGTTTCCCTTTATCATGCCGTCCTCCAGCGACCCGCAATCCTCGCTGACGGTCTGGAACAGCTCTTCGTCGCATCTGACCTTGTTCATCATGCTGGTGGCCGCCGCAATCTTTATGCCGCTAATCCTGACGTACACGGCTTGGGTTTATAAAGTTCTTTGGGGCAAGGTCACGGCGGCGGATGTCACCGAAGATTCCCCTTCAGCCTATTAAGGAAAGGAAAATCGATGTGGTATTTTGCCTGGATACTTGGCCTTCCTCTGGCTGCTATTTTTGCTGTGATGAACGCAATGTGGCTGGAAATGAAGGAAGATGAAAAAACTATGGCACAAAGCCGACCCGACTGATGGCAATGGTGGGTGGTTACAGTAACCATTCCACCGGCAGCCAGCCGACAATCGCAATGGCCATGCGCTTGAAAAGGGTGGCACCGGGCTCATCCGTTTCGACGGCACCGGTTTCGGGGTCAACCCAGACCGGCTTGCGCCCCCGTGCCTCTACCCGCCAAGCCAGCCCGCGCAAATCGTCGTCAAACGCCTCATGCATCGCATTTGCCATCCGTGGGCTTTCAATCAGCAAGCCCATTTCCGTGTTCAAAGTGGTCGACCGCGGATCAAAGTTGAACGAGCCGACAAAGATCCGCGCGCCGTCCACGGCGAATGTCTTGGCGTGCAAACTGGACCCCGAAGAGCCGAAAGGCCCCATCTTTTCCGACGGGATATCGCGGCCTGGCTGTGGTCGCAGCTCGAACAGCCCAATGCCTGCGCGCAGCATCGCCATCCGGCGTTTGGCATAGCCGGCATGAACCGGCACCACATCTGTGGCCTCCAGTGAATTGGTCAGCAACCGCACGGTGACACCTTGAGATTGCAGCGTGCCAAAGGCCTTCACCCCCGCAGCGCCCGGCACCAGATAGGGAGAGATTCCGTCAAACCGCGCCTCGATCCTGCCAACCGCCCGCATCAGCTGCGTGGCCAGCAGGTCCTCTCGGGGTACGGCACCCTCTCCTTTTACGGGGTCATCGCTGACCAGTATCGCTGTGGTCCATTCAAGGTCCAGCGCCCCTTTCGTCAGGGCAGTGACAATGTCCGAGGTGCGCAGGATGTCTTCATATTGCGCCATTTGCGGATCGGCGGAGGCCCTCGCAAGACCCTTGGCAATCGGGTCATCATGGCTTGTGCCTAGGATCTGGTCGGCTTGATGCACGGAAGGGGCGGCCCAATACCGGTCGAAATCGGCAGAGACATCAGCCACGACCGCCCCCACTGCCAGCACATCCAGATCAACGAAAAGTGCGGTATTGCCGGTGCCGAAATATTCATCCCCGATATTGCGCCCGCCCATGATGGTGGCGTGGCCGTCTACGGTGAAGGACTTGTTGTGCATCCTGCGGTTCAGGCGAAAGAAATCAAAAGTATAGGACAGCAGCTTGAAGCGGCGCAGGTTGAACGGGTTATAAAGCCGGACCTCGATATTGGGATGGGCGTTCAGCGCCGCCAGTTCGGGATCAAGCCCTGCGATGCCGTTATCATCCAGCAGCAGCCGGACCCGCACCCCGCGATCCGCCGCCCTTTGCAGCGCATCCAGCAAAAGATAACCCGTCAAATCCCCGCGCCAGATGTAGTACTGTGCATCAATGGAGGAGACCGCCGCATCGGCAAGGATCATCCGAGCGGCAAAGGCCCCGGCACCGTTTTGCAGGGCAGTGATGCCAGTCTTTCCGGCGGTTTTGTGGGCCTCGGCCAGCGGGCCGGTGGTGGCGGGCGGCAGGGCCGTGCTGTTCATGCGCTCGGTGTTTTTGGGCGGGGGAAATGCGGCGCGTGCCAGCAAAATGACAATCCCCGCCAAGAGGATAAGGGCCAAGAGATATTTGAGTATAACCAACATATTAGCCCCCCTGCGGTTTGGTTCGCGTCAACAGTCGGAACTGCCCGCGAATGGGCCGGTGATCCGAAGCCATCGTCGCCTGCGGATCGGCGATGACGCTGCTGTGCAACAGTTCGAATTCATTGCTGAAGGCCAGACGGTCCAGATGCAGGAACGGCCGCCCCGCCGGAAATGTCGGGCCGGGGCTGTGGATGTGTATCCACGCCGGCACGGTTTCCAGCCCGCGCCGGTCACGCCATTCATTATAGTCGCCGGCGATGATGATGGGGCGGCGCTCCAGCTCTGCTATTCGTGCGGCGATGAAGGCGATTTGCTTGCGCCGGTTGCCGCGTAAAAGGCCAAGGTGAACCCCGACAACCCGAAGCGGTTGGCCCGATACCGTCAGGTCAACGACGACAGCGCCGCGCGGCTCTAGTGCCGGCAGGTCATAGCGGTGGATGGCATCGACGGTGATCCCCGGACGTTTGAGCATGGCAATCCCGTGCCAGCCAAGGCCGACGCCGGTCGGGGTCAGGTCCACCACCTCAAACGGGCCGATACGGCCTTGGGGGCTTGGCAAGGCGGCGGGGCGGGGGTGGCGCCGGAAGTCGGCCTCTTGCAGCAGAACGACATCGGCATCAAAGGCGGTGATCGCCGCGATGGTACGCGCAGGCCTGCGCCGCAGATCGCGGCCAAGGCCTGCGCGGATGTTCCAGCTGACCAGCGAAAACCCGGTCATGGTTTGGCAGCCGTTTGGGCCTGATCTGGTAAGTTACCCACATGATTGGCCATAAGGATCGCAAATGGCAGGGTGGAGGGGAAAGCCGCCAGCACGATGGTCAACATCGAGGTCAGCGGCACCGCAAGCAAAGCGCCCGGCAGCCCCCAAAGCGCGTACCACACGGCAAGGGCGACCAGAACGACCAAGGGGCTTAGGTTGACGCGGCGGCCTACCAGCCGTGGGTCCATGAAATTGGCCACCCAGGTTTGCGCGATGGTTAGCAGCACCGTTAGCAAGACCGTCCGCCCCAGATCGCCAAATTGCAAAACCGACATGATAACGGGAAAGGCCACGGCGACCAGCGATCCGAAATAGGGGATGTAGTTCAAAAGCCCGATCATCAACGCCCAGAACAGCGGAAAATCAATGCCCATCCCCCAAAGGATAACAAAGGAAATCCCGCCGAGGCCGATATTCACAAGGGTCTTGGCCGCAAGATAATCACCGATCTTTTCGTTGATATCGCGGATCATGGCCTCGGTGCGCGCCGCACTTTCGGGGTCTTTCACCGCCGCCGAAAGTTTGGCCGCAAAGCCGCCCCGCTCTGCCAGCAGAAAGGCCGAATAGACGATCACCAGAAACAGCGATGTGCCGATATTGGTGACATTGAGCAAAGCGGTATTGATGACATCACGCACCGACAGCTTGCCAAAGGTTGCCTCGCGGATGGTTTGCCAGTCGGGGCGGTCATCCAGACCCAAAAGCCCTGCGCCCTCGGCCACCAAGCGTTCGATATTGACCTGATATGTGGTCGCATCGCGCAAGATCTGGGTGATGGTATTGATCACAACACCCGCAAGCGCAAGCACGGCCACGGTAAAGAGCAGCAGCACTAAAAACCGCCGCACCCCGCCAGAAAACCGCCCCACCAGCGGCAGGCGACCCAGCGCCTTGGAGGCGTCCATCAACACATAAACCGCGATCACAGCCGCCAAAATCGGCAGCAGTACCGGCTTGCCCACGATCAGCAAAAACCCCAGCAACACCACCAGCAAGGCGGCATTGACTAACAGGGCAAGCGGGGGCGTGCTCGTTTTCATTCCGTATTTCCCTGTTTTATGTCTGCCATCTTTGGGGGCACTATCAGCTTTTCTGTAATATAGCACCGCAATAGCCCCACAACAACGCGGCGACATCACGCGGGGTGTTGACCGACATCAATGCGGGCGTGCGAACGTCTTGTCATAGTGCAAGCTTGGTTGTCACATCAGGAAAACAAAATGAACCGCGGAACGCAGATAAATCTTTGGTATGTGCTTTTGGCTGTGATGGGCGTTGTGTTCATCCGCGATATCTGGGTGCAAAGCCAGACGATCGAGGCAATCCCCTATAGCCAGTTCGAAACCTATCTTGAGGCCGGGGATATAGAGGAGGTAACCATCGGCTCTTCCTCGATCCGCGGCACGTTCCGCGAGGCGCTTGATGGCAAGACGGGTTTCGTGACAACGCCCGTCGCCCCCGATCTGGCCGACCGGTTGAACGATAGCGGCGTGACCTTTTCCGGCGCGGTGGAAAATACGTGGTTCACCACCTTGTTGTCTTGGGTGCTTCCGGCGCTGTTCTTTGTCGGCATCTGGATGTTCGTGATCCGTCGCATGGGTGGCGGGCAGGCGGGCGGTATGATGGCCATCGGTAAAAGCAAGGCCAAGGTTTATGTCGAGAGCGATACCAAGGTCACTTTCGCCAATGTCGCCGGTGTGGATGAGGCCAAGGCCGAGCTGCAAGAGGTTATCGATTTTCTGCAAAACCCCAAGGAATACGGCAGCCTTGGCGCGCGGATGCCCAAGGGCATCTTGCTGGTCGGCCCGCCCGGTACGGGTAAAACTCTACTGGCCCGCGCTGTGGCTGGTGAGGCGGGCGTGCCGTTTTACTCCATCTCGGGATCCGAGTTCGTTGAAATGTTTGTGGGTGTGGGCGCTGCACGGGTGCGCGATCTGTTTGAGCAGGCCCGCAAGGCCGCACCGGCCATCATCTTTATTGACGAATTGGATGCCCTTGGCCGTGCGCGTGGGGCGGGCACTGCGCAGGGTGGCAATGATGAGCGCGAGCAAACCCTGAACCAACTTTTGTCAGAGCTGGACGGTTTTGATCCCAGCAGCGGCGTTGTGTTGCTTGCGGCAACGAACCGGCCGGAAATTCTTGATCCGGCTTTGCTGCGTGCGGGACGCTTTGACCGGCAGGTTCTGGTGGACCGGCCCGATAGGGCGGGACGGGTGCAGATCTTGCAGGTTCATATGAAAAAGATCGTGCTGGCCCCGGAAATGGCGCTGGACGAAATTGCGGCGCTGACCACGGGGTTTTCGGGCGCCGATCTGGCCAATCTGGTGAATGAGGCGGCCCTGCTGGCGACACGGCGGCGCGGCAAACATGTCACGATGGAGGATTTCACCCGCGCCATTGAACGCATCGTGGCCGGCCTAGAAAAGCGCAACCGTCTGATCAACCCGCGCGAACGCAAGATCGTGGCCTATCATGAGATGGGGCACACGCTGGTTTCCTTGGCGCTGCCGGGGGTGGATACAGTGCATAAGGTATCGATCATTCCGCGCGGTATCGGGGCGCTGGGCTATACCATACAGCGTCCGACCGAGGACCGCTTCTTGATGACCCAGGCCGAGCTGCGCGACAAGATCGCGGTGCTGATGGGTGGCCGCGCGGCAGAGCAGCTGGTCTTTGGTCATCTGTCAACCGGCGCTGCCGATGATCTGGCGCGCGCGACCGATATCGCGCGGTCCATGATCGCGCGATATGGCATGGACGCCGATCTTGGCAATGTCAGCTATGACAGCGACCGGAACAGCTTTTTGGGCGATCACGGCCCAAGCTATTTCGACCGCAACTATAGCGAGGCCACAGCCGAGGCGATGGATGTCGCGGTGCGTGCGGTCTTGCAAGAGGTCTCTGACCGCGCGCTGGATATCCTGACCAAGAACCGCGACGTGCTTGACCGCGCCGCCAAACGCTTGCTGGAGGTGGAAACGCTGGACGAGGACGCCTTGCACGGGCTTACAGCGGGGCTAAAGCCCGCCCCACCGGAAAGTGCTTTGGCCTGATCGTTGATCGGGCCAAAGCCGTTTAGGAAAACCGCTTCCAAGCGGTCTTCATGGCATCGTTCATGTTGTCCCAGGCGGCCTCGGCACCGGATTTCATGTCTTTCCACGCCTCGCCTTGCGCATCTTGGATCTCTTTCAGCTTAAGCTCGGCCTTGAGCTGATGCTCGCGCAATGTGTCGATCTCTTCGAGATACTTCAGCTTGGCGTCGGCCTGCGCTTGTTCGGCTTGTGCGCGCAACTTGGCGATCTCGGCGGTCCATTCATCAAGCTGTGCCTGCATCTTTTCCTGAAAAGCGTCTTTGCGGTCCATTCCAATCCCTCCCCTGAGTGCGGGCCAAAGCGGGCAGCCCTGCCATGGATACTAAGTGGCGCATTGAACATTGCAAGCATCGCGTCATCCTTGATCATGTCGGGCGGGCGCATGACCGGCATGAAAAATAAATCCGGCAAGATTGATCGGGGTCAATGATCGCCCTTACGTGACGCTGCATAATAGCACAAAATGACCGGCTGTTCGCGGTCAGGGAAAGGTTGCCATGTCCATACTATCCGACCCGAGCGCCAAAGCCGATTCTATGCCGGACCCGATGGGCCGGGTGGTCGCGGTGCGTGGCGGCGTTGTCGATGTGAGTTTTCGGGGTCAGGGGCCGCAGCTTGATGATCTGCTTTATGCAGGGGATGTGGCGCTTCAGGTGATGAGTTTTGTCGAAGGCGGGGCCGCGCGCTGTATCGCGCTTGATCCGGTGCAGGGGGTCGGCTTGGGGACAGAGGTGCGCGCCACCGGCGGGCCGGTTACGGTGCCGGTGGGGGAGGCGGTTCTCGGCCGGATGCTCAACGTATTCGGTGCGCCGATTGACGGGTTGCCCGCGCCGGTGACCGATACGCGCCGTTCCATCCACCATGCCCCGCCGCCCTTGACCGACCGTGTTTTGCGGGCCGAGGTTTTGGAGACGGGGATCAAGGCGATTGACCTTCTGGCCCCGATAGAGCGTGGCGGCAAAACCGGATTGTTCGGCGGGGCCGGCGTTGGCAAAACGGTGCTGCTCAGTGAGCTTATCCATAACACGGTCGAACATCACCACGGCGTCAGCCTGTTTTGCGGTATTGGCGAGCGGTCCCGCGAGGCAGAGGAGCTGTGGCGTGAGATGGGGGAGGCGGGGGTGCGTGACAAGATGGTCATGCTCTTTGGCCAGATGAACGAAAGCCCCGGCGTGCGCTTTTTGGTGGGCAAATCCGCGCTGACGATGGCCGAGTATTTCCGCGATGACCGCGAGCAGGATGTGTTGTTGCTGGTCGATAATATTTTCCGCTTTGTGCAGGCGGGGTCAGAGGTGTCGGGGCTGATGGGGCGGATGCCGTCGCGGGTGGGCTATCAGCCGACCTTGGCGACGGAACTTGCCAGCCTTCAGGAACGGATTGCGTCGACCCGCAAGGGGGCGATCACCTCTATTCAGGCGGTCTATGTGCCGGCCGATGATTTTACCGATCCGGCGGCGGCGCATATTTTCTCGCACCTCTCGGCCTCGGTGGTCCTGTCGCGCAAACGCGCGAGCGAGGGGCTTTATCCGGCGGTTGATCCGCTGGCCTCGGCCTCGGTCATGTTGACGCCGGGGGTGGTTGGCCAGCGCCATTATGACGTCGCCCGCGCCGTGCGCCGCACCCTGGCCGAATATGAGGATTTGCGCGACATCATCGCCATGCTGGGGATAGAGGAGCTTTCGGCCCATGACCGCGCCATCGTGGCCCGCGCGCGGCGGCTGGAACGGTTTTTGACTCAGCCCTTTGCCACAGTCAGCGCGTCTACCGGTGAGGGCGGCAAGCTGGTGCCGCTGGAGGCGACGCTGGCGGGTTGTGAGGAAATTCTGGCGCAAGTGCAGTTCGACCGCCCCGAAAGCGATTACTACATGATCGGCGCGCTGACAGACCTGAAGGAGCCTGTATGAGCACGGCCGATAAAATGCAGGTCACGATCGGCCTGCCGGGGGCACCTTTGTTTCAGGGGGCGGCGGTGGCGCTGAATGCAGTTGCCCCGAATGGTGCCTTTGGCATTTTGCCCAATCATGTGGATCTTGTGACGGCGCTTGTGCCCTCGGTCTTGTTGCTGCGCCAAGAGGACGGGCGGGAACGGGTTTTCGGCATTGATGAGGGGGTCTTGGTCAAGAAAGGTCATGAGGTAACAATCGCCGTGCGACGCGGTGTCGAAAGTGCCGATCTGGCATCGCTTGATGAAACCGTGGGCGCCTTGTTCGACACGATGGAGGATGAAGAACGCGTGGCCCGCGCCGCCCTGTCGCGGCTGGAGGCAGATATGGTGCGCCGCTTTGCCGGATTGCGGGGGCAGCCATGAGCAAAGACAAAAAAGCCCGCGACATCGGTCGTTTGGCCAGCCGCAAGCAGGCCGCGCGAGATAATCCCGGCCCCAGCCCGCTGCGCGGTATTGGCACTTTTGGCATGATCGGCTGGTCGGTGGCGGTGCCAACGGTGGGCGGGGCATTTGTAGGGATGTGGCTGGACGGCACACATCCGCAGGATTTCTCATGGACGATTGCGTTGATCCTTGGCGGGGTTGCCATAGGGGCGGGCATTGCCTGGGTTTGGATAGATAAGGAGAAGGGCGAATGATCGTATCAATAGACTGGCCGCTTCTGGCATTCGGGCTGTTGAGTGGGGCTGTTGCGGGCGCGCTGTTCTTTGCCGGATTGGCATGGGGTATGCGTGCGGCGTTGCGCAGTCCAAGGCCGGTGGTGATTTTGCTGCCAAGTGCCGCGGTGCGCATCGGGTTGCTATTGGCCGCAGGTGCGTGGATTGCGGGGCTGGGAACCGCCGCGCTGCTGGGCTTTATGGCGGGATTTTTCCTGTTTCGGGTGGTCATGATCGTGGCCTGGCGTCCAACACCGGGGGGTGCGGGATGGAGCTGACACCCGATACCACCATTATCCTGACGGTTTTCGGTTTTGGCCTCAATGCCACCATCGTGTTCACATGGGTGGTGATGGCGATGCTGACGCTGGCCTCAATGCTGATCACCCGCAAGCTGCGTCCCGATGTGCCGCCCGACCGCTGGCGCACCACGCTAGAGGCCATCGTGCTGACGATCCAGAGCCAGATCGATGAGATCAGCGCCCGCCCCGACCGCCGGTTGCTCTATTTTGCGGGGACGTTGTTTTTGTTCATCGTCACGTCCAATTTGCTGATGGTGGTGCCGGGGTGGCATTCGCCCACGGCCTCGCTTTCCACCACTGCGGCGCTTGCGCTTTCGGTGCTGGTGGCGGTGCCGTTGTTCGGGGTGGGGCAGCGAGGGCTAAAGGCCTATTTGCACAGCTACCTTGAGCCGAACATCATCATGCTGCCCTTCAACATCATCGGGGAGGCGTCGCGCGGCATATCATTAGCGATCCGCCTTTATGGCAATGTGATGAGCGGGGCGGTGATCGCCGCGATCCTGCTGGGGGTGGCACCTTTCTTCTTTCCCGTTGTGATGGACATGCTGGGCCTGCTGACCGGCGTTATCCAAGCCTATATTTTTGCCATTCTGGCGACGGTTTACATTTCTTCGGCCACAGCACCGGCTGAACCCCAAACCGAATCTGCAAAGGACCAACCATGACTGATCTTGCCCTTATCGCTATGATTTCCATTTTCACTGCCGGCCTCACGGTGTCTTTCGGGGCGCTTGGCCCCGCGCTGGGCGAGGGGCGCGCGGCGGCCTCGGCGCTCAATGCGATTGCGCAACAGCCCGATGCGGCCTCGAACCTGTCGCGGACGCTTTTTGTTAGCCTTGCGATGATCGAATCCACTGCGATCTATTGTTTCGTTGTTGCGATGATCCTGCTTTTTGCCAACCCGTTCTGGAACGCACTGATTGAGACATCGGCGCAAAGCGTGGGTGGCTAGATATGTCCATCGACTGGATTACGGTCGCGGCGCAGATCATCAACTTTCTGGTGTTGGTCTGGCTGCTCAAGCGGTTTTTGTACCGGCCCATTCTGGACGGGATTGACGCACGCGAGCGCCAGATTGCCGAGCGTATGGCACAAGCCGGTGCTGTCCGCGCCAAGGCCGAAGCCGCCGAGGCGGATTTTCGCGCGCAGATAGCCAAGTTGAAAGCCGGTCGCGAGGGCGTGATCGAAGACGCCCGCGAGGCCGCCGAGCGGGAGCGGGACCAAATGCTGGCAGAGGCCAACGCCCGTTTGCAAAAAGAACAAGCCGTGCGCGCAGATGAACGCGAAAAAGAGGCGCGCAAACACAGCGCCGATCTGCACGCCAAGGGGGCGGCGGCGCTTTTGGCCCTGTTGCGCAAAGCGCTCCGCGATCTTGCGGATGAAAGCTTGGAGCAACGGATCATCACACGCGCGGCGGGGCGGATGCCCGAGATGATGGGGGATCTGACGGCCGCCGCAGGCAGCAGCGATAGCGCCGTGATTGTAACGCATGATCCCTTGCCACAAGATCTCGCCGCACAGCTGCGGGCGGAATTACAGGCCGCAAAGCCCGGTATCAGCGTGGCATTCCAGACCGATCCGGCGCAATCGCCGGGCCTGTCGTTGCGGCTTGGCGGGGCGCAGCTTGGTTGGACGGTAGACAGCTATATGGACGGGCTGGAGAAAATCCTTGGCAAGCAGGAGCATGCCCATGCCCAATGATATGGACCTGCGCACCACCGATGATCTGGTGCAAACCCTGCTTGATGCACCGCCGCCCAAACCCGAGGTTTGTGAGATCGGGCGGGTGGCCGAGATTGGCGATGGTATTGCCATCGTGACGGGGCTTGCCCGCGCGTTGGTGGATGAGCTGTTGGATTTTGGCGGTGGGCTGACGGGGATTGTGTTCGATCTGGAACAAAACCGCCTTGGCGTTGTGATGCTCGGGCCGTCGGGGGCGGTGGTGCCGGGGTCGGATGTGCGCCGTACCGGCAAAGTTGTCAGCGTGCCTGTGGGCCAAGCGCTTTTGGGCCGCGTTGTCGACGGGCTGGGCCGACCGCGTGATGGTGGCGCCCCCCCCGAAACCGACCGGCTGCACCCGATCGAATCCCCCGCCCCGCCCATTCTGGACCGTGCGCCCGTCACTCGCCCCTTGGCGACAGGCCTCAAGGCGATTGATGCCGCCGTGCCTGTGGGGCTTGGCCAGCGTGAGCTGATTATTGGTGACCGTCAAACCGGCAAGACCTCCATCGCCATCGATACCATCCTGAACCAGAAAAACACCGGCGTTTTGTGTATCTATTGCGCGATCGGGCAGCGCGGCGATGCGGTGGCCAAAGTGCTTGGCGCGATCCGCGAAGGCGGGATGTTGGATCAATCCATCATGGTCGTGGCCGGTGATGAGGAAACGCCTGGCCTGTCCTATGTTGCGCCCTATGCCGCGATGACCATGGCCGAGGATCTGGCCGCCGAAGGGCATGACGTGCTGGTGGTGCTGGATGACCTGACGCATCACGCCCATTCCTACCGAGAGCTGTCCTTGCTGCTGCGCCGCCCGCCGGGGCGAGAGGCCTTTCCGGGGGATATCTTTTTCGTCCATGCGCGCCTTTTGGAACGTGCAGGACAGTTCAAGGGTGGCTCTATCACGGCCTTGCCGGTTGTGGAAACACAGGCCGAGAATCTTTCGGCCTATATCCCCACCAACCTGATTTCCATCACCGACGGGCAGATTTACCTGTCGCCGCGTCTTGTGCGCAAAAACCAGTTTCCGGCGGTGGATCTGGGGGTCTCTGTCAGTCGGGTTGGGGGCAAGGCGCAAAACCGGGCCTTTCGCGATGTGGCGGGCAACCTGCGGGTCACGCTCTCGCAGTTCGAGGAATTGGAGGAATTTGCCCGTTTTGGCACCCGTCTGGATGACGATACGCGCAAGCGGCTGGCGCGCGGTGCCGCCGTTCGCCATGCCCTGCGGCAGGCAGAGCGTGACCCGATGCCCGCCGATGAACAGCTTTGCGTGCTGCTTGCGGCAATGGCGGGTCTTTTGGATGATAAGGCAGAGCCCGAATGTGCCGAGGCGATGGCGCGTATTCGTGCGGCTGTGCGTGCGGGTGGTCCTATGACGCGCGATTTGATCGTTTCAGGCAAACGGCTGGATGATGCTGATCGCGCCCGTATTCTGGATCAGGCCCGCGCAGCACTTGCAGGGGGGGGACGATGGCCCAAAGCCTTGAACGTCTGACGCGGCGCACCGGCACGATGAGCAGCATCCGCAGCATCGTGCGCACCATGAAAACCATGTCTGCCATCAACGCCGCCCCCTATGAGCAAGCCGCCCGTGCCATCGATGCATGGCGTGATACTGTGCTGGACGGGCTTCATGCTTTTGTGCATCGCAACGGGCCTTTGGTGCAGGGGCAGGCGGGCAATTTGCAGCCGGTGATTATCGTCATCGGATCGGACCACGGGCTTTGCGGTAATTACAACGAGATCCTAGCGGCAGAGGTTGCGGGGATCGCGGATACTAAGGCCTATGTGCTTTGTGTCGGTGCGCAGATGCAAGACGCGCTTGGGGGCGAAGGGATCACCCCCGCCCATACGCTTTTGCCGCCTGCCAATACCGACGGGTTGAACCGGCTGGCGGGGGAGTTGGTGACCCATCTGGAAACCGCGCGGCAAGATGCGGCACCGGGGGATATTGCCGTGACATTGGTCTATACCCGCCGCACTGACCATGGTCGCCAAGCACCGGTTCTGCAACCACTTTTGCCGCTGGAACCGGCGTTGCTTGAGGATCTGGCTGTCCGGCCCTGGGCCTCTCGCAGCTTGCCGCAGTTTACCCTGCCCGCGCCAGAGTTGCTTGCCGTCTTGGTGCGCAACCTTTTGTTTGCAACGATTTACCGCGCGGCGGCTGAGGCATTGGTGACCGAAAATGCCGCCCGGTTGGCACGGATGCAACAGGCCGAGCAATCCGTGGATGAAAAGCTAGAGGAGCTGCGCGGAGAAACCCGTACTGTGCGGCAAAGCGAGATTACGACCGAGTTGCTGGATGTGATCGTAGGCTTTGAGGCCCTGCGCAAGCGTCGCAAGCCGGCGGCATAATGTCAGATAGGAAAGGCCGATGTTGGTAAGGGATATTATGCAAAAGCGGGTGTCTTTTGTCGGGCCGAATGCCTCGGTCCATGCGGCAGCGGCATTGATGCAGGATCGTGATATCGGCATCTTGCCGGTCTGCGAAGATGGCAAGCCCATTGGCGTTGTGACCGACCGTGATCTGGCGATGCGCCTGCTGGCCGATGTCGGGGTGTGTGCAGAGATGCCGGTGCGCGCTGTCATGACGCCGCAGGTGTATTTTTGCCATGCAGATCAGGATATTACGGTGGCGGCGCATATGATGGGGGATTGGCAAATCAGGCGTTTGCTGGTCTGTGATGTGAATGGTGCTTTGATGGGCATTGTTTCGCTTGGCGATATGGCGCGTGACGCAAGCGAGGAGCTGGCGGGACAGACCTTGGGCGAGATTGTGGAAACCCGTTAGCCCAGAGCCGGGGCGGCATGTTGGATCAGGATCTCGGCGCGGAAAAGATCTAGGTCGATGCTGGCAAGATCGCAAAGGGCGGGGATGTCTAGCAGTTCGATAGAGCGGGAATCGGGATGGGCGATGAACCCGTCACGTTCCAACCGGCGCAAGGTTCTGCAAACATGCACATTGGTTAGCCCGGTGAATTCGCCAAACTTTTGCTGGGTGATGGGGAACTCAAAGATATTGCCATTCGTGCGGCCAACGGCTTGTAGCCGCGTGTGGAACTCGATCAGGGCAAAGGCAACACGGCTTGCCGCATTGCCGCGCCCCAGACGCAGCAACATCTCAGAGGTGCGCGACTGTGTGGTCAGGATGGCGGCGGCCAGAACGTCGCGGAGCTTGGCAGAGGCGGGATCGGGGCCGTTGACCATCGGGGGGCGGATGGTGATGTATTGGACATCGCTAAGCGCCTCGACTGTGCAGGCGGATACGGGTGCCTCTTTGGCCCCGATCAGCGCAAAATCCCCCGGTAGCATCACATCGATGATCTGGGTTTCACCCCCGCATAGTGATTTGGAAAGGGCGAGCCAGCCATCGACCAAAAGGATGCCATGGTCGGCCAAGTCGCTTTCATAGCTCAGGATGTGCCCATGCCGTGCTGTGCTTATCGGGGCTGCGATCTTGGCGATCAGCGTATCCACAAATGCAATCTGTACACGGCCGGGGAGGCCTGTCGGTGTCTTGGGAGGCATCATGGTGAAACGTCTTTCATGAAAACGATCGGACATCTTCGAGATACGTATGATCGTTACCATGTCATGCTGCAGCTGCGAAGTGCAATCACTTAACCAAGTGCTTACGTCTTTTGCGGCCTGTACGGCACAAACTTTGGGCATTTGATGCCTGCGCGGCGATCTCATCATCGCGATACGCCGCGCGGATTGTCAGTCTTTGCACGGACCATCGACCTGCAAGGGGGCCTCTCGGCTAACCATGCGGATCACCAAGGGCACGTGATCCGAGACATCGCGCGTGAAATCGGCCACCGATTTATCCAGCCGCACGATGGCCGCATCATCCCCGCTGATGGGGGACATGACCACATCATTGCTGACCACGATATGATCAATCAGCGACCGGTACCGCGCCCCCACATAAGACAGCGCGTTATTGGCGGCGTCATCCGTGGTCAGGGTAAAAAGATCCGGCGCATCGGTAAGCGGCCCCAAAACATCGGTGTTCAAGGTCTCGTTCAGATCGCCACCCAGAACCACCGGCAGCTTTTCGGTCTCGCGGATATCGGCAATCACCTCGGTCAGGATCTCGGCGGCAAGACGGCGGCGGGCCTTGCTTTCAGGATCGCCAAAGGCCTTGAGGTGCAGCAGAACCATGATGAATTCCACCGGCATACCGTCCTTGGTATTTGGGGCCACTGTGACATGGGCGATCAGGGGACGGCGCGGAAAGGCCGTGCGTCCCGTGGCGGTTGTCGCGGCCCAAGCCGATTTATGGCGGTTCAGGATTTTCGCGGAAATCGTCACCTCGGTGGTTTTGCTGTCATAAAGCACGGCCAGATCCTGACGCCCTTTGACATCAAGATATTTGTAATCATAGCTATGCCCGAGCGCTTGAAGCGATGCGATCAAGCGGTCCATCGCGTCGCGCTGTACCTCGACCAGACCAACCGCGTCCAGCGACAGATGACCCAGAACGCCAGCCACCTTATCCACCCGTGCATCGGAAATGGCATCGTTGAAATGCTCGATATTCCAAAAGCCGATATCGGCAAATTCAAGCGAGCCTTTGTATTCCGGCACTTCGACTTCTTGGGTGCGCGCGCCAGTGATGCCCGCAATGTCGAAAAACCCAAGATGCGGGGAACTGTCGGGAATGGTCGAAAGCAGCTCCATCAAAGTATTGGAGGCGCTGGATTCGACATGCTGGCGTGCCACAAGATGCGAGACGATCGCGGCGATCCGCACGCCCTCATTGGTGGTGACGCCGCCCTCAATCCAGCCCGCGTGATGCAGGGCAACGAGATCCCATGTGTTGTTGAAAACCGGGCTGCCGGATGATCCCGGCTCGGTATCGGTTTCATACCAGATAACCCTGTCCTTGACCCGCAACACCTTGTTATTATGGAGGGCGACCTCTTTGGGGCGGCCGCGCGGGTGTTGGACGATATTGACCTGCTCGCCGCGCGTCACCGTCGAGGGGTTGCGTAACAGCGGGATCGGTTCAAAATAATCCAGCCCCGGCTCGTTACAGCCGACAATGGTGAAATCCAGCTCTTTGGAGGTGACGAAAAACCAGTCGGGATCAAGGTTTACCATCAGGCTTTCACTGCCCTCCTCAAAGCGGAATTCGGCAATGGCCTCACGGGCCTCATCCTTGGTGGCGATGACATGGTTGTTGGTCATGATAAAGCTGCGGGTGGCGATCAAAAAGCCGGTGCCCGAGCCGCCCGGCAGGTTGATCCGGCAGACCGAGGCCGCCGCATCCGCCCCGCGATAGAGGAAATTGGCGGGCAGAAAATCCGCCCCGCCCGAGATTTTCTCAAAATGCTGCGAGATGTCTTGCTCGATCTCCTTTCGGCGGGTTTCGTCATCGGTGGGCGGCAGCGGGATGTCCAACAGCTCACGGCCACGATGGTCGACCAGTTCACGAAAGGCTTCGGGTTCCAAATCCGTGGCCTTGATCATCGCCTCTTTGCCTGGCGATAGCTGTGGCGACACCTCTTGTGGGGTGGTGGAGCCGAACATCGACCCGATCACCGCGCGGAACTGATTGGCGGCTTGGGCATAGCCGATATTGTTGGGGTGCAATTCGTCATGCCAGTTGCCGCGCACCGAATTAAGGCAATTGACCCGCACCACCGCGCCGGGAAATTCATTGGCCAGCCCCACCAGCGCCGTGTTGAAACGGTCGATCATTTCCGCCACGATCTGCACCTGAAGCGTGTAGTCGGTGATGCCCAAGGCCGCCATCGGTTTGCCCAGCCAACGCGCATTTGCGGGCTCGGCATAATCATAACCGTGGCACAGGATTTTGAGGTTGGGGAATTCCGTCAGCAGCGCGGTAAAGATCGAACGGTAAATGCTGATGATCGCCTTGATGCGCTTGTCAAAGGCCGCATTGGGGTAATCCTTGCTGGGCCTGCCGGTCTTGAAGGGATGCAGCGCAGTTTGCAGCATACCATCGCCCAAAAGATCATTGCCGCCGCCGCTGATCAAAACTAGATGCGGGTTGTGGTCGCGCACCGCTTGCAAAATTTCGTCCTGATCCAGCATATCCTGCACCAGATCCCCCGCCGCGCCGAGGCTGTAGATCGCGTAATCCTCAGACAGTTGGTCAATCACATCCTCCAGCAGGAAGGGGTATTGAAACCAGCTATCCCCTTCCGAGACAATCCGCAGTCCGGTCCAGCCATCCTTGATCTTGCGCAGGTATTTCTGTTGCCGCCGCCGCTTGGACATCGCATTGAAAAACCGCATCGCGATATCGGCCTCTAGCCCCTCATCGTCCACCAGTTCGGGATTGATGCGCACCTGCGGGGCAAAGGCATCGGACTGCTCGGGGGCAAGTTCCAGATAGGTGGCGATTTCGGCATCCGGCGTGTCGATGTCGCGGATCTTGGCTTTGAGTTCGGTCAGCGTGATCTTTTTTGGCATAAGGCACCTTTGATAAATCAGGGGGCGCGATAGCGTAGAAAAAATGGCGTGCGATTACGTGAACTTACGCCCCCAGCGCATGAAAACTGTCCTTGGTGCCAGCGTAGCATAGAATCAGATAGGCACGGGGGGTGATCAATCTACCATAGGGTGATAGGCTATTTCTTGCCGACACAAAGAGTTGTTTTGGGTCGGTATCAGCCCGTTTGGCAAGGCAGGGACGGCAGTTTTCGCTCGGCTTCGATGATGCGGGCGATATCTGCGGCGGAAATGGCCCCAAGAAACGCCGTGCGGCCGATGACCGTGGCGGGGGTGCCGTAAAACCCGAAAACAGAGGCGATTGCCTTGGCCTGATCCAGCGCTTGATCAATCGCGGGGCGTTTCATATCGACAATCAATTGTGAACCATCCAAGCCGATTTCCTCGGCAAACGTATAGACCAGATCCGGATCTGTCACCATTCGGTTCCGCTTGAGCCGGTCATACATCGCGCCGTAGCCCCCTTGAAGATCGGCGGCCAGCACGGCCTTGCTTGCCGTTACAGAGGCCGCGCCAAGCAGCGGAAGCTGAAAGCGTTTGATGCGCAAGACATCCGGGTTCTTTGCCTGATAGGCTGCAAGGCTTGTCTCCAGCAGTCGGCAATTGGGGCAGTTGAAATCCGAAAAGAGCGCAACTGGAAGGCGCGGATCTGTGGTTTTTCCAAAGAGCGCGGCGCAGGGATCGGCACGGACCTCGGCCATGCGTCTGGCCGCATCCGGGGTTGGCTCGCCGTCAAGCCCGATGAACATAGCATTTGCACCAGAGACTGCACCCGCGCTGCCCAATTCGCGGAAGGGGGCCAGCCCTTCAAGGTCACGATATACCAGCTTGCTGGGCCACCATGCGGCAAGGCGTGGCACGCCGTAAACCCACCCCCCGACGGCAAGCGCCCCGAAAGCCCATAAGGCGCGTCGCCGCGTTGTATTGGGCTTGTCGGTCATTGTCGTGCCTCCGGAAAATAAGCTGCCGCCGGGTGCCAAGACAGCCGTTGAGAGCTTTCCGCGCCATGATAGCAAATCGGGTGCAGACAGCAACCCGTGCCCTGGATCAGGCTGCGGACCTTCGGGGAACCAAGTGGCGCGGGTTGGCGTTAGCTTTCAATCAAAGGGTCTATCAGGCGGCCCGCTTTTAAAAGGAAGTAGTCATGCATAATATCTTTTACATCGTTGGTGTTGTTGTCGTTGTTGGCGCGATTATTGGCTTTGTATTTTGAGCGACGGCAAAGACATCATCATAGCCCGCCCGGGCTATGAGATTGCCGGTTGACCAGCGCGCCGTGGCGCATGATGCTGGGCGGATAGATGACGGTAGGCGCGCAGCTACAAACCGGACAGGAGCCCATTAAATGGCCGAAGAAAACGTCGCGCGGCCCGAAACTGCCTCACCCCGCCCATACGGGCGGGCAGAGTTTGCAATCATCGGTATTTTCCTGATTTTGCTGCTGCAGACGATGGTCTGGGCCGGTGATTTCCTGATACCCGTTACGGCGGCTTTTCTGGGCTATTTTGTTTTGAACCGGCCGCGGCGCTGGTTGCAGCGGATTGGAATTCCGCCCTTTATATCGGCCATTCTTTTTACCACCGTACTTGCGATGTTGATCGGCCTGCTGCTGGTTCAGCTTAGCGCACCGACGGCGCAATTCATCGAAGATCTGCCTTGGCTGATGGAGCAAATCAAAGAGAAGCTGGCCAGCTCGGGGGGCACGCTGGAGGCGATCAATGATGCAACCGTCGCCGCCGAAGGCATCATGGATAACCAAAACCCCGAGCGGGTTGAGGTGGAGGTCGTTTCCAGAACCGGAATGATGACCACGCTGTTCAGCTTGGCCCCGGGCTATCTCAGCCGCATCCTGTTTGCGCTTATCTTGCTGTTTTTTCTGGTTGCATCGGGGGATATGTTCCTGATCAAAACCGTCCAGAGCTTTGAACGTTTTGGCGAAAAGCGCCGTGCGGTTTCGGTGGTCTATGCGATAGAGGACCGCCTTGGATATTATCTCGGGGGCATCACGCTTATCAATTTCGGCTTGGGTGTCGCCGTTGGTGTCGCGATGTTTCTTTGGGGGTTGCCGGGGGCTGTGGTCTTTGGCTTTGTGGCCTTCGGGCTAAACTTTGTGCCATTTCTGGGCGGTTTGCTGGGGGCGGCCATCGCAGGGGCCGTTGCCTTCATTAGCCTTGAAGGCACCTGGTCGGCCGTCGGCGTCTTTGTCACCTATATGGCGCTGACCTCATTCGAGGGGCAGTTGGTGACACCCCTTCTTATCTCGCGCCGGATGCGCCTTAATACGACCGTTGTCTTTATGGCAGTCGCATTTTTTGCATGGATCTGGTCGGTGATGGGGATGGTGGTGGCGCTGCCGATCCTGATCGTGATCAAGATCGCTTGTGATGAGACGCAGTCCCTCCGCACGGTCAGCCGCTTCTTGGGTGACAGTTCAGAGGATGTCCTCTGAACTGTCAATTCCAGCCAAAACAGCCGCAGCCTATGGCAGGCCCAGTGCCTGTTTTTTATCAGCAGCCCACTTCATGATCGCCAGATCAAATGTCAGTGCCATCAAGGAAACACAAATCCCCAACACGAAGTTCTTGCCAAGGTCTGTTCCGGCCAGCGTCCTTTGCAGCTCTTGCCCCAGATCCTGCGTGCCGATGAAGGCGGCAATGATCACCATAAAGAAGGCAAACATGATCGCCTGATTGAACCCGATAGCCATTGTCGGCAGCGCGAGCGGAAGCTGCACGTGCCATAGCTTTTGCATCTTGGTCGAGCCGGACATATCAGCCGCTTCCAATATCTCCATTGGTACCGTCCGCAAGCCTTCGATGGTGTAACGTGTCAGGGGCACCATCGCGAAAATCAGGATGGAAAAGATCACGGCAATATCTGTGATGCCGAACAACATGATGGCAGGGATCAGGTAGACGAAGCTGGGAAAGGTTTGCGCCGTATCGCAAATCAACAAAACCCGTTTCGACCATTTCTGCGATCTCGCGGCAAGAATGCCGATCGGCAGCCCGATCAACGCCGCCAAAACCACTGCCGAGATCACGGAATAAAGCGTAATCACGGCCCGATCCCACCAGCCCGACAAGGCCACCAGCGAAAAGAACACCAGCGCATAGACCGCTTGCTTGCGCCCTGCCAATGCAAACACAAATGACACGACCAGCAAGATGAAGGCCGGGGTCGGGATTGACAACATGAAGTTGCGGAACGGGATGAGTATTTTGACGTTCAGGAACGCCCGCAAAAACCCTGTCGTGGCCTTGACCCACTCGATGTTCAGGAACCCTTTGATCAGGTCGTCCAGTTCCTTGCCCTGACTGAAGTGTTGTTTGCGGCCAATCACGGTCGCCTCGGGGATAAACATGGATATGATCAAGAAGCCACCAAACAGCGCGGCCCCCAAAAGCAGCATTTTATGCCGCTTCCAAATCGGGGTGCCACGTACAAAATGGACGGGTTGTTTGGCCACCCATGCTTTTGACATCCGGTCCAGCGTCACGGCCAGAAGCACGATCGTGACACCAATTTCAAACGACCGACCCAGCTTGAAGCTGCCCATCATAGCCAGTAGTTTTGCGCCCAGCCCGGGCATGCCGATAAATGCTGTCAAAACCACCATGGCAAGGCACAGCATTATAACCTGATTGACGCCAACCAAGATCTCGGTGCGTGCTGAAGGAAGGTAGACATGGCGAAGCATCTGGTATCTGGAGCAGCCGCTCATCTTTCCCGCCTCGACCACCTCGGGGGAAACCTTTTGCAACCCCAGCGTTGTCATCAAGATCATCGGCGGCACGGCATAAACCATCGTTGCAACTGCGCCCGCAGTAGGGCCAACCTTAAAAAAGATAACGGCCGGCAACAGATAGGTGAAAAACGGCAGTGTTTGCAGCACAGACAGAACCGGCTTGATGACCTTATCCACCCAAGCGTATTTCCACGCCGCGATCCCCAGCGAAAGCCCGATTACAAAGGCAATAGGGGCTGCGATGACAAGAACAGACATCGTCTGCATCGCAATTTCCCATTGGCCGATCAGCGCCGTCCAAACCAGTGTCCCGCCGGAAAGAAGCGCCAGCCGCCAGCCGCCAAGGCTATATCCGATGACGGCCATTACGGCGGTCAGCGCAGTCCATGGGATCGGCCCCAGATAGGGCCAGCGGCGCTTGCCAAAGAAGATATTCCCCGAGGCATCAAGCAGCCACTCCAACCCTTCGGTCAGGGTGCGCGTGAACGCCAGCAGGCCCAAATCATCTTTGACGAAATTAAAGATGATATCCAGCCAGCCGGCAAAGTTCGGAACAATCGCGTCAGGAACGCGGTGCAGCCATGCGGGCAAAAGCCCAAGGTACTGAAGCACGGTCAGAAGGATCGCCGCCCCGACAAGGCCAAGGGCGATCTGCGGTTTTCCGATAGGGCGGGAAAATGCGGGCAAGAATAACGTTTGTTCGCTCATACCTCTGCCCCAAGCAGGATATCGAGCGCGGCCTTGCGTGGCAGCGCCCCGATCACGACACCGGCTTTTTGCACCGGAATCGTATCGCGTGAATCGTTGACCAGCATGCGCGCCATCGCGGCAACGCTGGATCGCACATCCACCGGCTGTCCTTCACCCGACAGACCCGCGACCATCAGCCCGCCTGCGCGCACGACGCGGGCTTTATCCACGTCATGCGTGAACTTGCGCACATATTCGGTGGCCGGGTTCAGCACGATCTTGTCAGGGGTATCGCATTGCTCGATCATGCCGCTTTTCATGATGGCGATACGGTCGGCGAGGCGCAGGGCCTCGTCAAAGTCATGGGTAATAAAGACAATCGTCTTGTTCAAAAGCTTTTGCAGCCGCAAGAATTCATCCTGCATTTCCTTGCGGATCAACGGGTCCAGGGCGCCGAAAGGCTCATCCAGGAACCAGATATCGGGCTCGATTGCCAGGCTGCGCGCGATGCCAACGCGTTGCTGTTGCCCGCCGGAAAGCTCACGCGGGAAATAATCCTCGCGCCCTTTAAGGCCGACCAGCTCGATCACCTCCATCGCGCGTTCGCGGCGGGTGTGTTTGTCTTGCCCGCGCATTTCCAGCGGAAAGGCGACGTTTTCAAGAACCGAGCGATGCGGGAGCAAGCCGAACGACTGAAACACCATGCCCATCTTGGAGCGGCGCAGCTCTATCAGCTCTTTTTCAGGCAGGGCCATAATATCCTGCCCGTCGACGGTAATTGTGCCGGCGGTAATGTCATGCAGGCGGGAAAAGCAGCGCACCAATGTCGACTTGCCAGAGCCCGAAAGCCCCATGATCACCAGCATCTCACCCTTTTGCACGTCAATGGAAACATTCTTGACGCCTGCGATGTAACCCTTGGCGTGGATTTCATCGAAGCTCATTCCGGGGCGCATGTTTTTGTAAAAATCTTTTGGTTTGTCTCCAAAGATTTTCCATATTTCCTTGCAAGAGATGACGGGTGTTTCGGCTGACATTTGAATCCTTTAAATAAGTCCTCCGCCCAGTATCCTTTGGGCGGAGGTATCAAAGTTTTGAAGGCTAGAGGGTTACTTTACCCAAGATTCCCAAACGGCTTTATTGGCGTCCATCCATTCGATCGCCGCGTCTTCCGGCTCCATGTCGTCGATATCGACAAGCTTGGCCATTGCAGCGATTTGGGGGTTGGTGAAGTTGATCTGCTGCAGCACATGGAATGCATCGGGCCATTTTTCTTCCATACCTTCCCACGCGGCTTTTTTCAGATAGCCGTCGGCAGGGTTGCCACAGTCAAAAACCTCGTCGGGGTTCGGGCCAACGGCGGGATCGGTGTCACAGCCGTCTTCCCAAGCAGGGAATTCCACGAATTCGCCGGGCCAAACAGCCTCGGCAAAGTTTGGTGTCCAGTTGAAAACCACAACCGGACGTTTGTCCGCTTCGGCCGCGCCGATTTCAGCCCAAAGTGCCGCCGCAGATCCGGCGTTCACCACGACAAAATCCATATCGAGGGCTGCGACGCGTTCCTGACCATGTTTCAGCCAGTCAACCGGACCATCAAGATAACGGCCCTTGTCGCCGGTTTCCGGTGTTGCAAACACGGCGGCACATTCGTTCAGCGCTTCCCAGTCGGGCAAGCCGGGGCATGCCTCTTTGGTCCACATCGGGTACCACCAGTCTTCGCGGGTGACCGCGTTGTGGTCGCCGACATCAACGATGCCGCCCTTATCCATTGCCGTGCGGAAGGATGCGCCAAAAGCACCTTCCCACACTTCCATCTCCAGTGTCACATCCCCCAGCCGCAGCGATTCATAAACCGCCTGGCTGTCGGTGGTCACGTATTCTACATGGTTGCCGATGCCTTCCAGCATTTCGCCTACAATTTTGGACATCACAATTTGGCTGGACCAGTTGTGGATCGGAATTACGATTGGATCGCTGCTATCCGCAGACATCGCCGCAAACGGCACAATAGTAAGCGCTGCAGCTGTCAAAGCTGTTGTCATCGTTTTCATATATATTCTTCCCTGCTTGGTTGCGCCTGTCATTCGGCACAACGGTCGTCCCACAGTTGCGGGACAGGTGTATAAATGCCCGGCGAAATGGTGATCGCCCGCTTACACTCAGCCACGTTGTCGCGCTTTTCTTCCTGACAAGCAAGTTATTTTCTCGGGGGGCGATGTGCGGCCCGTGCAATATGACGTCCACGCAGGGGTCGTAAAACGGTGTGCCGACCTATTTGACGGTGCGGTTCGGCGCGCTCGGGTTGAAGGCCTAAGGCTTCACCGGATAGCAGATAACCGCGATATAGCGGGCTGGAAATTTGATTAGGGCCTTTGGCCCATGCGGCACATCCGTATCAAAGAAAAGCGTATCGCCGGGTTTTAGTGAATATATTTCCTTACCATGACGATAGTCGATTTCGCCTTCCAGCATATAGATCGTTTCTATTCCGCCATGCTGAAAGGTCGGGAAGTCATCCGCGCCTTCGGTCAGGGTAATCAGAAAAGGTTCAACAATAACGCCGCTTGCATTGGCGCCAATATGGCCCAGCAAAGTGTATTGATAGCTCTCGCTCGTGCTTTGGCGCTCCAGTGCAAGCCCTTCGCCGGATTTGGTGTGCACGGCCATGCGCGTCTCTTCGAACCTGTGAAAAAACGTCGTCAACGGGACCGAGAGCGCATTGGCAAGCGTTTGAAGCGTGGTCAACGATGGGGAAATATTGCCGTGTTCAATCTTGGACAGCATCCCGATCGAAAGCCCCGTCGCACCGGAGAGTTCAGAAACCGTGATATCTCTTTTTCTGCGCAACGCCCGCACTTCACGGCCGATTGCCACCTCAAGAGCTTTCTCCCGATGCTCGCGAACGCTATGGGAATTTTGTTCAATCGCTTTCGCCGCCATAGCTGTTCCACTTCTTCAATTTGCAGCCCCAATTACCGGCTTATACTTTTGTGGCAAGGCTTTCATTTGCCGGACATCTTTTAATTTTAAAGTTTGAGGGTTGGAGTGTCCCCCTCGGGCAACCCAGTTTGAATGTTAATACATGGCTGGCTTCCGGTCTATCGGGATCATGTTTCCCCTGCGGCGGTCAGCTCGGACGAACGGTGCCTGTAAGGAAGTGTTCTTCAAACAGCTGTCCACGACAGCAGCGTTGAGTGCATTCAGAGATCTGGACATCCGCGCCAGATCCTTTCATCCTGAACCCGAGTGGCCCGGTGCCGCGATTAGGCAACTCGGAAACCTAACCTTTTGAGGGTTTGAAAAACTTCTCGCAATCGAAAGAGATGATGATGTTCTACTCCCGCTGTGTGGCGATAGTTCTGGCCCTTGTATGCGTGTTCGGTGGGGTCGCGACCGCCGAGACCGTTACCGGCACCGCGACCTTCCGCGAGCGGATCATGCCGCCAGCAGATGCGCGCCTGGTCGTGGTTTTGTCCGATGTTTCCCGCGCCGGCGCGCCGACGGTTGAGCTGGGCCGCGCCGAGATCAATAATGCAGGCGGCCCACCTTACGCGTTTGAGGTTGAGTATGATGCAAGCGAGATCAAACAAAACCACAGCTATGCGGTTCGGGCGACGCTTTGGGCCGGGGAACAAATGATGTTTACCACCGATACCGTCGCGCCCGTAATCACGCGGGGCGAACCGGATGAGGTCAACCTTGTTATGGTGCGGGTTACCTCTGAGGCTGGTCGAGACCCTGTCGCGGAGCAATCGCAAATCGGGGCGCACGGCCTGCAATTGCCTGCAACCTTCAAAGGCACGCTTCCTTGCGCGGATTGTGAAGGCATCTCCTATCATCTCGATCTCTGGCCTGATCAGGGCTATCACCTGCGCCGGGAATGGCTGGGCCATGGCGGGGATCCCGGCGACAACATTCAGGACGATACCGGCTTTTGGTATTCGGAGGCGCAAAGCAAAACAGTTGTCCTGTCAGGTTTGACCGAGACGCCCAACCAGTGGGAAGTGAAATCGCCGAACCGGATCCGGCAATTGGATATGGAGGGAAATGTAATTTCATCCGACCTCCCCTACGAGCTGACGGGAAACGGCATGTTGGATGAAACCGATGTCGAGAATGTCTTTCTAGGAGGCATGATGACCTATATGGCCGATGCTGCAATGTTTCAGGAGTGTCGTACGGGGCGCAGCTATCCTGTGGCCATGGACGGCGATTACCTCGCGATGGAGCGGGCGTATCTTGCCGATCAACCGGCAGCAGGTGCCCCGCTGTACGTGAATGTCGAAGGGTCCATAGTGATGCGCCCCGCGATGGAGGGACCGGCGCAGCGTAGCCTTGTTGTGAACCGGTTCGTTCGCACACGCCCCGGCATCACATGCGAGCGCCAACGCGCCGATGCATCGCTGACAAACACCTATTGGCGGATCGATGCGCTGGCAGGTGCGGATGTTGTTGGCCTGCCCTCAGGTGGTCGCGAGGCACATATGATCCTGCGCGAAAACGACGGCCGGTTCTCTGCGACAGTGGGATGCAACGCGATGATGGGTGATTTTACAAAGCAAGACGGTATATTGAGCTTTGGCAGAACGGCCGGGACACTCATGGCATGTCCGCCACCGCTGGGTACATCGGAACAAAGCCTCGCGCTGGCCCTTGAAGCTACGCAAAGCTACCGTATCAATGGCGAAACGCTAGCGCTCTATGATGCCGCCGATGAGATTGTCGCACTATTGACGGCGGTCTATTTGTATTGATGGTTTTCCTGCCGCTAGGTATTAACGTAACTCATTGATAATTAGTAGTTATTATAGGAATATACAACGGGTATTGGTCATGCCCCGGAGTGGGGGCATGACCTTTCATCTTTTGAGCCGGCGTTTGCGGCATCACACCACCCCCCGATGGGGCGAATGAAAGATCGACATATGAATGATAGTTGTCTGTTTTGCCGGATCGCTGCCCGCGAGCTGCCCGCTCATCGTATCTATGAGGATGACCACATTATGGCCTTCCTGGATTTGCATCCGATCCGCGCGGGCCATGTGCTTGTCATTCCCAAATCACACCATGCTTGGTTCGAAGATCTGCCAGAGGAGCTGGCAACGCGGATTACCAGCTGCGCTCAACGTTTGGCGAAGCGTATGAAGGCCCTTTATGCGGTTGAGCGCGTCGCCCTGTTCTACACCGGAATTCATGTGTCTCATGCGCATGCCCATGTGGTTCCCATGCATCACGCGCATGACGTCACCTCCCAAGCATATCTTTTGGAAGGGCCTGAGGGGCACACTTTGCCCCCTCGGCTTTCTGATGCCGAAATGGAGCAAATTGCCCGAGATCTGGGTGCTGAACAATAGCCACGCCTATCCGGTGATCCTGTTCCATGTCCCAAAATCCTTACGTTTGGGGCTTGGGTGATCAACGGGCGGGGCAGTCCGGGTGCTGTATTTATCATTCACGTAACGTGATTGTTTAATGCGCTACATTTGGGTGCCGAGCCTATGTTAATTTCTTTGTTTTTGGTTATTATAGCGCAAGTTCCGGAAAACGCGGGACGATATGGGCAATTTGCCCGTTATGGGAGGACACTATGCTAGAAAAAATGTTTGGTCGGTCGCTTGGTCTAATCGGCCCCGCAGCCTTGGTCGCGATGAGCTTTGGCGCCCCTGCGCTGGCGCAAGACCAGCTGTCGATTGCAACGGGCGGAACCGGCGGGACGTATTATCCGATCGGTGGCGGCTTGGCCGAAATTGTCAATAACCACGTTGAGGGTTATTCCGCGACCGCAGAGGTCACCGGCGCCTCGGTTGAAAATATGGGCCTGATTGCCACAGGCGATGCGGACCTTGCAATCGGCTTGGCCGATACGGTCGCGCAGGCTTATACGGGCACAGGAAAGTTCGACGGGCAGCAGTTGCCGATGGTGCGTGGGCTCGCCTCGCTATATGCAAACATGATACACATTGTGGCGCTTGAAGGCAGCGGGATCACCAGCCTGCAAGACCTGCGGGGCAAGCGCGTTTCGGTCGGGGCGCCCGGGTCGGGCACCGAAGTGAACGCCGCCGCTATCCTTGAGGCGAATGGCATCACCTATGATGACATCGATGAGCAGCGCTTGAACTTCAATGAGACCGCAGACGCCCTTGCCAACGGCGATATCGACGTGGGGTTCTGGTCTGTTGGTGCACCGACCTCATCGGTTCTGAACCTTGCGACGACGCAAAGCATCGTCATGATCCCGCTAAGCGAGGATGAGTTGAAGGCCGCCATGGATGCAGATGCAACCTTTGCCCTGACCTCCTTGGCCGGTGGCAGCTATGCCGGTGTGGACGACGATATTGCCGTTCTCGGTATTCCGAACGTTCTGGCCGTGTCGTCCGAGATGTCTGACGATCTGGCTTACAGCTTGACCAAGGCGATGTTCGAGAACATCGCAGATCTTCGGGCCGTGCATCCTGCGGCGAATGAGACCACGGTCGAATTCACAATGGGTGCGACACCGATCCCGTTGCACGCCGGTGCGCTGCGTTATTATGACGAAGTCGGCGCGGATGTTCCGGACGCTCTGCGCGAGTGAAGCATATGGTAAGAGGGGGGCTTTGTGCCCTCCTCCTTATCCTGACCGCAGGCATGAGCATGGCAGACCAACTGGTCGCCACACATGAGGATGGCCGCGAGATTGCCCGTTTTGACGTGCCGCGTGGCACCGGATGGTGTGTGCTTTGGCATCATTCTGTCGAAGGGTTCGAGGTGTCGGACTGCTATGAAAACCGCGACGGGCATATGGTGCTTGTGCAATCACATCTGCCGGATTTTGCCGCCGGTCTGGGGCATATCCCCGGCCGTGGAACGCAGGTATCGGACGGTGAGGGTGGCTACCTTATCCTGAATATCGACGAGCCGGTTCCCAATGATGCCTATATCCTGCGTCCCGGGTTGGGGCCTGTCGACCACCGTTTGCAGGTCGGCCGCAAAACCGTTTCGCTTTCTGCCGTAGCACCGCGCGAACGGGTAGAAATCGCCTTGATTAGGAATACAAACTGATGAACGCAGACCCTAACGCCCCCCTGACCCCGCCAGCCCAGCCGTGGCTTGTCCTGCGCGCGATCACCGTGATCGGGATATTGCTGTCGTTGTTCCAGCTTTATGCTGCGGGTGTGCAGCCTTTGGGATTGTTCTTTCAGCGCCCAATTCACCTTGGGTTTATCTTGGTGCTGTGCTTCCTGATCTATCCGGTGTTCGGCCAACACAAGCCTCGGGGGCCATTGGGATGGGCCATCGACGGCACGTTGATGGCCGCCAGCATCGTCGCGGGTGCTTGGCTGCCGGTTAACATCGACGTCATCGCCAATCAGATCTTTCCCCGTAGTGTTGACGTCTGGATCGGTATTCTGACCATCGTTGTGGTGCTAGAAGGCGCGCGCCGCGCTGTGGGTCTTGGCATGACTGTCATTGGCGCGTTCTTTATCGCCTATGCCTTTTCTGGACGTCGCGGAGAGCTGCCGTTTCTGGCCGATTGGATGCCCGGCATCTTGAACCATCGCGGCTATTCGCTTGATCGCCTGGCCAGCCAGATGACCCTTGGGGCAGAGGGCATCTTTGGTATCCCGCTGGGGGTTGCGGCCACGTTTGTTTTCATCTTCGTGCTGTTCGGCGCCTTCCTTGAGGCAACCGGTGCAGGCAAGTTCTTTATTGATCTGGCCTATGCTGCGACGGGCCGTCAACGGGGTGGTCCGGCCAAGGCCGCCGTTATCGCAAGTGCGGGCATGGGGTCCATCTCCGGCTCTGCGATCGCCAATGTCGTGACCACTGGTGCCTTTACGATTCCGCTTATGAAAAAGCTTGGCTACCGGCCCGCACAGGCCGGCGGGATCGAGGCCGCTGCCTCAACCGGCGGGCAGATCATGCCGCCGCTGATGGGTGCAGGGGCGTTCCTGATGAGCGAGTTTACGCGGGTGCCCTATGTCGAGATTGTGCTTGTCTCTATCTTCCCGGCCATCCTGTATTTCGGCACCGTGTACCTGCTGGTTCACATCGCCGCAGTGAAGCAAGGCATGCAAGGGTTGGACACCAAAGATCTGCCGAATGTACGCGATGTGCTGGCCGAGGGTTGGCACTTCTTGTTGCCGCTCGTTGCCCTTATCGCGCTGTTGGTTGCGGGATATTCACCGATGCGAGTCGGGTTCTACGCGATCCTTTCCATTCTCGCGGCGGCCTCTGCGCGTGCGATGTGGACGTTTGCATCGGGCAGCCCGTCGATGGCAGGTTTCGCCGTATTGTGCCGCCGCGGTGTTGCTCTGACGCTAGAGGCGCTGGAGCTGGGCGCACGGAATGCTGTTGCGGTATCAATGGCCTGTGCTGTGGCCGGTATCGTTGTCGGGGTTGTCGGGTTGACGGGGCTGGGTTTGAAGTTTTCGGCCATGATGATCGCGTTTTCGGGCGGAAATATCTTGCTGGCTTTGGTTCTTGTGCTGTTGGCAAGTCTGATCCTTGGCATGGGGCTGCCGGTGACTGCGGCCTATATCGTTTTGATCATCCTGGTCGGCCCTGCGCTAACTGAACAATTCGGCATGCCCATTCTGATCGCCCATCTCGTGGTGTTCTGGTACAGTCAGGATAGCAATGTGACCCCCCCGGTTGCCCTTGCCGGTTTTGCGGGCGCGGCGATTGCCGGATCGAAGCCGATGGAGACCAGCTTTCAGGCGTGGAAATACGCCAAGGGTCTTTATCTCATTCCGCTGTTTATGGTGTTCAACGAGGAAATTATCCTCGGCGGTCCGTTACCATTGGTGTTGTGGAGCGGGGCCATCGCAATCCTTGCGCTGGTTGCCTTTTCGGCGGCGCTTGAAGGGTTCCTTTGGGGGCCAATGGCACTGTGGATGCGGGTTCTGATTGTGCCCGGCGTGGTGGCATTGTTTTGGCCCGCCTTTGCGGTTGAGGTTGCAGGTGCCGTCTTGACCGTGCTGTTGCTCTGGCTGAACTGGTCGCAGGCGCGTCTTGATAATGGTTCTGCTGATGCATCGCCAATCCGTCATGCGCAGAAGTAAGCCGGAAGGGCTATTTTGATCTGCTGGCATAGCGCGACCGGTCGCCTATGCCAGCGGTCACAACCCAGCGCGGAGAAGCCCATGGAAATATTGTTTGTATTCTAGGGCAAGCTGTTAGGTAATCTTGCTGAGATATTTATGGCCCGTCATTTGTGTCGAGTTTTCCACCGTGTACGGTGGCCTGATGCAAATCATGCGATGGATGCGGTGCTTAACCAGATTTCGGGCCGTACGGGCACGCAGCATCTATATTGAGGTGCATGATGGTGGATCGCCCGCATTTGATGGCGTTGGGGTCAGGCCTCATGCCTGCAATACATCGCAAGAAAGACATCAACCGCGCTGCGTGATGTCGTGCGCAGGTTTTCTGTCGGAGGGGGGCTTGGGATTTTGTTGAACAGGCACTGGCGCCACAGCCCCGCACTGGAAAGTTCAATCAATTGATATGCGGCAAGCGTTGTGTCCGCAATCTCAAGCGTCTTTTTCGCGACCTCATCCTCTAGGAACCGTTGAATAAGCTGCTTCATCCGCAAGCCGCCGCCGTCATAAAACCGGCTGCCACATTGGGGTATGCGTTCGGCCATCGCGATCACTGTGCGCTGTGACCGGATCACCTCAGGGGTGCAAAGCATCTGCGCCAAGGTGAAGGTGAAATCATAAAGCTTTTCCCTGAAATCGCGGTCGCCACGAAGGCATTCCTCCAGACCCAGAAAAACGCGGCTACGTTCGCGTTCTATCAAGGCCTCAAAGAGGTCTTCTTTGTTGTTGAAGTAAACATATAGCGTGCTTTTTGAGACGTCTGCCGCGCGGCAGATGTCATTGACGCTGGCGGCATCAAAACCGCTTTCCATGAAAACGCGCGCAGCCCCTTCCAAGATGGCATCTCGTTTGGCCGGGTCTTGGCCTGCTGCGTATCGACGCGATTTGGGTGCTTTGATTTCCATGATGACATTCATAATCGAACCGATCGGTTTGATAAAGGCTTGTCTTTGCGTTTCGACGGGCATACATGCGACAAAACGAACCATGCGGTTCGATTCATTCCTGCCCCGGACACCGCATCCAGAACGATAAGGATACCCAAATGTCGCGCCCCAACAGCAAGAGCATCGAGACCGGTGAAACAGAAGATACCTCTGCGTCGGCGGATCGGCCCGCAAGCGAAGCGGCCCCGCCAAAGTCGCGCCGGAAACGGCTGATATTTGGCGTTGTTGGGCTCGTGTTGGTAGCGGGGCTTGCGGACGTTGGCTTTGGATATTGGACCACGGGCCGCTTCATGGTCGAGACCGACGACGCCTATGTGACCGCCGACACGACTTTGATCAGCAGCCGGGTGCAGGGCTATGTCGTTGAGGTTGCGGTAAACCATAATGAACAGGTCAAGGCGGGTCAGGTTCTGTTGCGGTTGGATGATGGTGATTACCGGATCGCGTTGGATACTGCCAAAGAACGGGTACGCACGGCCGATCAAACCATTGCCCGTATCGGCGCGCAAATTGCAGCGGCCGAGGCCGGGGTTGTGCAAGCACAGGCGCAGCAAGCGGTTGCACAGGCGCAACTGACGGCGGCCAAACGGGCGTATGATCGTGCACACCAATTGCTTGCAACCAATGTCGTCTCACAGGCGCAACTGGACCAAGCGACGGAGCTGCTTGACACCACAACGGCGTCCTTGGCGAGTGCAGCCGCCGCAATTCGCAATGCCGAGGCGCAGGTCGGTGTGTTGCATGCCCAGCAAGCCGAGGCCAAAGGGACCAAGCATGAATTGGAACTGGCCGTTGCCCAAGCGCAGCGCAATCTGGACCTTACTGTTTTACGGGCCCCGACGGATGGAACTGTTGGTAATATGTCGGTTGAAATCGGCGATCTGGTCACGGCGGGCACACGGCTGGCTGCATTGGTCCCGATGAATACGCTTTATGTCGAGGCAAATTTCAAAGAAACCCAGATCGCTGACGTGGCCCTTGGGGCGCATGTAGGCATCACATTTGATGCCATCCCCGATAAGACATTCGAAGGACGGGTGGAGTCGATTTCGCCTGCGACGGGCTCTGTGTTTTCGCTATTGCCTGCCGATAACGCGACCGGCAACTTTACCAAAATCGTGCAGCGTATTCCCGTACGGATCAGTATTCCCGAGACGGCTTTGGTTGTGGGCAATTTGCGTGCCGGCTTGTCTGCGGTCGTTGAAGTCGACAAGCGCAGCGGCACCCCCCACGCTAAAATGGTTCAGGCCGAGTAACTGCCATGACATCCCAAGCCCCAGAGGTCTCGACCGAACTCACACCTCGGCGTGTGATTGCCTTTTTTATCATGGTTTTCGGGATGTTCATGGCGATTTTGGACATCCAGATCGTTTCGGCCTCGTTGCCTGATATTCAGGCAGGTTTGGGGGCCAGCTCGGATGAGATCAGCTGGGTGCAGACCTCTTATCTGATTGCCGAAGTGATCATGATCCCGCTCTCCGGCTTCTTGGCGCGGATGATGTCCACGCGGGTTCTATTTACCATTGCGGCGGCAGGTTTTACCTGCGCCAGCTTTATGTGTGCCACCTCGACCACCATCACCGAGATGATCATCTGGCGCGCACTTCAGGGCTTTTTGGGCGGCGGGATGATCCCTTCTGTTTTTGCCGCAGCCTTTACCATTTTCCCTCCAGCCAAGCGCAATGTGGTCTCGCCCTTGATCGGGCTGATTGCCACGCTCGCGCCAACGGTGGGGCCTACGGTGGGGGGGTATCTTAGCCATACAATGTCTTGGCATTGGCTGTTTTTGGTCAATGTCATTCCCGGCATTGGCGTGGCAATCGGCGCGTGGATGCTTATTGATTTCGACCGCCCGAACTGGAAGCTGTTTGACCGGTTTGACTGGTGGGGGCTTGGTGCCTTGGCGGCCTTTCTGGGCGCAATGGAATTTGTGCTGGAGGAAGGCCCGTCAAACGATTGGTTCGATGACCACATGGTTGCGATCATGACCTTGGTTATGGTGGTCGGCGGCGTTGTCACATTCTGGCGCGCCTTTACCCGCGATGAGCCGCTGGTGGATTTTTCGGCTTTTAGGGATGCCAATTTCGCGGTCGGCTCGGTTTTCAGCTTTACCATGGGGATTGGGCTTTACGGGCTTACTTATCTTTACCCGCTGTATCTGGCGTCGATCCGTGGCTATGACAGCCTGATGATCGGTCAGACAGTGTTCATTTCCGGCCTTGCGATGTTCCTCAGCGCGCCAGTGGTGGGCATGCTTTCCTCCAAGGTCGATCTACGGATCATCTTGCTTGTGGGCTTTCTGGGGTTTGCCTCATCCACCTGGATGTTGACGGGAATGACGGCGGAATGGGATTTCGCTGAACTGCTGTGGCCGCAGATCATTCGGGGGGCGTCCTTGATGTTATGCATGGTGCCGATCAATAACCTGGCACTTGGCACCTTGCCGGCAGATAAGATGAAGGGGGCGTCGGGGCTCTATAACCTGATGCGCAACCTTGGGGGGGCGGTTGGATTGGCTGTCATCAACACATTGCTGACCGATCGCAGCAGTCTGCACAGCGCACGTCTGTCCGAGGCCCTGAACTGGACCAATGATGAGGCCGTCCGCCAGCTGGAGATGTTGGCCGCGAATGCATCCGCACGTGGGCTGGACGGCGAGATGACCGCTTTACAGCAGATGGCCGGGCGTGTGCTGGCACAGGCGACGGTAATGTCGTTTATCGATGTGTTTTATCTGATCACGGGCCTCTTTGCGGGCCTTGCCTTTGCTGCCCTATTGATGAAACCACCCGCAAAGGGCGGCGCAGCAGAGGCGCATTGATGCTCTAGTTTTCGCCCGCATTGCCAACCCCGGGATGGCGGCGCGCATTCAGGGCCAAAACATCAAACCGCAGGGTCACTTCGCCGGCCAGCTCGAACATCAAGGTTAGATCCACAGCCTGCCCTTTCTCAAGCCGTTCCGTCAGGCCGGTGATCATCATATGCTTGCCGCCCGGGGTCAGTGACACGCTTTCGCCGGCGGGGATGGGCAGGCCTCGGGGCAGGGGGTGCATGGCTATGATGCCATCATGGTTGACCATATCATGGAGCATGACAGTCTCGCCAAAGGGGGCAGTAACCGACAGTAGCCTGTCATCTTGCGCGCCTGTGTTGGTCATCGTGACATAGGCCGCACCAACGGGGGCACGCGGCATGGTTGCCCGAATAAAGGCCCCCGTTATTGTGATCTCGCCCAGTTGCACTTCGGCGGCCGGTTCAGGGGTTTGCGCCAGAACCGGCGCGGCGAATACGGTTGCGCCGAAAAACATTGCGAAAAGAAGGGGTTCCATTTGGATGATCCTTATCTGGGGGCGCTGTTATTGGAGGCTTCAGGTGGCGCTTGCGGATAGGCCGTTCTCCCGAAGGCATCGAACCGCGCAGAGAAATCGGGGCCAAGCGCTGCCTCTTGCGCCCTGACTTCCGCCAGAAAGGGGGTGCTGTCGCGCCGTGACATACCAAGGCTGACGAGCGTTGAGGGCAAGAGAAGGCTGTCGTTTGATATCAGCCCGGCCCTCCAGCCCTCCGGTCCGTTTCGCAAGAAAACCCGCGCAGCCTCAAAGCCAAAGGTCCAGCCCGCGATGGCTATATCGCCCGCAATGGTGATCGGCGCGATAATGGCATCCGGTGTTGCGCGTTCGGCGCGCACAGCCGTTGTGATGTCCGCAATCGCTGCGGCGCAATCGCTGCGGCGCGGTCGATCCGGGGGGCGGCTTGCGGCATTTGCGATACGGGATCGTGTTCGGTTTCAGTTTCCATCGGATCGATCAGGAAAAACATATCGAACCGGCCGCGCTGTTGAAAAATCATCGCGCCGGTCAATTCCGCGCCCTCAAACAAGGGGCGGTTCACATTGGCAAGGCTGCCGCGCATTTCGCCCCGTGACAGCAACACAACCTCGCCTGCCGGAATGTCAATCCACGCGCGTTCTTGCATGGTGGTTGCGCCTTGTGCATCCGTGACGGGGTGGAGGAACCGCAGCTTGCCAAAGGGCGTCTCTGCCCCGAGCAGACGTTCATCCGTGGGGCCGTCATTGGCCAGCGCCATATAGACCGCCGCAGTGTTTGCACCCAACGGGGTGGCGGGGAGCGATGGGTGGATGATTTGCAGATCACCCCAAAAGAATTCATGCGCATAGGCAGGCAGGGCGGAACAAAGCATGACAAGGAGTGCAAGTATTCTCATGGGGTTATCCTATCAATGCTGGCGGGGTGATTTTCGGGCCAAGGGTCGCTATAGGCAGGGTTGGTCAGGAAGGTCCCATCCGTCAGGCTGTGCAGAAAGGCGATGATGTCCGCGATCTCATCGTCGCTGGCCTCAAACCCGATGATCATGCCGTCCTTATGCGGATTTTGTGCACCATCCCCCGCAAAGGGGCCTTCCTCTATTTTCCGGCCTGCACGGGCGTAATGGGCCAGCACCTCCTTTAGCGTCGCGACGGAGCCATCGTGGAAATAGGGGGCCGTTACGCCCACATTGCGCAGGCTTGGCGTGCGAAAACGCCCCATGTCATCATCCGAGCCGGTGAATTCATGAAGCCCTGTGGCCTCGGGTGGATAGGCCCCTGTGCCGTTGATGTTATAAAGTCCTGTGTTATGGCTGCCGGTTTCGGCGCTGGCGCTGCGTGTGGTCTGAAGGTTGTCGGTAAACATCACGCCCACATGGCAATGATAGCATTCAAAGCGGTGGTCAAAGAACAACTGTTCGCCCCGCTTCGCAGCATCTGAAAGGGCATCTTTCTCGTCCCAATATTTGAAACGGTCATAGGGGCTGTCGAGGGAGATCAACGTGCGTTGAAACGCGCCGAGCGCGCGGGTAACCGTAAACAGATCCACCTCTGGGCGGTCGGGAAATGCGGTTGCGAAGGCTTTGACATAATAGGGATCGGCCGAAAGGCGCGCAAATATCTCACCTTCGCGGCCGTTGCCGCCCATTTCAACAGGGTTGTCGCCAAACATCGGCACCAAGGCCTGAAACTTAAGGCTGGTCATATGGGGGTTGCCCCGTGTGAGCAGGGGGAAATAGCCGACATTGGCAAGCGACGGTGCATTGCGGATGCCAAGTGTGTCGTCGATGCCGATGCCGATGCCGATGGCTAGGGCGCGCCCGTCCGTAAAGGCGCGGGCCTGATCGTGGCAGGACGCACAGGCGACAGTGCTGTCCAGCGAAATTCGCGCATCATAAAACAGATGGCGTCCCAGTTCGACCTTGGCCGACGTCATCGGGTTGTCTTCGGGAACGGGCGGCGGGGCCATCCACGCAGGGATTGGCCAAATGAATGGCCGCCCCATGTCGGGCAAATGATAAAGCATCGGAGAGGCAGTGTTCGTAAGACATTTACATTGCGCATTTTAGACGCAGTGCTTTTTGAGCTCGGCCAGCTATTGGTCACACTATCCATGATTGCTTACTATTTGAGGATTGGGCTGTGGCAAGCGTTTGTTATGGATTTGGCCTTAGTCGTTTTCTACCTGATTTATGCTTTTGTGTATAACTGGGGTTATGACCAAGCCTTTCCTTTGCCCAAAGAAGGGTAGTCTTCGTTGACATTCTGTTCTCTATTCAAGCTTGCGGATCTTGGCAGGATCACATTCTCCAACGCCGCATTGACCGAAAGACAGGCCAAGGTAGCTTGCCAAACGGCAGCGGCGTAAGCGCAAAGCGTCAAAACAATCTAAATACCTGTTTACAAAATAAAATCGCCCACATCTCGGTGGGCGATGGTCATTTGATCTGTGTCGCAATGGACAGTATTTCGTGTGTCTAACAACACGGGTTATTTCATTCCCTCACATCCGCGCACACAATCTAAATATAGAAAAGGCGCCCAGCGGTCATCCTATATGTTGTATTTTGATACTCTTCGCGGGATCTTCGGCCCGATTTACAATACTCAGTGGGTCCAGACGCCGCGCCGATTGGTTGCGAAGTTGTCGCCGTATCCGCCGGGGCGAATATTGGCCTTGCGCGGTTTTGTCTCGGTCACTGAATACTGGATGCCATGGGCTTTGGCATAGGTTTCAGCAGCTTCCCGGCTGTCAAACCGCAAACGGACTTGTGCGTTCATATCCTCGCTAGAGGTCCAGCCCATCAACGGGTCCACAGACCGCGCGGATGCCGGAACAAAATCCAGAACCCAGTTTTTGGTTTTGGCTGTTCCCGATTGCATGGCATTGCGGGCGGGTTGATAAATGCGGGCGCGCATGGGCAGGCTCCTTGGACGTGGCTTACCACCATATGCCGGAGAAAGCGGGGGATTTGCAAGGGCTTTGCGGTTTGGTGCTGTCGACCAATCACTGGGAGTGTGGTGGGGTGTGTGGTGCGATCGGTCGACAGACTAAGCTGCTTGCACGATTACTTTGCATCATGGTTTCCAGCAACTCAACCAAAAGATGCAAAATTAGCTTGTTTATTCCATAAAATTGAAACTCATTTGCTAACTTTTTAGGAACCTTGGCTAACAACAGCTTAACAGCCCTTGAACCGGAACAAAAACGGACCAATCTTGGGGGCGAAGGAATCAGCATGCCCCATAACAATATGAACGCCCCCGCAATACGGCCAGAGGTCCTGACCCGCCCCAAGCTGGAAGGCGGGCGGAGGTTTAAACTTTCGACGCCGTTTGAACCCGCAGGCGACCAGCCCACCGCGATCAAAGAGCTGGCGGGCGGCATCATGGGGGGCGAGCGCGATCAGGTCTTGCTGGGCGCCACCGGCACCGGCAAAACCTTCACCATGGCCAAGGTGATCGAGGAAACGCAGCGCCCCGCCATCATCCTTGCGCCCAATAAAACGCTGGCCGCCCAGCTTTACGGCGAATTCAAAGGGTTTTTTCCCGATAACGCCGTCGAATATTTCGTCAGCTATTATGACTATTACCAACCCGAGGCCTATGTCGCGCGCTCCGATACCTTCATCGAAAAGGAATCGCAGATCAACGAGCAGATCGACCGGATGCGCCACTCGGCCACGCGGGCATTGCTGGAACGTGACGATGTGATCATCATCGCTTCGGTGTCTTGCATCTATGGTATCGGCTCGGTTGAGACCTATTCCGCGATGACCCAAGACCTTGTAACCGGCCAAAGTTATGACCAACGGCAGATGATCGCGGAGCTGGTCGCCCAGCAATACCGCCGCAACGATCAGGCGTTTCAGCGCGGTTGCTTTCGGGTGCGTGGCGATTCCCTAGAGGTCTGGCCCGCCCACCTTGAGGATCGCGCCTGGCGGTTTTCCTTTTTCGGTGAGGAGCTGGAGGCGATTATCGAATTTGACCCGCTGACGGGGGCAAAGACCGACAATTTTCAACAAATCCGTATCTATGCGAATTCGCATTATGTCACCCCGCGCCCGACGATGAACCAAGCCGTTATTGGCATCAAAAAAGAGCTGCGGATGCGGCTGGACCAGCTGACCGCCGAGGGCAAGCTTTTGGAGGCGCAGCGGTTGGAGCAACGCTGTTCCTTTGATCTGGAGATGCTGGAGGCAACTGGCGTTTGCAACGGGATTGAGAACTATTCCCGCTATTTGACGGGTCGCGCACCGGGCGAGCCACCGCCGACGTTGTTTGAATTTATCCCCGATAATGCCATTGTGTTTGCCGACGAATCCCATGTTTCCGTGCCGCAGATCGGGGGCATGTATAAGGGTGACTTTCGGCGCAAGATGACGCTGGCCGAACACGGGTTTCGCTTGCCGTCCTGCATGGACAACCGTCCCCTGAAGTTTGAGGAATGGGATGCGATGCGCCCGCAGTCGATCTTCGTTTCGGCCACCCCTTCAAAATGGGAGCTGGAGCAAGCCGGCGGTGTGTTCACTGAACAGGTCATCCGCCCCACCGGCTTGGTTGATCCCATGGTCGAAATCCGCCCGGTTGAGGCACAAGTTGATGACCTGCTGGATGAAATCCGCCGTGTGGCACTGGCTGGCTTACGGGTCTTGGTCACGGTGTTGACCAAGCGCATGGCCGAGGATTTGACCGAGTATTTCCACGAGCAGGGCATCCGCATCCGCTACATGCACTCGGACATTGATACGATTGAACGTATTGAAATCATTCGGGATTTGCGGCTTGGGGCGTTTGATGTGCTTGTCGGGATCAACCTTTTGCGTGAGGGGTTGGATATTCCTGAATGCGGCTTGGTTGCAATTCTGGATGCCGATAAGGAAGGGTTCCTGCGCTCTGAGACCTCATTGATCCAGACCATTGGCCGTGCGGCGCGGAACTCGGAAGGGCGGGTGATTATGTATGCCGATCGTATCACCGGATCAATGGAACGTGCGATGGGCGAAACCGATCGTCGTCGTGCCAAACAGATCGCCTATAATGAGCTGCACGGCATCACACCGACGACCGTCAAGAAGAATGTCGAGGATATTCTGGCGGGGCTGTGGAAAGGCGATACCGATCAGTCACGCGTTACCGCCAAGGTCGAACCCATGCTTGGCAGCAACCTGTCGGCGCATCTGGATGCATTGCGGGTGCAAATGCGTAAAGCCGCCGAGAACCTCGAATTTGAAGAGGCCGCCCGTCTGCGCGATGAGGTCAAGCGTCTGGAAACCGTGGAGCTGGCCATCGCGGATGACCCGCTTGCGCGGCAATCGGTGGTAGAGGGTGCTGTGGAGGATGCGCAGAAAATGGCGGGGCGTTCTACTGCCGGTCGGGGCGGAATGCGTGGGGGCAAGCCGCGTCGGGGGCGCTAACCCCCTTATTTGTCGAGGCCGACCAGTGCTGCTGCAAAATCTTCGGGGTCAAAGGGGGCAAGGTCGTCAATCTGCTCGCCTACCCCGATTGCATGGATTGGCAGGCCAAATTTATCGGCCAGCGCCACCAGCACACCGCCCTTGGCGGTGCCGTCCAGCTTGGTCATCACAAGGCCCGAGACATCCGCGATCTTGCGGAAAATTTCAACTTGGTTGACGGCATTCTGGCCGGTTGTCGCATCCAGCACCAACAGCGTGTTATGCGGTGCCTCGGGGTCTTTCTTGCGGATAACGCGGACGATCTTGGTCAGCTCTTCCATCAGGTCAGCGCGGTTTTGCAAACGGCCGGCGGTGTCGATCATCAAAAGGTCCGCGCCGCTTTCCTGCGCCTTGGTCATTGCCTCAAAGGCAAGGCTGGCGGGGTCGGACCCTTCGGGGGCTGTCAGCACCGGCACGCCCGCGCGTTCGCCCCACACCTGAAGCTGCTCAACAGCCGCCGCGCGAAAGGTATCGCCCGCCGCAATCACCACAGTTTTGCCCGCGGCCTTGAACTGGCTGGCGAGCTTGCCGATGGTTGTGGTCTTGCCCGAGCCGTTGACACCCACCACCAGCACGACCTGCGGGCGCTTGGCATAGATCGGCATCGGGCGGGCGACGGGTTCCATGATCCGCGTTACCTCGGCGGCTAATGCTTGTTTGATGTCCGAGACGCTAACCCGTTTGCCCATACGGCCCTCGGCGATATTGGCAGTGACGCGCAGCGCGGTTTCCACGCCCATATCCGCCTCGATCAACAGCTCCTCAAGGCTTTCGAGCATGGCATCGTCAAACTCGCGCTTTGCCTCTTCGGGCCCACGGCCCATCAAGCGGCCAAGGATGCCTGCTTTCGGTTCGGGCTTTGGCGCGGGTGCTGGTGTGGGGCTTGCCGTTTCTACGGCAGGTTCCGGCGTAATGTCGGGTGCAACTTGCGGGGCAGGTTCGGCTTTCGGCTCGATTTCCGGTTCGGGCGCCACCAAAGCGTCCAGCCCCTCGGTAATCTTATCCGAAGAACGAAACATCTTGTCGCGGAGTTTCTTCAAGAACGACATGCTGGCCCCTTGCGCAAATTGCTTTAAGTTTCACCTAATCAATCCTAACCGGCAAAGGAAGGGCCAGATAGGCCTGTAAATGGGGCAATGTTGCGGGCAAGGCGCGAAAAACGCACGCTACCGTGGCAGGGATCATTTTACTTCTCTTAAATCTCAAGGCATTTATGCTGTGCCAACCCCGACACCCGTCAAGACAGGAGCGGTCGATGCCCCGAATGCCGCTTTTTGCCATTGTTGCCTTAATGCCTTTTGCGCTGATCTGTCTGGCTGCCAGTTTTGGCGGGCTGTGGGTCTGGGCGGCGGTGCTTTATATGACAGTACTGACGGCGACCTTGGATCAAGCCGTACGCTGGGTGATGCCCGATGCGCCCGAGGGGGCGGAATTTCCGGCTGCCAACGCGCTGCTTGTGGCCTTGGCACTGGCGCATCTGCTGGTCTTTCCACTGGTCGTCTGGGCGATTGCGGGGCCAAGCGGGCTGCGCATCGGGCAAAAGCTGTTGCTGGGCTTTGCGGCGGGGCTTTGGTTCGGGCAGGTTTCCAACCCCTGCGCGCATGAGCTGATCCACAGGGGCAACCGTGTGCTTTATGGCTTGGGGGTTGCGGTCTATGCCTCGCTGTTGTTCGGGCATCACGCCTCGGCGCATCGCTTGGTGCATCACCGTTTTGCGGCCAGCCTTGACGACCCCAACACCGCGCGCGAAGGCGAGACGTTTTATCATTTCTGGCCGCGGGCATGGGCGGGTTCGTTTCGTCAAGGGTGGCGGGCAGAGGCCAGACTGCGGGTGACAAAAGGCGGGCTGCACCCGTATTTCATCTACCTGATGCTCTCGCTTGGCGCGCTGGGGGTAGGGTTTGTTGTTGGGGGTTGGGTCGGGGCGCTGGTCTGGGTTTTCTTGGCGCTTCATGGACAAACGCAACTGCTTTTGGCCGATTATGTGCAGCACTACGGATTGCGGCGTGCACGTCTGCCCAATGGCAAGCTGGAGCCGGTTTCAGCGCGCCACAGCTGGAACGCGCCGCATTGGTTTTCCTCCGGTCTGATGCTGAACGCGCCGCGCCATTCAGACCATCACGCACATCCCAATCGCCCCTATCCCGCGCTGCGCCTGCCGGCCAAGGAGGATGCGCCCTATCTGCCCTATCCGCTGCCGGTCTGCTGTACGCTGGCGCTTTTCCCGCGGCTTTGGCAGCGTGTGGTCGGTCGCAGGCTGGTAAAATGGCGGCAGCTTTCCGCAAAGCAGGCGTTGGGGCCGCAAGCATGACTGGAAATCCCCCCCCGCTTGCGGCAAGCTTGGGCTGACCGATCCCGAAGAAAGGCAGATCATGCGCTTGGCCCCCCTTACCCTATGTCTTGCCTTGGCGACGCCTGCCTTGGCGCAAACCCCACTGACCGGCGCCGAGTTTGAGACCTATGCAACCGGCAAAACCCTGACCTATGCGATTGGCGGAGAGATCTATGGCGTGGAGCAATATCTGCCCAACCGCCGTGTCCGCTGGGCCTTTGTCGATGACACTTGCCGTATCGGCCATTGGTATGAGGATGCGGGGAGCATTTGCTTTGTGTACGATCATGACGCCACCCCGCAATGCTGGTCGTTTTACCGCAACGAGGGCGCGCTGACGGCCCGCTTCATGTCCGACCCGCCTTCGACAGAGCTGAAAGAGGTGGCGCAAACCGATGAGCCGCTGGCCTGCAGCGGCCCCGATATAGGGGTTTGACGCGGCGGCGCTAAAACAGGCTGCCTTGCTTGCCACCGGATTTGGGCGGGCGCGGTTTGGGTTTGGCCGGTTTGGCGGGTGCTCCGACAGGCAAACGCCCGTCATGGAATTCAACCTCCAGCGCGCCGGCCTTCGCGGCTGCGGCGCGAGAGGTGACAACCCCGTCTTCACCGCGCACCACCGCATAGCCGCGCCGCAAGGTTTCGCCGTAGCCAAGGGTTTGGCGCGTCCGGTCCAGCGCGCCAAGGCGTTTGGACAGGGCGTCAAGCTGCAGTCCGGGGGCTGCATGCAAGCGCGCCTCTAGTGATGCCAGGCGCGTGCGATCCTTAGCAATATCGCGCCCGGCCTTGGAAAAGGCATTGGTGATCGACGATTGTAACCGTTCCGATTGGGAGGCGAGCCGTTCCGCCGCACGCTCCATCCGGCGGGTGTGGGATTGGCCAAGCGCGCGGTGGCGTTCGTCCAGTCGGTCACGACGCCGCGCCACCATATCGAGCAACAAGCGCGGGCGCATTGGTGCGGCCACACGGTCAAGGCTGGCGCGTTTGGCGCTGGTGGCAAGCGTTAACGCGCCGCCCAAACGCCCGCCCCAAAGGTCAAAGCGTTGCGCGGGCCCTTGGGTCAGGGTCTCTATGCGGGGAAGGGCGCGGCCAAGGTCGCGCAAACGCTGCCCGCGCAGCCCCACGCCTTGCACAACCGCGCGCGTCAGCCGTGCCGTTTGCCCGTCAAGCGCTGCAATCAGCTCCATCCGTACCGGCACGGCGATTTCAGCCGCCGCCGTGGGGGTGGGGGCGCGCCTGTCGCTGGCGTAGTCAATCAAGGTGGTGTCAGTTTCATGCCCCACCGCAGAAATCAGCGGGATCTGGCTTTCCGCCGCTGCCCGCACCACGATTTCCTCGTTAAAGCCCCAAAGATCCTCAAGCGATCCGCCGCCACGCGCAACGATAATCAGATCGGGGCGCGGGATCGGGCCGCCGGGGGCGATGGCATTGAAACCTTTGATCGCGGCGGCCACCTCTGGCGCGCAGGCTTGGCCCTGCACGGCCACGGGCCAGATCAGCACATGACGCGCAAAACGGTCGCGCAGCCGGTGCAAAATATCGCGGATCACCGCACCTGATGGCGAGGTCACAACCCCGATTACTTTTGGCAAATAGGGCAGGGCGCGCTTGCGATCGGCATCAAACAGGCCTTCGGCCGCCAGCGCCTTGCGCCGCGCCTCCAGCATCGCCATCAGCGCGCCTGCTCCTGCGGGAACCACGCTTTCGACGATCAGCTGGTATTTCGACTGGCCCGGAAAAGTGGTCATGCGGCCGGTGGCGATGACCTCCATCCCCTCCTCGGGCTTGACCTGCATCTTGGAGACCTGACCCTTCCAGCTGATCGCGGCCATCACGCTGCGATCATCCTTTAGGTCGAAATACATATGCCCCGATGCCGGCCGTGACACCCGGCCAATTTCGCCGCGCACGCGCACAAGGCCGAATTCCCCCTCGATCACACGTTTCACGGCGCCCGAAAGTTCGGAGACCGTGTATTCGGGGGAATTGCCGCTGGGGCCGTCTTCAAACAGGTCGGACATACGCGCCTTCTTGTGGTCTTTGTCGCCAGACCTTAGAACGCCGCAACACAAAGGCCAAGCGGGGGACGCAATGAATATCTTGATTTTGGGCAGCGGCGGGCGCGAGCACAGCCTTGCATGGGCGATCAAGCAAAACCCGAAATGCGACCGGCTGATTGTCGCACCCGGCAATGCGGGAATCGCACAGATCGCGGAATGCGCGGATTTCGACATTCTGGACGCGGCCGAGGTTGTGACTTTTTGTGCGGCCAATGCGGTGGATTTCGTGGTGATCGGCCCAGAGGCCCCCTTGGCCGCCGGTATTGCCGATGCCACCCGTGCGGCGGGGCTGTTGACCTTTGGCCCTTCGGCAGCGGCGGCGCGGTTGGAGGCCTCAAAAGCCTTTACCAAAGAAATTTGTGATGCCTGTGCGGCCCCCACCGCAGGCTATGCCCGTTTTACGGATGCAGTGACGGCGCGGGCCTATGTGGAAAAACACGGCGCGCCATTGGTGATTAAGGCCGATGGGTTGGCGGCTGGCAAAGGTGTCATTATGGGCATGACATTGCCCGAGGCGCTGGACGGCATTGACGAGATTTTCGGCGGAGCGTTTGGCGCTGCTGGCGCCGAGGTGGTGATTGAGGAGTTCATGGAGGGCGAGGAAGCCAGCCTTTTCATCCTGTCTGACGGTGTGAACTGCCTGCCCATCGGCACGGCCCAAGACCACAAGCGGGTGGGCGACGGCGATACCGGCCCCAACACCGGCGGCATGGGGGCCTACAGCCCGGCACCCGTCTTGACCGATGCCATTCTGGAAGACGTGATGGCGCAGATCGTGCGCCCGACTGTTGCTGAAATGGCCGCGCGCGGCACACCTTTTGAGGGGGTGCTTTATGCGGGGTTGATGATCAAGGACGGCCATGCGCGGTTGGTGGAATATAACGCGCGCTTTGGCGATCCTGAATGTCAGGTCTTGATGATGCGGCTTGGCGCGCAGGCGCTTGATTTGATGCTGGCCTGTGCCAAGGGCGATCTGGCGGGTGCGCAGGTCAATTGGGCTGATGATCACGCGCTGTCGGTGGTGATGGCAGCGAAGGGCTATCCGGGGACGCCCGAAAAGGGAAGTGTGATTAACGGGTTGTCTGACTTGAAGGGTGACAGTTTCAACATGGTGTTCCATGCAGGCACCGCTTTGAAAGAGGGCGCAGTGGTGGCCGCAGGCGGACGGGTTTTGAATGTGACGGCGCGCGGGGCCTCCCTGCAAGAGGCGCAGGCCCGTGCCTATGCGATGGTGGATAAAATCGACTGGCCCGGTGGCTTTTGTCGCCGTGATATCGGGTGGCGCGCGCTTTGATGCGCGACATTCGGGTGAATGTAGCAAGATGAAACCCGTGCAGGGGGCATTGTTCTGCCCCCTTGCGTCTGCAGGGTTTGGCGCATAAAAGGCCGCAACTTTCGGGGCCGTGGGAGGGACCATGCCGCTTCTTGTAATGAAATTTGGAGGCACCTCGGTAGCCGATTTGGACCGCATCAAGAATGTGGCCCAAAAGGTTAAACGTGAGGTAGAGCGCGGCTATGACGTGATCGTCATTGTCAGTGCGATGTCGGGCAAGACCAATGAGCTGGTCGGCTGGGTGGAAAGCACCTCGCCGCTTTATGACGCGCGCGAATATGATGCGGTTGTGTCCAGCGGTGAGAATATCACCGCCGGTTTGATGGCGCTGACATTGCAGGAAATGGATGTGCCGGCGCGCAGCTGGCAAGGTTGGCAAGTGCCGATAAACACCACATCCGCCCATGCCTCGGCGCGGTTCTCCTCTATTCCGACGGAAAACCTGAACGCGAAATTTGCCGAAGGCTTCAAGGTCGCGGTGGTCGCGGGCTTTCAGGGCGTCTCTCCCGAGGGTCGCATAACCACGCTGGGGCGCGGCGGGTCTGATACCACGGCTGTTGCCTTTGCTGCCGCCTTTGGTGCGGAACGCTGTGACATCTTTACCGATGTCGATGGCATTTATACTACTGACCCGCGCATCACCTCCCGCGCGCGCAAGCTGGACCGCATCGCCTTTGAGGAGATGCTGGAACTGGCCTCGCTTGGGGCGAAGGTCTTGCAAACCCGGTCGGTTGAACTTGCAATGCGCTATAAGGTGCCGCTGCGTGTGTTGTCCTCGTTTGAGGACACCGACGAAAACTCTGGCACGCTTCTTTGCGATGAGGATGAAATCATGGAATCGAAAGTTGTTTCTGGCGTTGCCTATTCGCGCGACGAGGCCAAGGTCACTTTGGTCACGGTTGAAGACAGCCCCGGTATTGCCGCAGCTATCTTTGGCCCCTTGTCCGAAGCGGGTGTGAACGTCGATATGATCGTTCAGAACATCTCTGAAAAGGCCGATGTCGGGCCAGTGACGGATATGACATTTTCCTGTCCAACCAATCAGGTAGCGCGTGCCCGCAAGGCGATGGAAGATGCCAAAGCGGCTGGCACCATCAGATATGAGGATCTGAGCATCGACAGCGATGTCGCCAAGGTTTCGGTCGTTGGCATTGGCATGCGGTCCCATGCAGGGGTGGCCGCGATTATGTTTAAGGCGCTTTCCAAGGAAAATATCAATATCAAGGTCATTTCCACGTCGGAAATCAAGATCTCTGTCCTGATCGACCGGAAATATATGGAACTTGCCGTTCAGGCACTGCATGATGCCTTTGAATTGGACAAGGCGGGATAATCCGCAGACCAAGCCCGGGGGCCTATGCCAGACCGCAGTGACAGTGACAGTCGCAAGCTGCTTAAACGCTTGCGCGACAGCTTGGCCGAGCCAGGTCAGGGCCAAGAGCGGCTTGACCATGTAACAACGCTTATCGCGGATTCGATGGGCACCGAAGTGTGTTCCATCTACCTTTTCCGCGATGCCGAAACCCTAGAGCTATGCGCCACCGAAGGGCTGCGCGCCGAGGCGGTCCATAATACCCGCCTGCGTCTGGGCGAAGGGCTTGTGGGCCGTGTCGCGCGTACCGCGGTGCCGGTCAATACCGCCGATGCTCCTGCGGAAAAAGGGTTCCGCTTCATGGCAGAGACGGGAGAGGAAAGTTTTTCTTCCTTCTTGGGTGTGCCGATCCAGCGGGTTGGCGAAAAGCTGGGTGTGCTGGTGGTACAGTCCAAGGCGGCACGGCAGTTTTCCGAAGATGAGGTTTATGCGCTGGAAGTGGTCGCCATGGTTTTGGCCGAGATGACCGAGCTGGGTGCGTTTATCGGTGACGGCGCGGCGCTTGGTGCGCTGCACAAACAACAGATCATGTTTCGCGGCGGGACCGGACAGGAAGGCAGCGCCGAAGGCAAGGTTTGGCTGCATGAACCGCGCGTGGTTGTCACCAACCCCGTGGCCGACGACCCCGAGGCCGAAACGCTGCGCATTCGCGATGCCGTGGGCAAGCTGCGGGTTTCAGTTGATGATCTGTTGGCGGCTCAAAGTCTTGATAAAGAACAAAAACAAGTTTTGGAAGCGTACCGGATGTTCGCCCATTCGCGCGGTTGGCTGCGCCGGATGGAGGAGGACATTCAGGCCGGACTTTCTGCCGAGGCTGCAGTGGAAAAAGAGCAATCCACAACCCGCGCGCGTCTAAGTCAGGTGCCCGACGCCTATTTGCGCGAACGCCTGAATGATCTGGACGATTTATCCAACCGCCTGCTGCGTATCCTGACCGGGCAGGGCAACGATACCGGTGCGGAGATGCCGGAAAATCCGGTGCTTGTAGCGCGCAATATCGGGCCGGCAGAATTGCTGGAATACGGCCGCAAGCTGCGCGGCGTGGTGCTGTCCGAAGGGTCCGTCGGCTCGCATGCAGCGATCGTGGCGCGGGCACTGACGATTCCTTTGGTGATCAATGCCAAGGGCATCATCAATGAGGCACTGAACGGTGATCATATTCTGGTGGATGGTGATCAAGGCATCGCCCATCTGCGCCCCGAAGCCTCGGTTGCAACCGGTTTTCGCGATAAGATAGCCATGCAAACGCAGGCGCAGCAACGCTATGCGGGGCTGCGGGACAAGCCTGCTGTATCACGCGACGGGCGGCGGATTTGCCTGCAGATGAATGCGGGGCTGATGGCCGATCTGCCAAGCCTCGAAGGGTCCGGTGCCGAAGGGGTGGGGTTGTTCCGCACCGAATTGCAATTCCTGATCCGTAACAAGATGCCAAAACGCGATGAGCTGGCAAAGCTATATGCGCATGTTATGGACGCAGCGCAGGACCGTTATGTGTCGTTCCGGACGCTCGATATCGGGTCGGACAAGGTGCTGCCCTATATGAAACCGCAGGATGAGCCGAACCCCGCGATGGGCTGGCGTGCGATTCGTGTCGGGCTCGACAAGCCGGGTGTGCTACGGATGCAAGCGCAGGCCTTGATCCGCGCGGCAAATGGGCGGCCTTTGTCGATCATGTTTCCCTTCATTGCCGAACACGCCGAATTTGTCAGTGCCCGCGCCCATGTTCTGGCCCAGATCGAACGAGAGGCGGCACTTGGCCGCCCAACGCCCAAGTCCATTGAGATCGGCGCGATGCTGGAGACGCCCAGCCTTGCCTTTGCGCCTCAGGCGTTTTTCGAGATGGCTGATTTCATCTCTATCGGGGGTAACGACCTCAAGCAGTTTTTCTTTGCCGCCGACCGTGAAAACGAACGTGTGCGCCGTCGCTATGACACGCTGAACGCCTCATTCCTTGGGTTCATCGGGCAGATCGTGGCGCGCTGTGCCGCAACCTCGACGCGGCTTTCCTTTTGTGGCGAAGATGCCGGCCGCCCCGTTGAGGCGATTTGCTTGGCCGCAATGGGGCTTGATATCCTGTCCATGCGCCCTGCCTCTATCGGGCCGGTCAAAAGCTTGATCTTGCGAACAGATCTGGCGGCTTTGCGCGACGTGATCGACGCTGAATGTGCCAAGGGGGCGGAATCTGTGCGGCCCGCCGTCATGGATTTTCTGGCGAAACAGCCCAGTTAGGGCCGTTCAGGATTCGCGCAAATAGGCCCAAGAGACATATCCCTTGACCCCGCGCGCCTCCTTTAGCGAGACTTTGCACCAGCGCGTGCCGCCGGTTTGTTCGCAGCTATAGACGCGCAAGACGGTGCCATTTGGCAGGCCGAGGATGATGTTATAGCCGATGCCGGGGCCCGCGCGCATTTTCAGCATGTCTTCGCCTTCAACGCCGAAAACTTCGTAATAGCCGAGCGTGGCGGCAACGGCGGGTCTGGGGCCGGGGATGGTTGCCAAAACAGTTAGGGCAAGCGCCAAAAGAATGGTCCGGTGCATCATCTTCTCCCGCGTTTCCTGCATCGTGCCCTTGTAAGCTGTAGGCGGTATCGCAGGCAACTCTTTCTGATCGGAGAAGTGGCGAAGACCCGCCTAGGTCCTGCGCTTTTTCCAGCCAAAGAGACCCACCAGGCCAGTCAGCAAAAGCAAGCCACCAGCAGGCAGCGGCACCGCGGCCACGGGCGCGCCGCCGATCAGCCCAACCTCGATCCGGGTGGTGGTGAAAAAGCCTTCGATATAGTAATATTCATCACTTCTATCATCGACCAAAAGTTTGCAGGGCAAGTCTTCATCATAAGAAATGTTCACCCCGATTTCAGCGTAAGTGGCGTCCAGCACTTCGATTGCCAAGCCGACCCCGAACGGGTCCAGATCTATCGTGTAAAGATCGCTTCCACTGTCCGGGTCCACGCATGTTGACAGGATCGGAAATTCAACAAGAAATGTCGTTGTGATAAGGCCGGTATCGTCAAAATCTTTAAAATCCGGGCCCCATGCACCGGCAAACCCGTCAGTAAAGGTAATGATATTAAACGCATAGGCACCAAGGCGAAACGTCCCATTTCCGTCGAGGTTCATTGTGTAGTCGACAGTGCTCCCGAGGAAGCCGTTGGTGTCATGCTCCTCGGTGACGGTTGCCGAGGCGTCTATCGCTTTTAATCCGCTGGGATATAAGCCGACGAAGTAATCAAGGATATAACCGGTCCCATCTGCTTCTGCGATAACCAGAGGTTGGCCGATTGTCGCCGCCGACCCGGTTGTGGCGGCTGACACCATAAAGCAAAGGGCCATTGCAAGAGGTTGGAGTGTCATGGCTGGGGTGGACCTGTCACGCATTCGTGCCGCTCCTATTGCTCATTTATGCAGCCTTTGTTTCGAAGGCCAAGGGGCTTTTCCAACCGAGGGCTGAGTGCCTTGTGCGTGGATTGTAAAAGCCGTGTGTGGATGCCCCTTTCAATGCAAGAAGTTTTTCAGATTGCTTGGAACAAGTGATCAGTGCAGTCGTGTGTCCGGCCTTTGAATGCGGCTTTCACACGCCGCTGGCCTGTATGGTGTCCGTGGATCGGGTCCAAATCGTTGATGCGAGCACAAGGCTCCTGGCTTCTATCTGGTTTTCCCAACCCCGTCTTATGACCGTTGTTCCTTACTCTCCTTCGCCCTTCTCACATTGCCGGTTTACTCCAACGCATGGTGCAAAGCTTATGTAGCCAGCGGTGGAATTCGATAGTTCTCTTTTGTGGTTGTTAACGCCCAAACGGTACGGGCAAGCTTGTTTGCCAGGGCAGTCGCCACCAGCATACGAGGCTTGCGCGCCAGCATCTTGGCAAGCCATGATCCAGGTGGTGGACCTTTCCGGATGGCCCAACGGATGACGGCCATTGCGCCTGTGATCAGCAATCGCCTTATATCGCGCTGCCCCATTTTTGAGGTTCTACCCAGGATTTGTCGCCCACCGGTCGACTTCTGCCTTGGTACAAGCCCGCACCAAGCTGCAAACTCACGCCCATTAGAAAATTCTTCCATTGGTGGCGCGAAGGCCTGAATGGTCGTAGCACACATAGGCCCAACTCCGGGGATCGTCATAAGCCGTGATGTTGCTTCATCTGTTTTTGCTCGGCCTTTGATCTCGTGATCCAGCACCACAATCCTTTCGTCAAAAAGAGCGATCTGATCAATGTATGCTTGGCAAAGGCTTAGAATTTGCGCGGGCAGGTCAACCGCGACTTCATCAAAGCTGGCTATTATTCGTCTAAACTGAACCATCCCTTGAGCGACGACGACACCGTATTCTGCTAAATGACCCCGCAAAGCGTTTACCAACTGGGAGCGTTGGCGGACAAATAAATCGCGTGTTCGAAAGACCATGCCCTGCGACTGTTGTTCTGCGCTTTTGACCGAGACGTAGCGCATCGTCGGGCGCGATGCCGCCTCAGCGATCGCTTCTGCGTCATTTGCGTCGTTCTTTTGACGCTTCACAAACGGCTTAACGTAAACAGGTGGAATAAGGCGCGCCTCGTGGCCAAGCTTGCCAATCTCACGCCCCCAATAATGGGATGTAGCGCAAGCCTCCATCGCAACAACGCACTTTGGAAGCTCACTCAGGAACGCGGTAAGCTGAGGGCGCGACAATTTCTTGCGGAACACGACAGAACCATCAGCGGCAGCCCCGTGCAGCTGGAAGCTCCGTTTTGCTAAATCAATTCCTACTATGCTAACATTCTCCATGGATGCTCTTCCTTTGTATGACAGTTTAAGCTGCTATCATTCTGGCACATTGCGATGCCGCCGGGTGGGGCATCCACCCCATCATTGATGTATTCGAGATGGCGATCTTAGCGTCACGGCGTGTTCGCCAGGACTGCTGCCACAATATCTCAGCTTTGATCGTCTTGAAGAATGTTTCGGCGGCGGCGCTGAAGCTCCTATATTCGTCCAGCATGAGAGTATCCGATCTTCTGTTTATGAGTAATTTGGCCCATGCTTCACCAATGAAGGAGCATGACGACAATGACGATTTCCAAAAAGTTTCTGGACGATTGGCTAAGCGGCGTAGATCGGCCCGAGGATTTACTGTGCGGCAAAGGCCTGATGAAGGAACTGAAGATCCGGCTGATGGAGCGAATGCTGGGCGCTGAGTTGGCCGAGCATTTGGGCTATGAGCCGCATGGTGAACCCGCCAGCCAAGAGAGCAAACGGCGTAATGGGGCGACCCGCAAGATGCTGAAGAGCAATGACGGCGCTGTGCCTATCGACATCCCGCGTGATAGGGGCAGCAGTTTCGAGCCTGAGCTGATCCGGAAAGGCCAGACCCGGATTGACGGCATGGATGTCAATCCGGGTCTGTATGCGGCGGGCTTATCGACACGCGACATCCGCGCGCACCTTGAGGAAGTCTACGGCCTGAAGTGTCAGCCGATCTTATCGGCCGTGTTACTGATGCCGTCCTGGAGGAGGTGTCGGGCTGGCAGAACCGCGTCCTCGAACCGATGTATCCGATCGTTTTTCTTGACGCTCTCCGGGTCAAAATCCGCGATACGGAAAGTCGTCAGGTCAAAACAAGGCTGTCTACATGGCATCGGGGGTTGCTAAAGAGGGCGAACGGGAGGTTTTGGGGCTGAATGGGGCCCAAAATATCCGTCCATCGCGCCCTCATGGCGGCGGGCATGACAAGAGGTGATCCCGTTCTTTGCCGTCGCGCCAGCCGTACGGAAAATCATCTACACCACCAATACGATCGAAAGCCTCAATCGTGTGATCCGCAAAACTACCAAAACACGGGGCAGCTTTCCAACCGATGATGCCGCAGCAAAGCTGATCTACCTGGCGATCCGCAACTTCGAGAAAGCAGGCAGATGCGTCAGAGAATGGGGTGCCGCACGCAATCCGTTCGCTATTCTATACCCAGAACGGTTCAACAGATGACCCGTCGAAACCGCGTGGGCTAAGCCTAGGGTCAGGCCCCATTAACTGATCGAGGTGATCCCGTTGTCATGATTCACACGCCACGGTTCAGGGGGATGTCATGAGCAACTTACACTGGCTTACGGAGGCGCAAATGGAGCGTCTCCGGCCTTAATTTCCAAAGAGCCGAGGTCGTCTCGTGTGGATGACAGGCCTGTGTTGATCGGCATTATTTTCATTAATAGCAATGGCTTAAGGTGGTGTGATGCACCTGCCGAGTATGGGCCGCCGAAGACACTATATAATCGCTGGAAACGTTGGAGTGATATGGGCATATTTGGCCAAATCTTATTGGGGCCGGCCGAGAAGGCCACCGTCAACAAAACCATCTTAACTGACGCCACCTACCTCAAGGCACATCGAACGGCCTCCAGCCTGCGGTTGGAAAAGGGGGGCGAGGACGCCTGATCATTGCCCGGCAGGCACCTAATGCACAGAGTTTCGGATACTCCAACAGTATTGGCTGCCCCTGTGACTGTGAAATCCTCTCGGCAGATTGTTTTGCAATCCGCCTGCCGGGTAATCGATGCAGCCCTTCGGCGGTCGCCGCAAGGCAATGGCCATGTTCAGGGCCCGGATTGCCAGGCCGCGCTTCATTCGGTTCGACACGGCCCAACCGATCACCCGGCAAGAATGCAGGTCCAGAATGACGGACAGATAGACCCAGCCTACGCGTGTCCAGACATAGCTGATGTCGGCCACCCATTGCTGATTGGGCGCATCTGCGTAAAGGTCACGGTTCAACAGATTGGGCGCGATATTGAAGGCATGGTTGCTGTCCGTGGTCGCCTTGAAGTTTTTGTTCCGCTTCACCTCAATACCATTCTCGCTCATCAGCCTACCGATACGGAGGTGCCTAAATTCAAAGCCCAATTCCTTCAGTTCCTCTGTCATGCGGGGGCGGGCATAGCTCCCCGAAGACAAGGCGAACTGTTCGCGAATGTGCGCAAATACCACCATGTCCTTCCGCTGGCTGTGACTGAGCGGACGATTGCGGTAGGCGCGATACCTTCGTGGGTTTACATCCGTTATCGCTACAAAAGGTCCAGTGGACCTTTTGCTAAACGCTCAAACTCTGGCACAGTCGATCAACCGGCAGCATGTCAGCGTTCTTTGCAATGAAAGCAAACCTCATTTGCTTCGCTCCGCAAAGAACTGGGTGGCCCTTTTTCGCAGATCCCTCTCCTCCCGAAGCATGCGGTTCTCTTGCCGCAACTCGGCGACCTCGCGATCGAGATCAGACTGGGCGGCTGGCTTCTCAGGATAGAGGTGGTCTTGCTGGATACAACGGCTAAGCGTTGAGAAGTCGACGCCAAAATCCGCTGCAAGCGGCCTACGCGGCAGACCGCTGGTTAACGCTACACGCACTGCCTCTGCGCGAAATTTCCGAGGTTGGTTGCTGTGCCAAAATGTTACTCCTTTGTGGCAAAATACCAACCCAAAGGAGCGGAACAATTCCGTGACAGGTCCAGGGCACCTTTATAAATGAGTGGAAATCCCAAAAATGGGGTTACGCAAAATAAAGCGTCCTTCTAATGCACCCTATGGTTAACACTTCTTCCTGATTAAGTCGCCCAAAAAGCAATCGGCCAGTCCGTCCTCGCCCCGTTGGTGGGGACGGGCGCGCCTTATGCAGCGCTGACCATGCGGCCCATGTGTCTGCCGCCAAGGATATGCAGGTGGTAATGCGGCACCTCTTGCACCCCATGCTCGCCGGCATTGGTGATGGCGCGGAACCCCTCGCCGCTGTCCAGTGCGACACCGGTCATTGCGCATACTTTTGCCGCTGTGCGGTGAAAGTCCAGGATCTCGGCGTCAGTGGCCTCGGCGCAAAAATGGTCAAAACTGACATAGGGCCCTTTGGGGATCACCAAGACATGCACAGGTGCAGAGGGGCTGATGTCGTGAAACGCCAAAGTGTGATCTGTCTCTAGTACTGTTTTATTTGGAATTTCCCCGCGCAGGATACGGGCAAAAATATTCTGGTCGTCATATGCAAGTGCCATAGCTCAATCCCCAAAGAGGTCTTCGGTTTGTGCGATCTCTCGCGCGCTCTCTGGGGGTATACCAAGGAAAGCGGCCAAAGCCATGGCATTTTCTGCTATGGGGGCGGTTTCGCGGAGACGCTGCAGGTTGTTGAAATTGGCATCGCGGATTCGGTCGCTCTCAAAGCGGAGGTCTTGGCGGATGGTGGTCAGCAGGCTGTTGATTACCTCTGGCGGGGTGTTGTCGCCGGCAAGGTTTACCCGCCCCGCATGGCCAATTAGATAGGGATCACTGAACTCGCATTCCACCTCTAGCAGGCGCAATGTTGACCGGTCGCTCGCGAAGTCATGCATCAGGTCAATGTTCGCGGGATCAATGCACATGATCAGCGTGTCTGTTTGCCAGTAGTCGTAGAGCATCCGAACCAGGGCGCGCCGGTGTCGTGTGCGCTTTTCCAAAGAGGATTGGATACCGCCAAGATCAGGCAAGGGGGTTTCTGCCTCGTTGAACAAATAGTCGACGGTGGGCATCCCGGTAACACTGCGGATCCGTTCCGCCAGACGTTTGGCCACATGCCACTTTTTGGAAATGACCATCAACAACGTACGGTCCCGCCCGAGGCTGTTGCCAGTTTCCCAGAATCGCGGGGTAAAGCGGCGACCAATACGACCGCGCGCTGTCAAGAATTCAAACAGTGTTCGCCCCTCGTCAGAGATCGAAAAGCGCTCGCCCTTGGCGGAATACAGCTTGCCCAAACGCTCTTTCAACTCCACCGCCTCATCCGAGATTTTGCGCGCGAACAGGTAGTTCTGGCTTAGAAGCAGGTTGTAGTGGTCATTGTAAAAGGTGACGGGCATCCCATAGTCGGTGAACATCAAGAAGGTGAGCGTGCGGGTTTCAATCTCGCTTTGTGGGATGAGATGGCGCACGAGCGTTTGGAAAAACGTCTCATCCGGGATCCATGTTGTGCGGAAAAACCGTATCACATCGGGGCGCTCGTCACAAAACGCCAGCAATATCTCAATCGTGTTGCGGCGCAGGCACCACCACTGGCTGCCGATCTGGATGTCCAGATCGGACGGTGGATTGCGTTTCAGGCCAAGCTGTTGCTGGATCTGCAACGAGGTGTAAAACAGCTTCTTTTGCGTCCGCTCATTGAACCAGTGACGATAGATCAGACGCTCTTCCTTGATCCCGGTCCGGATCCAGTCAGATTTGAAGAAGTCGAAGCTTTCGATGTAATCGGTCTTGGCGGGGGCCAGAAACGCGTGCATGAATTCGGCTGATCTGATCGGCATGCAATCGCCCGAAAGCATATAAAAGTGGGTGGCAAGCGGGAAAGCATCGACCGCGGTGCGCACCGAAAGCAAAGTTGCCGCAACAAGGCTCCACCCGCCCCAATCACATTTCAGCCGTCTGGGTGTGAATACGACCGAGGAATTTCCGGCAAGTTTCAGGCGGATGCGGTCGAAATCAGAAGCTTTGGCGCGGGCGTCGAAGTGGATCACGATATAATCGCCGCCATCAGTCAACCGATTTGCCTGCGCGATAACGCCGTCGGGGTCTTTGTGGCACAAAAGAATATAGGCTATTTTTGCCATGTGGTCTGTCTAAGCCCTCTTTTGGGTCATTCTTTTCATAATGGCTTTAACAACCATTGAAAAGACAGCGTTTCTTTGCTTTTTAGAAATGAATTTCTCCCATGTTCCCTAAATGAGAGATCAGAGGCTATGGAGGCGACGGATTATGGGTTTTCCGGGTACATGGATGACTGAAAGTGAAAGCGTCATTTACCGTGTCGTTCCGAAATGCGCATGCTCGACCATTGGTCAGATCATGTATTATTCCGATCACGGGCGCTTTTTTGAGGGCGACATCCATGATTCAACGTCGGGCCTGCACAAATGGGCGCAAGAGCATAGCCAACCCTTGATCGAGCAGCGCGCAAAGGCGCGCGATACCTATGCTTTCACCTGCGTACGTAATCCCTATACACGGATACTCTCTTCCTTTTTTGACAAGATTTGCGGTATTCAACGCAATGGAAAACGCTACCGCGGCAACCTTGTGCCACTTTTGGTCCAGAAATACGGGATTGAGGTGGGCGGCGTTGATGGCAAGCAGGAGTTTGACCAGATCAAGAGCTTCCGCCGCTTTTTGCTATTCGCCCGTGATACGATCCGTTGGCGCAAGCCGATGGACCCGGATATTCACTGGTCGGCCATGTCTGGCCATGTCTCGACGTTCATTACGAATGGGGGGCGTTATGATAAAATCGTTCTTACAGAACAGTTTGACGACGGAATGCAAGCCGTGCTCAATGCGATCGAGACGCCCCATCAGGTTGATTTGAAAGCAATTCCGCGGTTCAATGAAAGCGAGGGGCACGGCCCGAAACGCGCCCATCCGGTGGGGGAGTATTTCGACGATCTGTCGATGCATCTGGTCTGGGAGATTTACAAGCGCGATTTTCAGCTGTTCAAATATGACTTCGAAAATCCCGGAAATAAAATGCCTATTGGCGAAATTGATCTGGATGAAGTGCACGCTAAACTGGGCGATTAAACGCGGTTGGCAGTGGGGTCCATCACAGAAGGCAGCGTCTTTGGCTGCGCCTTGTTTTATCTGACTTTCAGTCATTACGCCCGGCGGTTGGTAAAATTGCATTGCCCCCTCTTTGATTGTTGACTTTTTTTCGCAGAGGCGTATGTCCGGCAGTGGGACACCCTTCCCCAACGAAGGGGTTGATTCATGCTTAATTTATCCTTTTTTTACTGATAGTTACGGGATTTTGTTTTGCGGATTGTGTCAGGCTTGTGTCAAAAAGCACATCGGTGACGGTCTTGTCTTCTAAGGCGTGGCCATAGGTCCGAACCACAATTGCCGGATCTTTCCAGCCGCCGCGCTTGGCGATGGTCACAGGGTCAAAGCCTGCCCGTAGCATGGCGGTAGCAAAGCCATGGCGGCAACAGTGAGGCGTTAGGCGTTCAATTCCGGCCCGCTCGATTACGTTATCCCATGTCTTCTTTACGCTGCCCGATTCCGCATATCCGAACACTAATTCGGCAGGGTTGCGGTTGCCGCCGATGCTGGCCATAGCAGCGATAACGGTGGGTGAAAGATGCGCTGTGCGTGTCCAAGGCTTAGGCTTGTCACCGGACAGCTTGGCGGTGTTCGAGTTCAAATCCACATCATCCCAGATCATCCGCACAGCCTCACCAATACGCGCCGCAGTGCCAAACATAAAAAAGCAAAGCGCAGCTAAGTGAGGCAAGTTGTCCGTTTTGGCTTGATCAGCGAAAGCCGTTACCCACTCACGGGTTGCCGGTATCTTTACGGCTGGATTGACCGAGTAGCGCTTCACCTTCACAGGTGCGCACCAGCCCAATTCTGCCGCGTGGTTGATGATCGCCAATGTCGGCGCGATAACTTGGCGGTTACGAGTTGCGCCTTTTGCGTTGGGATAGAGCTTCACCGCAGCGGCAAGGATTGCGCCGGAACTGATGTTGCGCAGAGGTGTGTCCTTGAAATGCTCGCACAACTTCAAAAGGAATCGGGTCGATTTGCCTGCATCAAGATAGGCGTTTGCGGCATTGGCAAAGGTCACATGCGCTCCCGGTCCATCGAGATGATGTTTCCATTCACGGGCTTCTGCTTCCGCCGCGACCCTTTGGGCAATGGCTTTGTCAGTCGTGCGCGTAGTGCCTCGGAATCGCCCGTTGGCGGTGCTGCCCCGATAGTGCCAGATCTTGCCGCGCTTGTGGATTTCGTGTGGCATTCCATAGCCTCCATGAAGGACGAAACGTGATGCGGAAACATTACAGTGCGTTTGCCGATTTTGGCACGGCAACCTAATGCTCGAACGGTATCAGCTACCGCTCTAGGTGACGCGCCAAGATGCGCCGCCAATTCTGCCGGGGTCGTGTATTCTGGCAAAAGGGCGGGGCAGTTGGTCATTAGTCTGATTCGCCCAATACAGGGTTGTCCTGATGCCATTGTAGCTGCTTGTCAGTTTCGACCCGCAACGCACGGATAGGAAAGTTTAGATACGACGTTGAGGCGGAAAATAGAGAGTCGATGCCCCGCGCTGTCACATCGTTTGAGATAAATACGTTCCCGTCGTCCATGAACATCAGGACCGGAGGGTCGATGTCATCAGGGTAAAAGTCAGGCTTGAAGTAATAGCGCAAGTGATTGACCAGCTCCTTATAATCCAGCTGGAATTTACTATGTACTGCACATGCAATCTTGCCTGCCTCAATACTGGACATGCCCTGCTTAAGGAGCGTAGAGAAGATTTTCAGCATGACAATCCCGTCGCGGTCGAAAATTCGGGCGGCACCCGGTTTCGTTTCTGGGACACAAGGCAGATGCTGATGCATAGCCGCCTCATTTAATTTCTGGGGTTCAAGGCCTGCCAATTGACAAGACAGCTTCGCGCGAGCTCTGATCATTTCGATATCCTATTGCTATATACAATAGGTTGGTAGCAAAGCCAATTGTATATAGCAATAGCTTTTTGCGGAAACGGCATCTGCTTCACCTCGCACGCCAGCGCCTGCTGCGAAAAGCGGCGATTATCTATTGCTCGATTGGCGGCTTTGGCCGATGTTTCACGGGGCATATTTCCTCGCCTCGAGAGCGGGGCAAAAAATTGCACCCGCCGCGTTAGCCGCTATCCGCTCGGCGTTCGAAACTGCCAAGGTTGAGTTTATGGCGGCGAATGAGGTTAAAAAGAGTATAGGCACTGATCTGCCCACGTAACAATAATTTTACCGATCTTGTGGATGATGCTTCTATGAAAGATACTATGTATGTATAAGTAGATATGAAGATTGGAGAACCCTTATGAAGAATCCGGGAAATAAGACTTTCCGTCGCGGTTTCGTGACGGGCTTTTCTTCACCTTATCGCTTTGTATTCGGTGGTTCTACGGCTTACACTAACGCTCCGCGCAATAGAGTAGGATTGTCTTGGATCAATGTTGGGCGTGCGATGAGATCTGCACTTGAACAGGAAAGACATAATATTGGGGAAACTTCCAGCGCCACACCCAAGCGAGGGTGACATGTCTTCGCGTGCTGTTTCTGCCGTTCTGAAGATTGAGGATGCAATTGAGCGTGAGTTAGAAGGTAAGGTCCAAAAACGCGAAATTACTGAGGTTGCTCGTCGAATAACGCAGATTGCGGTTAGCGAGCAGTTTTCGGGCCCTATGCCTCACCCCAAGCATTTGCGTGAGTATGACGAAATATTACCGGGCGCTGCGGAAAGAATACTTTCAATGGCAGAGCAAAATCTTGAACATAGCATGGGCATGGATCGTACTGTTATTGCAGCAGAAATCGAGGATACGAAACGCGGTATGCGCTATGGCGCTTGCCTGTTCTTCGCACTGATACTCGGGGCCTTTGCGTCCTTGTTCGTCACCAACAACCCGATAGTACCCGGCCTGTTTTTGGGCGCTGCTGCAATCGGTGGAATTGTTTCATTCATTAAAGGTCGAAATGGAAAGTAAACAGCCCTTTAAATGCCTATAATATATCGCCCCTGTGGAAACTTTGATTGAATCACCTGCATGTGGCTGGATAAATGCTGGGCAGTGCCATCGGATGCAATGGGCTTGGGCGCCGCGAGTGCAGGTTTTTATGTGCCCACCGACTTATGGGGTTGCTTGTGGGTGCAAACGAGAACCCACAAGCAACCTGCCTATCTCAATCAGCCCAGTCGATGAATGTGAGCGCGTCCCTTAGCGCCGCCCCTTCGATCCCGGACTCTTTCGCAATCGCAAGGGCTTGGATCATGGTGGAAAGCGCCCGCGCCTTGCCGCCTGCATCGAAAGCCTGCATCGGCCTCACACAATCAATCAACACATCGCTGCCCAGCTTGGCTGTGGCCTCCTCTGCCATCAGCATGGCAATGGGTTGCAGTACAAGTTGAGCAAGGTGGCGTTGCGCCTCTCTCACCATCGGCCCGGTCGTTGAGCCATTGGCAAGCGCAGGCAGGACGCCAAACACCATCGACACCGCATCCCGCGCCGCGCCCAGACTTTCGCCCGCCATCGACCTGGACAAATCAGGGGTTAGGTCGCGCGGTTGCCAGTCTTGCTGTGGTGCTGGCCCGCCCGCCGCCGATACGTTCACCGACTCTCGCAAGATCACGCGGCCCCGGCTTCCCCGGAAAGCGCGGCTCAGCCGTTCTTTTTCGGTTTCGTCGGCCTCTGGAAATGGCACAACCTGAGAACCCAAAGGCGCAGTTTGGTAAACCTCGGCCAATGCGGATTCTATCGCTTGCATCATCCCGGCTGTAAGCGATGCCCGCCCCAATGGTGCCGAACCCAGATAAGGCGTTGCCGTGTCACAGCCGATCCTAAAATGTAGCACCTCGGCCGCCAATGCGGTTTCAGATCGCCCGCCGCCAGCCTCGGCCACGGTCACACGGTAAGCGGTTGGTTTTGAATTGCGGGTTTTCAAATCCCAATCGGTGCAGGGAATAAGCCCGGTTTCCCTAATCAGGAATAAGGCTTCCCCACGCAAGGCCAAGGATCTTGCCGACAAGGCCATGCAAGCCCGCGTCAACATGTCGGTGCCAGACACATCGGCAAGGGCCAAGCCCGATTCCCACAGCGTCACACAAGCCTGCACCGTTGCAGTCAGTTCACCGATGCCAGACGCGCCGGAAATGTAGCTTTCCCGCGCTGCCATGATTTGCGCCGTGTATCCCGAACCGCTGGAACGGGTTTCGATTGCCATTTTTTGTTTGAATGGCCACATCACGTTGCCCTCCGATAAGGGCGCAGCAGGTCAGCGGCGCCGGAATTGATCATTGCCCGCGCCATCCACGCAGGGTTGCGGCTGAAACTGCCGCTAAGGTCGCCGCCGATTGAAAAGTTTACAGACGACGCCCCTGACCTGCCCTTGTGCATACTCGGCTTGATGCCGTCCGAAACGTATTCAGCCAAGCGCCGGAACGCCTCCGACATAGCCGCCGGGACCGTGCCGCCGCCAACCGTTGCAGTGATCCGGTAAGGGCCATCTGACACCAGCCGGAAGCCATCCGGCGCGGGTGATAGTTCAACCGTCGACCACGCCTCACCAGCCCAGACTTGCGCCGCGTTTACCGTGGCAGGGATCAAAGGTGGCTCCCAATCCCCCGGCCCCTCGACCGTCCAAACAACAGCCCGCGCCGTGAACCGGTGGCAAACATATGCCTCGATACGCTGCCAGATAAAGACAGGATCAAGCGCCGCCGCCTCGGTCGAAAGCCCGGTAGGTGCATCTGGATAGGTGGCGACCGTCTCCACCTGTTTCAAAGTGACCGCCATGTCAAAACCTCCATCGGTTCAAGGTGCGTTGCAGGCCCGTGCTTTCCGGTATGATCACGCCGCCCGCGCTGCGCTCCTCCACTTTGGTTTCTTTGTAGGCAGGGACAGTGACCATCGAAAACTCATAGAGAAGTGCGGAAAAGATCGTGCGGATAAGCGCCATCCCCTCGGCTGGATCTTCCTCTGTGGTTTCCTCTGCATTTGGTTCGACCCGTTGGGGCGGAATGCGAAACCCCGGCGATATGCCCACGACAAGCCCCGCGCCAAAGCCTGCAAAGAAGTCCTGAACATAGCTGGCCTTTTGCAGTTCTGGAGATATGACCGCCTGAAACGTCACTGCCTCCGGTGTGTCTGCCACGAAGAACGTACCGGCCGCGCGACTGGCAATGGGGCGGTCATAGTCATGGCCGATCAGCAGGTGAATATCCTCCTCCGGCTTGTCGATACGATAGGCAAACGCGCGTGACGCGAAAGCCTCTTTTTTGGGTCGCCCGGTTTTGCCGCCATCTGACAGAACCGCGCGGGAATTATAGGGGAATGCGCCTGTCAGGCGGCGCGAACCATCGCGCGCCGCCCTTAGTTCAAGCGCCCCGATTGCGCCGCCTGTCTGCATTAGCTTGCCGCCGTTTGAACAGCGGTCAGGATTTCAAGCTGCGCAGGGCGCGCGACTGTCACGTCCATTGTCGCCAGTGCCGTGATGCGCAGCCCGCCGCTTTGTGCATCCGAGTAAGGATCGCGGATCACGTCAACCGCGCCCCATGCCCCGACAAAGATAGGTGCGACACCGCCCGCGTTGGTAGTCAGAAGCGCCGTTGTGGGTTTGAACGCCGCCGATGGTGTTGCAAGCGCGTTGGTGGTCATAGCGATGTTAGCCGCGGGGATATTGGCAAGCATCCGATCCCATTCAGAAACAGCCGTGCCGCTGATCAGTGCATCATCCATAAACGCCCAAACCTCTGGCCGGATCATGGCCTTCACCGCCGCAGGCGAACCCGCCGCGTTGCCTAGCATGAACCGCACCACAGCCGCGCGGAACGCCGCCCAGCTTGCCGCAGCCGATACCGCTGTGCTTGTGATGCCATAAGTTGCCGCGCCGGGGATGATGCCCAAGGGTTGCCCCGCAGCGCCAGACCCAAGGAATACAGCTTGATCCATTGCCGCGCCCATTGCGCCCGACATATCGCGGCGGATCGCTTGTTCCAGCGCCGCCCCCGATTGTGCCAGAGCCTTGCGGGTAATGCGCATTTGAACGCCAAGGTTATGATCAGGCGACATAGCCCGGTCAGTTGTGGCGTAGGTTGTCGGCCCCGCAACATTGCCAGTCTCGGTCGTTGCCCAGCCCGCCGATACCGCGCTTGTGGTGACAGGCCACGCCACGGAACCTTGAGGGATAGAGATCATCTGCGCGCCCATTTGGCTGGCAACGCTGCCCGGAAAAAGGCGGTCAATAATCGGTTGTGTCTGGACAGGTGACGGGGTGCCTCCGGCCACAGTTTCGCCCGCGCGTTGTTCCAAAGCCTGCCACGGTACAGGGATGCCACGAAAGCCCCCGGCGCTGCGCAACTCTTGCACGATTTCCGCCGTGCGGCCATCCAAGGCGCGGCCCTCGTCCAAGTTCAAAGCGACTTGGCGCAATTCAAACCCGGCCATCAATTCGGCCCAATCAGTTCCTGAACGGGTTTCCAATTCTGCCCCGGCGTCCCGACGTTCGGTATCCTCGGCGATCAAGGCCGCGCGGTATCGGGTTTCGTTGTTGCGGTATTCCAGATCAAGCACGCCCATGTTGCGGGTTTCCTCCTCGGTCGCGCTTTCATTACCTACAAGGCCAGCAAGGGCTTGGCGGATTTCCGACTGGCGTCGGCTGATTTTAATGGAATCAAGCATTTGATTTTCCTTTATGCTCGTTGGGGTTTTGCAGGTCTTTGACCAGCTTTTTCCAAGCCTCGCGCTTGGGGTTGAGTTGGCCTAAGCCGATCTCAATTCGGGTTTTCCGGGCATGGCAACGACCGCAAAGGCATTGCAGATTGCCCAGAGAAAAAGATAATTCGGGATGCGTTTTGACAGGCAGGATATGATCGACCTCAAGACGCCGCCGCTCTCCACACTGGACGCATTGCCAGCCGTCTCGCTCCAGCGCCAGCAATCGCATCGCTTTCCAGCGCATTGTTTTGCAGACCTTGGCCGAATGGTTTTGATAATCTTGGCGGCGTTTGCTCATACCCACAGGAAGCCCCCCGCAGCTTTGGCAGTACGGCCCGTCATTCGCGCACCCTCTGCCACGGCCAACACCGTTGCAGCCGCCGCATCAATCCGCCCGGTGGATCGCGCCTTTGCAAGTTTCAGGTTGTTGGCCGGATCGCGCAGACAGACAGCATCAGCAAAGGCGGATCGCAGCAACAGCGATGGAACAGTTTTAACTTTCCCGTCAAACGCCGCCCGCCGAAACCTCTCGCAATCCTCGCCGCCGTCCCGAAACCCCATGCCACGCCATACGATAGGCGCACGAATACCAGCCTTGTCGATAGCCTCGCCAAGTTCGGCCTGTTTGTATCGGTCGGCTGTGATTGCCGCGATTGTCTGGCCTTCCACATGGCGCAACACCTCCACCAGCCAAGGCGCGACTGGCACGGTAGCATCCCCCAGAACAGTCAGTTCTCCCCGGTCTTGCATTTCCACATAGCGTCCAGAAACGCCGTCATTCTGGCCCCGGTCCAGCAAAGAAGGCCGCGCGGGGAAGGTGCCAAGACATTCGAGACGCCCGGTTTCAGGCCAGTAGAACGCCGCCCCCGACATTGACGCAGAGCCACCAAGGTCAATGCCGATCACAACTTGGCCTTGCCGCGCCGGAACCTCGGACGCCTCACAGGCCAGCCATTCGTCGGCCTCGATCAGCAGTTCCCGCGACTCGCCAGAAACGCGCTCATTGCGATTGTAGAGCCTGAAACTAGTCAGCGTGGAACCGCCCCGCGCAATGGCCCGCCGCGCTTGCGCCTGTAACCATTCGAGACTTGAACCGATGCCAGCCGCCGCGCCGGGGTTAGCGACACGCAGGCTTTCCAGATCATCAACAGGCAAGCCGGGTGCTGGCCGATGCTCTTGGCGGTAGACCCCCTCTTGTTCCTGATCAATCCAAACAGAAAACGGGTGTGTATCATCCGCCGCAGAGGTGGAAATGATCAGCGCCCGCCCCCCGCGTTTGCCGATCCCCGACAACAGCGCGTGTTCCAAATTGTTGCCCTTGTCGGCTTCCCAATGGCCGCGCTCATCCATCAAAACCAGCGTAGGAGCGCCGCCCAGAGCCGACTTGCCATCAGCCGCAAGCACTCGGATAACGTGGCCCCCATCGCCGCCCAGATACTCAATTTCAAGCCGGGGCGATGAACGGACCTTGAACAAGGCTTGTTCATCCTCCGACAGGGACCGCATGAAGCCAACACAGAAGTCAAAGGCAATCCGGCCCTGATCCCGCGTCCTCGCCGCTATCACAACTTCACGCCGGGGTTGATCATCCCAAACGCCCATAACCGCCCCAAGAGCGATGCCCGCCGACAGTGCCGTCTTGGCGTTGCCCCTGCCGATCGACAGCACAGCCACATTGATGCCTTCGCCCAAAGCGCCCTTGACGAATTGCTTTTGAAATGGTGCCAGCTTTACCAACTCGCCAGCCTTCGGACCCTCTGGAATTTTTAGGGATTCGAGAAAGTGGATTGCTTTGGTGGATGGCATCATGCGACGAATCTCCAACGGTTCTCAGAAAGATGGTTTGAAAATGGAATATGTTTTGATGATCTGTGCGGTGTTGACTGCGGTCGATGGCGACACAGTGAAGTGTGACGGCCAGCTTTTGCGGCCAATGGGCGATGGAGCCCCTTTTGTGTCTGGTTTTGACACACCCGAATTATTTGGGAAAAAGGACTGTGAAGCTGAGTTGCCCTTAGCCCGAGCCGCAAAGCAAAGAATGCAAGAATTGCTTTCTTCAGAAGGCCTGACAATTGAAGACAGCGGGCAAGTTGATAACACTCAAACGCACAGACCTCTGGTTGTTTTGCGACTTCCAGACGGGACAACAATAGGCCAGCGGATGATCGACGAAGGCTTCGCCCGCAAATGGACACCTGAGTATAAAGCCGACTGGTGTAGCTGATACTTGGGGTAAAACGCGCGAAAGGAAAACTAAGCCCCCCGAACGCTCCCCCCCCTTTAATCAGGGGCATTGGGACCAAATTAGCCGATGCTGTATCGTTGGCTTGGGTCACCGTCACAACCGTCACACCCTTATAGGGGTGTGTGACGTCTGTGACGCTGGATTGACCGCGCACAGGTTTGAACGTGTGACGCACTGTGACGTGGTGTGACGCGCTATTCATCGGCACACCTCCACGCAAAACCATCAATCATGCGAATGACTTCTTTCTCTTGCAGCGACTTCCACGCCCTGCCAAAGGCTGTGCGCGCCGCGCTATCGCTACCCCCATCGGTCAGGTGGTGACGGTCGCAAGCCTCGCGCCAGTGATCCAGTGAGACGCATTGACGGTTTGGCGGGAAGTCCTCGCCATGCTTGACCTCGCCATGCGCTGCCAGTGCATCCCCGAAAGCCTGCATTGCAATCAGTGCTTGGCCCTTGAGACGTGGTGCGCGTTTAGCTGGTGCTTCGGTCGGCTCAACAACTGCCGATGTCACCGGGTCGCCATCCTCGTCAGTGCCAAGGAATATGCCCTTGAGCGTGTAGGCAAAGATTGATCCGGTTGGCAGGTCGCGTTGCTTTTTTGTCTCGGCCAATATGACAGCCCCGTCACGGGTCAATTCGATCTCGGTATCTGCCGCCGCCCGCAAGCTGCCACTGCCCCTTGCGCCCTTGCTGGTATCCTTGCCGCTGTGGTGAATGACCATCACATGCGCCCCGGTCTTGGCCCGCAGAAGGTCCACACTCCGAACAAACGCGCCCATGTCCTTGGCGGTATTCTCGTCGCCGTTGCCCATAGATCGCGCCAAGGTGTCGATCACAACCAGCGCCGGGGCGGTTCCTTCTGATAACGCATCAACAAGGTGTTGCGCGTCCTCGCTTGTGCAAAGGTCCAGCGTAGTGGACAGCAAGAGAAAGTCGGGGTTGCCATCCACTTGGGCGGTAAGGTCCGGGCGATCACGTCGAATGGCCTCGATGCGGTTGTTGATGCCCACGCCGCCCTCACCCGCAACATAGACGACAGGGCCGGGGCAGGTCTGACAATCCCGAACCTTGTTGCCGTGCCACGGCTTGCTAGCAGCCACATGCAGGGCCAAATCTAGGGCGTAGAAGGTCTTGCCCACGTTGCTTTCCCCGTAGACGACAGACAACGCCCCCCGATCCAGCCAGCCCTTGACCAGATAGCGCGATGACAAAACCGGCTTGATCTTGTTCAAGGGTTTAAGCTGCGAAGATAAATCAGCCGCCCGCACCTTGGATTTCGGCACGATATAGCCCGCGCCCATCTCCGCCCTGTACATCGCGTCGATCTCGCCAAAGCGATCGAATCCACCATCAGCCATCATTGCGCCCTCCTGACATATCCAAGGAAGGCCGCTCGATTGGCGGGCGTCATGCGGTTGTAGCAGGCCAGCGCATAGGCTTTGGCCTCGTCTTGGGTGGACATATCGGCCCAGAATGAAGCCTGATCCATGATGCCAAACATGGGCGCAATCGGCATATCTAAAGCGTATTCTTCCAGCGCGCCCGATATGATTTCGCAGGCTTCGACACGGTAGCCAGCTTTGACGCATTTCACGATTGCCAGCGTCAAAGCCATTGCAGGATGAAGGTTAGTTTGGTATTCTATTTCAGATAAGGAATACCCATTCCAATATGCCCCGGATGCGCCCGCCAGCGCTCCGGGGTTTTTCGTGTCCAGATCGTGAACACCTAAAGAACCGCTTGTGTCAGATTTGTGCCAATCCTCTCCGCCCGTTCTTGCATCGTTCTGCACATCGGTGCACAGACCTGCATTTTCAGACTCGTAAGACTCTTTGGATATTGACGTTTTTTCAGGAGAGGCGTATCCCTGCAAGTGGGACACCCTTCCCCAACGAAGGGCACATATCTGTGAGGATACTATCATGACCGCGACGCTCCCGGCCCTTCGGCCGACCAATCCGCGATTTTCATCCGGACCCTGCGCCAAAATCCCCAACTACTCCCTGAACATGCTTGAAGACGCGCCCTTGGGCCGCTCGCACCGGGCTGCTGTTGGTAAATCCAAACTTGCTGAGGCAATTGACCTCACTGCGGAAATTCTGGGCCTGCCAGAAGGGTACCGTGTCGGGATTGTTCCCGGCTCCGATACTGGCGCTGTGGAAATGGCGCTGTGGTCGATGCTGGGCGCGCGCCCTGTGGAAATGCTGGCGTGGGAAAGCTTTGGCGAAGGCTGGGTGACCGATGTCGTCAAACAGTTGAAGCTGGACGCAGTTGTGCGCAAGGCGCCTTATGGCGAGATTGTTGATTTCGCAGAAGTCGATTTCGACAAGGATGTGGTTTTCACTTGGAACGGCACCACCAGCGGTGTGCGCCTGCCCAATGGTGATGCGATTCCGGCTGACCGTGCGGGGCTGACGATTTGCGATGCGACCTCGGCCGCTTTTGCGATGGAACTGCCTTGGGAAAAGCTGGACGTGGTGACCTTTAGCTGGCAAAAAGTGCTGGGCGGTGAGGGTGCGCATGGCGTGATCATCCTGTCCCCGCGCGCGGTAGAGCGGCTTGAAACCTATACGCCCGCTTGGCCTTTGCCCAAGATTTTCCGCATGACCAAGGGCGGAAAGTTGATTGAAGGTATCTTCCGCGGAGAGACAATCAACACGCCTTCGATGCTGGCGGTTGAGGATTATCTGGTATCGCTGAAATGGGCCAAATCCATCGGCGGGCTGTCTGCGCTCGTTGCCCGCGCCTCGGCCAATGCGGCGGCGGTGAATGATTTTGTCAGCACGCATGACTGGATCGCCAATTTGGCGGTGGATGCGGCAACTGCTTCGACCACCAGCGTTTGCCTGAAATTCGTGGACGCGCGCATCAAGGATGGTGCCAGCTTTGCCAAAGCCGTTGCGAAACGGCTGGAAAAAGAGGGCGTGGCGCTGGATATCGGTGCATACCGCGACGCCCCTCCCGGTTTGCGTATCTGGTGTGGTTCCACGGTGGAAACCTCGGATGTGGCAACTTTGATGCCGTGGATCGATTGGGCATTTCAGGCCGAAATCGCGGCTCTTTCCTGAACCATAAATGCGGTGGGGCAACCCACATATGACGTGTAGGGTGGGCATAGGCCCGCCTTATCTCCTCACATATTCTATATAGGAGCGCCCAAAATGGCCCCCAAAGTTCTCGTATCCGATGCATTGTCCGAAACCGCTGTCCAGATTTTCCGCGATCGCGGGATTGAGGTGGATTTCATGCCCACGCTGGGCAAGGACAAGGAAAAACTGGCCGAGATTATCGGCAATTATGATGGCCTTGCCATCCGGTCCAACACCAAGGTCACGGCCAAGCTATTGGAAAGCACCGACCGGTTAAAGGTTATCGCGCGCGCAGGGATTGGTGTCGATAACGTCGATATTCCGGCCGCGTCGAAAAAGGGTGTGATCGTGATGAACACGCCTTTCGGCAACTCCATCACCACGGCTGAACATGCGATTGCGATGATGTTCGCAGTGGCGCGCCAATTGCCAGAGGCCAACGCCTCGACCCATGCAGGTAAGTGGGAAAAGTCGCGCTTTATGGGGGTGGAGTTGTTTAACAAAACCCTCGGCGTGATCGGTGCAGGCAATATCGGTGGCATCGTTTGTGACCGCGCCTTGGGCATCCAGATGAAAGTGGTCGCCTATGACCCCTTCTTGTCGGAAGAGCGCGCCAAGCAAATGGGCGTCACCAAGGTCGAGCTGGACGAGCTGTTGGCCCGCGCCGATTTCATCACCCTGCACGTTCCATTGACCGATAAAACTCGCAATATCCTTGGCGCGGAAAACCTTGCCAAGACCAAGCCCGGCGTGCGCATCATCAACTGTGCGCGTGGCGGTTTGGTGGATGAGGCGGCCTTGGCGGATGCCCTGAAATCGGGCCATGTTGCAGGCGCGGCCTTCGACGTGTTTGAGACCGAGCCTGCCACCGAGAGCCCGCTTTTCAACCTGCCAAACGTCGTTTGCACCCCGCATCTGGGGGCCTCTACCGCTGAGGCGCAGGAAAATGTGGCGCTGCAAGTGGCCGAACAGATGTCGGATTACCTGTTGACAGGGGCGGTGCAAAACGCGCTGAACATGCCTTCGGTCACTGCCGAGGAAGCTGCTGTGATGGGCCCATGGTTGAAACTGGCAGAGCATCTTGGCGCATTCGTCGGCCAGATGACGGATGAGCCGATTAAAGCCATCAACGTGCTTTATGATGGCCATGTCGCGGATATGAACCTCGCGGCGCTGAACTGCTCTGCCATCGCGGGTATTATGAAGGCAACCAACCCTGACGTGAACATGGTATCCGCCCCGATTGCCGCCAAGGAGCGCGGCATTCAGGTCGCTACGACAAGTCAGGGAAAATCCGGCGTTTTCGATGCATTCATCAAGTTGACCGTGGTCACCGACAAGCGCGAGCGTTCCATTGCGGGCACCTGCTTTAGCGATGGCAAGCCGCGCTTTATCCAAATCAAAGGTATCAATATCGATGCTGAAATCGGTGCCCACATGCTTTACACCACGAACGAGGATGTGCCCGGTATCATCGGTCTGTTGGGTATGACGATGGCCAAGAATGAGGTGAACATCGCGAACTTCACCCTTGGGCGGACGGGTGAGGGCAAAGAGGCGATTGCCATCCTGTATCTTGACCAGCCGATGGACCAAAAAGTGGTCAAACTGTTGGAAGGTACGGGGATGTTCCTTCAAGTCAAACCTTTGGAGTTTGACGTCATCTAAGATCAGCGTGTATTGGTTTCATCAACCATACCTCTGAAGACAGGGTAAGGCGGGGGAAAGCCCCCGCCTTTACCAAATAGAAAGACGTACTATGCGCAGTTATGCTATCGGCGATATTCACGGCCACCTTGATCTTTTGCAGGCGGCCCATGCCCGCATCGCCGCAGATAAGGCGGCCTCTGGCGATACGGACGCGCCGATTATCCATATTGGCGACCTCGTTGATCGCGGGCCGGACTGTCGTGCCGTGATCGATTATCTTGCCAAAGGCGTTGCGGCAGGTGAAAACTGGGTGGTCCTCAAGGGCAATCACGACCGCATGTTTACCGATTTTCTGAATGATCCTGCGTATCATGACCCAGGGTTGAAGGTCGATTATTCCTACCTTCACCCAAAGATCGGCGGCAGAACCACGCTCGCCTCTTACGGGGTTGCCAATGCGGGCGACCGCCCAGTTGCCCCCGTTCATGCCGAGGCGGTGGCCGCAGTGCCCCAAGCCCACCGTGACTTCCTGCAAAGCCGCCCGACCTATTTCGAGCGTGGCGAGGTGATGTTTGTCCACGCAGGTGTGCGCCCCGGCATTGCGATCGAGGATCAGGCCGAGGATGACCTTCTTTGGATACGCGTTGATTTTCTGGATTACCGCGGTGAGTTCCCGTGGTTGTTGGTGCATGGCCACACAGCACTTCCCGCCGCCACGCATTATGGCAACCGGGTGAATATCGACAGCTCCGCCGCCTATGGTGGCCCGCTGACTGCTGTGGTGGTTGAAGGGCGTGATGTGTTTGTTTTGACGGATGAGGGCCGGGTGCCGCTTACCCCAACACCGGATGCTCCAATCCGCTAGCCTTGCGTCATCGAAAAGCGTACCACAGGTTAGACACATAGGAGCCATGATGGCCACGACACTTGCCTATTTCCGTTGGGCCATCGGCTTTACCATTGCCGGGCTTATTCTCGCGTTTTGCCTTGGCTGGGCCTATTCCGGCCATATGGGCGGCGCGCTGAAGTTCCTGATGATCGGCTCGGTGCTTGCGGTGCTGGAGATCTCGCTGTCTTTTGACAATGCGATTGTGAACGCCAACAAGCTGAAATCCATGACGCCAGAATGGCAGCACCGGTTTTTGACATGGGGCATTGTGATTGCCGTCTTTGGGATGCGGATCGTATTTCCGCTGTTGATCGTTGTGGTCGCGGCCAATCTTGGCCCATGGGAAGCGATTGAGCTAGCCGCTACCCGCCCCGACGAATACGCGCAGATTATTGGTGACGCGCATCTGGGCATTGCGGCCTTTGGCGGTGCGTTTTTGATGATGGTTGCGCTGAACTACTTTTTTGATGACGGCAAGGATGTGCACTGGATTGCGATGCTGGAACGGCACATGGCGCGCTTTGCTTCGGTGCGCGGGCTGGAGGTGGCGTTGGTGCTTGCGGTCATGCTGACCTTTGCGCAGCTTCTGCCCGAGGCTGATCTTGGCACCTTCCTTCTGGCCGCCACCTCCGGTTTGCTGACCTTCCTCGCGGTAGAGGTTTTGGGCCATCTGCTGGATGCCAGTCAGGACACGACGAACCTTGTGACCAAAGGTGGCCTTGGCGCGTTTTTATATCTGGAGGTGCTTGATGCTTCGTTCAGCTTTGACGGGGTGATCGGTGCATTTGCCCTGACGCAAAACCTGTTCCTGATCGCGATCGGACTTGGTATCGGCGCAATGTACGTCCGTTCCATGACGATCATGTTGGTGGAACGTCAAACGCTGGCAGAATTCCGGTATCTGGAGCATGGCGCGTTTTGGTCCATCCTGATCCTTTCGGTGATTATGTTCGCGCAAACCCTGACCCATATCCCCGAGGCGATCACCGGCCTTTTGGGGGCAAGCGTCATTGGCCTTTCGCTCGTCTCTTCGGTGCGCCACAGACGTTCCGGGGCGAACGAATAGCGGCTTTGGGAAACGGAGGCGGTAATGGCGCGCGGCATGGTTGATCGAGATTTGACGCGCGGGGCCATTTCAGGCCATTTCCGCGCTTTGGCTTTGCCTGCGGCAGTGGGGATGCTGTTTTCCACGCTTTATAATGTGGTCGATGTCTATTTTGCAGGCCAGATTTCCACGCAGGCGCAAGCGGGGCTTGCTGTCGGGTTTCAGGCGTTTTTCATCAATATGGCCGTGGGCTTTGGCCTTGGCGGTGCGATGGGCGCGCTGGTGGGCAAGGCCAAGGGTGGAAAGGATGAGGTGCAGGCCCGCAGGCTGGCGGTTCAGGGCATCTCGCTTGGTGTTTTGCTGACGCTTGGCTTGATGTTGGTTGCGGTCTGGTTGGGGCCTGCGATGATTGCGCTGGTCTCGGAACCGGGGGAGTACCGCGATGCGGGCACCAGCTATTTCCGCTGGCTGATCTTTGCGTTGCCGGGGTTTTTGCTGGCCTATGGCGGGAACGGGGTGTTGCAGGCGCGCGGGGATACCAAATCCTTGCAACGTGCGCTTATGGTGGCGTTTTTTGCCAATGTCGGGCTGAACCCGTTGTTCATCTATGGCGTGCCGGGGGTGGTGCCGGGGATCGGCTTTAACGGTATCGCGCTATCGACCCTGTGCAGCCAGACGGGTGTCATGCTCTATATCATGTACCAAGTGTTCGGGCGTAAAATCATGCAGGGGCTGACGTGGGCAGAGTTCCGGCCCGATCCCGCGGTTTACGGCGTGATCTTGCGGCAGATGCTGCCCACCAGCCTGTCAATCGCGGTGATGTTCACCACCGGTTTTGTGATCCAGTATTACCTCAAGGAATTTGGCGGCTCGGCCGTGGCGGCCTACGGCATTGCCTTGCGGGTAGAGCAGATCATGCTTTTGCCGGTGCTGGGGATGACCGGCGCGCTGCTGCCCATTGCGGCCCAGAACTTTGGCGCCGAGGATCCGGCCCGCGTGCGTGAGGCGGTGTTCTTTTGTTGGAAGCTGGGCTTTGCGATGATGGCTGTGGCTTGTCCGGTGTTGTGGTTTGGCGGGGAATGGGCGATGGGCCTATTCACCGATGATGCCGAGGTGATCCGCGTCGGGGTCAGCTATCTGCATGTCGATGGCTTCGTGTTGCCGTTCTATATGATGTTGTTTTCCATCAATTCATTTTTGCAAGCGATGCAAAAGCCGATCTGGTCGTTGTGGATCGGGATATACCGGCAAGGGATCGCGGTTGCGCTGTTTGTCTGGCTTTTGGTGCGGGTGTTTGAATTGGGCATCTGGGGCGTTTGGCTGGGTGTGGCCATCGCGGTGATCTCGGGGTGGGGGATGGCGATGCTGGTGGCGTCGCGCGTGGCGCGGCAGGTTATTGGCGGGCTTTGGGTGCGGCCATAAGGGCGGCCATTTCCGCCTTCCAGTTTTGCGCCCCTGTTTGCGTGGCGCGGTAGACGGCGGCGCCCAGTGCCTCACCTATATCGGTATGTAGCCCGGCATAAAGCGTGGGTCCGGGGGGGGCGGCAACAGCAATGCAATCGGTGCCGGTGCCGGTTGCGCGCCCTGTGGGCAGGGGGATATCGGCGTCGATTATCGCGGCGGTACGGGCCTGAGTGGCGATGCTCAAGGCCTCAATCAGTGCGGATTGTGCCAACCCGCAATCAAGGCGGAGGGCGATGTTGATGGTCCCCCATTTGCCGGCCGCGCGAGGGATGCGCTGGCCCACGCGCTCGGCATTGGACAGGCCGACGGTGGCCACACATTGCGCGGTACAGCGGCCCGCCGTGGCCGTGGCGGTTGCATAGCGCGTGACATTGGCCGAGGTCAGAAAAGCCACCGCATCCGTTGCCTTATGCGCGATCAATTCGGCATCCAGCCAATCGCCAACGTCCAACCCTTCGGGAAGGTCGGCGTTGCGCACTTCGCGCCACAAGATCCGCCTTGCCATAACAATGCCGGGGCGGTTGATCGACCAGCTTAGCACCTGCATTTCCGTGCCAAGGTCGAACTCAAGCCACGGGCGGTTCAGGGTGATATTGTTCATGTCACGATGTCCAAAGGCTGGAAGACCGGCCCTTTCGCGGTTTGTTCAAACCATGCGGTAATCCCGAAGGCATCGCGTAGCAGGGCTGGCGTCAGCACCTTTTGCGGGGGGCCATCTGCGGCAACCCGCCCCTTGGCCAAGACCACCAACCGGGTGCAATAGCGCGCCGCCAACCCCAGATCATGCAAGGACACAAGGATGGAGCGCCCCTCGGCAGCCAAGCCGGTAAAACACTCCATCGTGGCGATTTGATGCGCGGGATCAAGGCCCGCAATCGGCTCATCAGCCATCAAAAGGGGCGTTTCTTGTGCCAGTGCGCGGGCCATCAGCACGCGGGCCTGCTCCCCCCCGGACAGGCGTGTGGCGGTGCGAGCGCGCAAATTGCCAAGGTCCATCCGGTCAATCGCGCGGTTTACGGCGGCGCGGTCGGCATCGGTCGGTTGTTGTCCCGCTGCCAGATGCGGCGTGCGGCCCAGTGTCACCAGCGTTTCCACCGTCACCGCCCAAGCGATCTCGCGGGTTTGGGGCATCCATGCGGCGGCGCGCCCGCGCGCAAAGGGCCGAAGCGCCGCAAGAGAGCTGTGCCCGTCATGCGGCACCAGCCCCAGAATTGCCCGCATCAAGGTGGTTTTGCCCGCGCCATTCGCACCGATCAGGCCGATCACCTCTCCCTTGGTGATGTTCAGAGATACATCGGACAGCACTTGGCGTTTGCGCAAGCTAACGCCCAGCCCGTTCACTTGCAGCAGCGTCATTGTCCCGCCCTCCGCGTGCGGTAAATCAGGTGGAGGAACAGGGGCGCACCGACCAGCGCCGTCAATACCCCCAGCTTCAGGTCGCGGCCGGGCAGCACCATACGCACCGCAATATCCGCAGCAAGCAGCATCACCGCCCCCCCCATCGTCGAGGCCCAAAGCAGCGGGCCGGGCCGCCCGCCCACAAAACCGCGCAAGATATGCGGGATGACCAAGCCGATAAATCCAATCGCCCCCGCCACCGCTGTTGAGGCGCCAACCACCGCCGCGGTGCCCAAAATCAGCGTCAGGCGCAGACGGTGCAGGCTGATGCCCATCGCCTCGGCTGCATCCTCGCCCAATGTCAACGCATCCAGCCCGCGGCCAAGGCTGCCCAGCATCAACCCGCCCGCAACGATGAACGGCAGGGCAATCCAGACATGCGTCATGGAACGATCTGCCAGTGACCCCATCATCCAAAAGATGATCTCATTCGAGGCAAAAGGATTGGGCGAGAGGTTCAGCACCAGCGAGGTCAGCGCCGCCGCCAATGCCGAAATCGCGATGCCCGCAAGGATAAGCGTCAGCGACGAGCCGCGCGGACCCGCCAGCACCATCACCAGCAATACGCCCGCCAATGCCCCCGTCAGCGCCGCCGCTGGCAGGGCAAAGCTGGCCGTTGCGGCAAAGCCGGTCTGGATCGCCAGAACTGCCCCTAGTGCGGCAGAGCTGGACACACCGATCAGCCCCGGATCGGCCAGCGGGTTGCGCAAATACCCCTGCATTGCCGCCCCCGCCAGCCCCAAGCCGCCGCCAATCACCACCGCCAAAATCGCCCGCGGCAGCCGGATTTCTCGCATGATCAGGGGCAGGGGGCCATCGCCGCCAAATAGCAGCGCGACAAGGTTTTCGCCCACACCGGTTTTGGCGGGGCCGATGACCAAAGAGGCCAGAAACAAAAGTGTAACCAATGCCGCAAGGATCGTAAAAAGCCGTTTCATTCCGCTTCCAATTCTTGGCGCAGCTTTGCCACATTGCCAATCGCGCGCAGCACAAAAGGGGTGCCGCATACCCAATCATGATCGGTAAAGCTGGCTGTGTTCGTGCGCATGGCCTGCACAAGGGGGTGGTCCATGATCTCTTCGGCGCGGGAGCCACCGGGATAGGGGCGCGAGGTGATAACGGCGTCAGGCTGCGCCAGGGCAAGCACCTCTAGCGGCATGGTTCCGGCCATCGCGTAGCCTGCCTCAGCGGCCACATTGGCAAAACCGGCCGTCAGCAAAATTTGCCCCGCCAAGGTGCGATCCCCCGAGGTATAGCCATTGGCCGCATAAAGGGCTGCCCGTGGATTTCGCCCGACTTTGGCCTGAAACTTTGCCAATCTGGCGCGGTAGTCTGTGATGGCATCTGCGGCGCGGTCCTCGCGGCCCAAAGCTTCGCCCATTTGGGTCAACCGGCTGGCGACATCCTCAAGGGAATTGGCGGGATCAAAGATGGCCACGGGCACGCCAAGGCGGGTCAGCATCTCTACCGTGGCCCGCGCGGTATAGCGGCCGGCAAGCACAAGGTCGGGGCGCATCAGGTAAATCTCTTCGGCCTGCGCATGGTTGATGGGGAAGGCCTTGGCCGCCTCTACCATGGCAGAGCTGCGCGGGTCACTGGCCAGCGGAGAGACCGACAAAAGCTGCCCGTTGCTTGCCAACATCATTGCCAGCTGGTCGGTGCACAGGTTCAGCGATACCACCCGCTGCGGCGAATCCGCCTTGACGGCAGAGCCAGAAAGCCCCGCCGCCAAAGCAACCATTCTGATCAGGTTAGAATTTCGCATTCAGCCCGACATAGACCGCACGGCCCCGGTTGGCATAGCCCCAAGAATCGGAGGTATCCTTGTCAAAGAGGTTGCTCACCCGGCCCGTCAGGGTAACACGGTCGCTAAGGTCATAATGCGCTGCCACATCCAGCGTGGTAAAATCGGGCAGTTTTTCAACACTGCGCGCGCCCCAGCCTTGCAGGTCGTAATTGCCCGAGACATGCCGCAGATCCGCCGAAACTGCACCGCGCCCGCCAAAGGTTTCATAGGTCGCCCCCAAGGTCAGCTCATTGCGCGGGCGGCGGGTTTCGGTGGCGCCATCGGGGTTTTTCGCGTCGATATAGGTATAGCCGAGCCGCAGGGCCAGCACGTCGGTCGCCTGCATATTGCCGGTTACCTCAATCCCTTGCCGCTTGGCCTTGCCGCCTTGGTTGATAAAGCCGAAGGTCCCCGGCCCGGTCGAAATATCGGTGATCTTATCGGTCAGGGTCTCGTTGAAATAGGTCACATCAATGCTGCCACGATCGGCAAAGATCGGGAAGGTCGCGCCCAGATCAAAGCTGCGGTTACGCTCCGGCGTCAGGTCGGGGTTGCCGCTATAGCCAAAGCTGCTGGCGAATAGCTGGAAATATGAGGGGTCCACCACGCCCGTCCCTGCCGAGGCATGCAACCGCACCCCGCTTTGCGGCAACAGATAGGACAGGCCGACATTCCATGTCGTCGTATCCTTGTACTGGCTGTTCTGGTCATGGCGCGCGCCAAGCTGGACATTTAGCCCGTTGTCAAAGCTGCCGCGATATTCCAGCGCGACCGATGTTGCTTTCGGATTGTAATCGGGGTTGGAGCTGCTGGATTTCTCTTCTTTTTCCAACAGCAGGTTCAGCAGCTGGTTGGCATCCTTGACTGTGCCGTCAATGCCATAGCTAAGCCGGTATTTCGCTGCATTGGCCGTGTTCTTGCTGGGCGCGCCACCGTTATAGCTTTGATCAAAGCGGGTGGTTTCCAGCGCAAACCGTTGTTCAAGGCGGCCATCCAACATGCTGTATTCCGCAAACAGGCTGGCGGTGGTTTCATCGCGGGTGCTGTAGTTTGACGGGTTGTCTACGATATAGGACGCGGCATCCGTGGGTGTCCAAGAGGTATCATCGTAGTCGTAATCTTCTTTGGACCGGCGGATGGTGAAGCCCAGCTTCAGGTCCTCGGTTGCCATGATGTCGCCCGAAAGGATGGCGGTATCGCGCCGCACGCTGTCTTTCTCGCCGCCGTCACCGGAAACGTCATAGCCACGGTCATCACTGCTGGAAATCGCAAGCGATATGGCGCCCCGTTCGGTCCGGTGGCCAAGGAAGACGCTTGCCGTGGTGCCTGCACCCACCTCAAGCGATGCGCTTGCGGTTTGGCCCATTTCAGCCTTGCGGGTGATGATGTTCACCACGCCGGTTGAGGCACTTGCCCCGTAGAAGGCTGATTGCGGGCCGCGCAGCACCTCGATCCGTTCGATATTGGCGGTTTCCAGCCCGCTAAGAGAATAGCCGCCATCCGCGCCCGATGCCAAAATTCCGTCAATAAGAACCAAGGTGTGGTTTGCTTCGCCGCCACGGATCCGCAGACCCGTCAGGCTGGCGCTGGACCCGTTGACCGAGACGCCGGGCAGGGACCGCAGGGCATCGCGAACGGTCGTGATCCCGCGATCCTCGATGTCTTGTGCCGTCACCACGCTGGCGGCGTGCCCGTATTGCGCCGCGCCAATCGGGCTGAGGCCACCAGAGATGATGATCTCGTCCAGATCAAACACCTCTTGGGCGAAAGTCGGCGTGATAGAAAATGTTGCGGCGGCGGTCGCCAGCAAGCCTGCGCGCATGGATGAAACCAGCATATGATACCCTCGGTTACGGCCACAGAATTGCCGTTTGGTCCTGTTGTGACACTGGAGGGATGCATGATTCCCCCGCAGCCGGTGAAATCACCACGCGCGGAAGCTCCGCAGCCCGACGCGCCCCTCGCGGTCGAACAGGGTGAACACCTTGGCAGGTCTCCTGACTTGCGGGTCAACGCTTGGCCGGACCTTCCCGCAGCTTTGCGCTACAGTGGTACCCCCGGCCTCACTCTCCGCTTACAGTTGCGGGGGCAGTCGTGGATTATGTGCCCAATGCAGGCATCTTACCACGTTCCCTTTTAATCATACGGCGAACCGCCAGAACCAAAGCCCTTTTGTGCTAGCGAAAGTTGCCGTGAATGTGAAGGGGTTTCAGTGTGGGGGAGGGCTGTAAAACAAAGCTATTAATGGGTGACTAAAAGAATCAGGTTTACATTTCAGACTGAATCAGTAAGGTAACGCCATAAGCCAAGCCACCCCAGTGCGAACAGGGCAAGCCCGGTACAGTTTTGCAAAGGAGTGCGAAAATGCCCGCGCCAACCCAAGATCGCCCGATGAGACCCGATACCGAAGTGTTCCGTATTCCCAACCTTTCCGACTGGCTCAGCTTTGCGGCCTTGGGCGATACCGCCCTTTGGGCCAGCTATGCCGACCACAAAACCGTGCGCTCGGAGGGTGGAAAATGAACATGCAAGTTTTGGTGGAGGCTATTCCCGCATATGATGCCCGCGTGATGACCAATGGGCAGACGATGGCGCATATCACCTTGGACGGGCAGGTCTATACCCTGCGCATCACCAAGGCCGGCAAATTGATCCTGACAAAATGAGGGGGTGACATGTCAATTGCCTGGACCCCAGAATTCCCATCCCGCCAGCGTGGCGCGGCCCCCGTCGGCACCTTGGCCGAATTGCCGGGGGTAGAGCGTCGCGCCGTTTTGTATCTGCGCAAGTGGTGCGAGGGGCCGCAGGGCCGCGAAGCCGTTGCGGCAGACGTATCCCGCAGCTTTGATGCGCCGCGTGCCGCGCAAACCGTGAACCGTTTTGCGGATTTGCTCGAGGTGGTTTTACGCTGCCCCCGCCGCCCGCTGATGCGCCACGGCTCCGATTGCGGTTGCTTTGGCGGTGACGAATCCACCTTTGCCCATATGATCGCCGCCAGTGCGGCAGGCGACCGCGAAGACGCAATGGCTTTCGCTCTGACCCTCATGCACCCCGGCGAGGCCTTTCAGGCCGTTCAGGTGGCCGAGGATGTCGGGCTGTCCTTTCTGGAATTATCCCGGCCCGACTACGCGCGGCCACCCTATTTGAGACACTGACCAAAAAAGGAAATATTATGCGTCTGTCCCTGATTGCTGCTTTGACCACAACCGTGTTTGCGGCCCCCGCACTGGCTGCCACACCCGAGGAGGTCGCCCGCACCTATACCGATATCGCGGCAGCAGGTTACGGCGACAGCCTGACCACAGCAAAGGCCCTGCAAGCGGCAGTGGATGCCCTCATTGCCGCGCCCTCGGATGAGACGCTAGCCGCTGCAAAAGCCGCATGGATCGCGGCCCGCGTGCCTTATCAACAGACCGAGGTTTACCGTTTCGGCAACGCGGTGGTGGATGAATGGGAAGGCCGTGTGAACGCTTGGCCGCTGGACGAAGGGCTGATTGACTATGTCGATACCAGCTATGGCCAATCCGACGAAAACCCGCTGTCCACGCTGAATGTGATCGCGAATACGAAGTTTACGCTGTCGGGGGCGGATGTGGACGCACGCGCCCTGACGCCTGAATTTATTTCCGGAACCCTGCATGAGGTGGACGGCATCGAGGCGAATGTCGCCTCGGGCTATCACGCGATTGAATTTCTGCTTTGGGGGCAGGATTTGAATGGCACGGGGCCGGGGGCGGGCAACCGTCCGGTAACCGATTTCGCGCAGGGCGCGGATTGCACCAATGGCAATTGTGACCGCCGCGCCGAATACCTCAAGGCGGCAACCGACCTGTTGATCACCGATCTGGAATATATGACCGCGCAGTGGGCAGCAGGCGGAGAGGCCCGTGAGGCAACGCTTGCCGATCCGGCCGCCGCGCTCTCGGCGATGCTGACCGGCATGGGCAGCCTGTCTTATGGCGAATTGGCCGGTGAGCGGATGCGCCTTGGTGTCATGCTCAATGATCCCGAAGAAGAGCATGACTGTTTTTCCGATAACACCCACAACAGCCACTATTATGACGGTTTGGGCATTCGCAACGTCTATACTGGCAGCTACACCCGTGTTGATGGCAGCGTGGTTTCCGGCCCCTCCCTTTCCGAACTGGTCGCAGAGGCCGATGCGGCCGTGGATGCGCAGTTGAAGGCAGAGCTTGACGCATCGGTGGCGGCGCTTGGCGCGGTAAAGACCGCCGCAGAGGCCGGGCTTGCCTATGACCAGATGCTTGCGGTTGGCAATGCCGAAGGCGAGGCGTTGATCATGGGTGCCGTTGATGCGCTGGTCACGCAAACCGCCTCGATCAACCGTGCTGTGACCGCGATGGGGCTTTCGGCGGCGATCGAAGGGTCCGACAGCCTCGATAACCCAAGCGCTGTTTTCCAGTGATCGGCATCTAAATCAAAGGGGTTCGCCATGATTATCTGTCATTGCACCGGCATCACCAACCACCAGATCACGGCGGCGGTGGACTGGATGCGTTCGGCGGACCCCGATACCGTTATCACCCCTGGCAAAATCTATCGTGCCCTTGGGCATCGGGCCGATTGCGGGGGGTGCATGCCGCTGTTCCTTGACACCATGCGTAAATCTGCGAGTTTCGGGGTAGCCACGACCGCAGGGTCTAGCCACGAAATCCCGAATCTTGGAACAGGAAAATACCATGAAGGGCGATCCCAAAGTCATCGACTATCTGAACGCAGCGCTACGGTCTGAACTTACGGCCGTAAGCCAATACTGGCTGCATTACCGCCTACAAGAGGATTGGGGCTTCGGTCATATTGCTGCTAAATCCCGTGCCGAAAGCATTGAGGAAATGAACCATGCCGATCGTTTGATCGCGCGGATTTTGTTCCTTGAAGGCCACCCCAACCTGCAAAAACTCGACCCTTTGCGCATCGGTGAGAACCTGCGCGAGACGTTAGAGGCCGATCTGGCCGGCGAACATGATGCGCGTAACCTGTACATTGAGGCGCGCAAACATTGTGATGCGGTGGGCGATTTCACCTCCAAAACCTTGTTTGAAGAATTGATCGCCGATGAAGAAGGCCACATTGATTTCCTCGAAACCCAAATCTCGCTTTATGATGAAATTGGCGCGCAGAAATACGGTCAGTTGAACGCCAAACCTGCCGATCAGGCCGAATAGGCGGAATTTGTCGCAGGGCGGCGCGGCGTTTTCTGATTGAATTAGTCGGGAATTTTTGGCACTCAGGCGCGGTAAGGAGTATCCCGATGTTTCGAACCGCCCTGATCCTGTCCTGCCTTGCCGCGCCCGCCCATACGCAAACCCTAGGCGACGTGCATTTGCCGCTGGTTCCGCGCACAGAGGCTGAGGCAGCACGCATCGCGGCCGTCACCGCCCTGACCGATGATTTCAGCAAGGCTGAAGCGTTTGAGGAAAAGCCCGCAGGGGCGGCGACAGTGCGGGCTTGGACCAATGCCGATGCGTTTTCCCAGCTATCAGCCAATATGCCCTTCGCGCATGAAATGGACTTTAAGCTGGGCAATGCGCTGTTTCGCAAGTCATGGGTTGCCTCGCCCTCATCGACGCTTGGCTCGGACGGGTTGGGGCCGCTTTACAATGCGCGCGCCTGTCAGGATTGCCACCTCAAGGATGGTCGCGGCCATACGCCCGAGGGGCCGGAAGATCGCGCGGTGTCAATGTTCCTGCGTCTTTCGGTGCCCGCCGCCAGTAGCGCCGAGGAGATCGAGGGCTGGATCGCCACCGCCAATGAGCCGACTTACGGCGGTCAGCTTCAGGATTTCGCGGCCCCCGGCCATAGCGCCGAAGGGCAGATGGAGATCACCTATACCGATGTTCCGGTAGAGCTGGCTGATGGCACCGTTGTCACCCTGCGCGACCCGAGTTACTCGGTCAGCGATCCGGGCTTTGGCCCGCTTCACCCCGATGCCATGCTGTCCCCCCGCGTCGCCCCGCAGATGATCGGGCTGGGCCTGCTCGAGGCGATCTCCGTGGCCGATATTCTGGCTAAGGTCGATGCGGATGACGCGGACGAGGATGGTATTTCGGGTCGCGTGGCGATTGTGCCAAGCGCGGCATTCGGTGTGCCGGTGCTGGGGCGCTTTGGCTATAAGGGCGGCACCGGCACGGTGATGGATCAATCAGCGGCGGCCTTTTCGGGGGATATGGGGCTTTCGACGCCGCTGCACCCCGACCCTTGGGGCGATTGCACCAAGGCGCAAGCCGATTGCATCGCCGCCCCCCACGGGCAGGAACCCGAAAACCGTGAGGGGCTGGAGGTGGATACCCTCTCGCTTGATCTGGTAACCTTTTATTCGCGCAACCTCGGCGTGCCAGAGCGGCGCGACGTGTCGGACCCGACCGTTTTGCGCGGCAAGGAAGTGTTCTACTCCCTCAACTGTACCTCGTGTCATACCCCCAAATATGTCACCCACCGCCTGACCGACCAGCCAGAGCAGAGCTTTCAGCTGATCTGGCCCTATACCGATCTGCTTTTGCATGACATGGGCGAGGGGCTTGCCGACAACCGCCCCGAAGGCCGCGCCACGGGCACCGAATGGAAAACCCCGCCGCTTTGGGGGATCGGCCTGACACAGCAGGTTTCGGGCCACAATCAATTCCTGCATGATGGCCGCGCCCGCAACCTGCTGGAGGCGATTCTGTGGCATGGGGGCGAGGCAAAGGGCGCCCGCGATGGCGTCGTCTCGCTTGATACATCTGACCGCGATGCTTTGATCGCCTTTCTGGAAAGCCTTTGACATGATCCGCGCGCTTGCCCTTTCGCTTTGTCTTGCCACACCTGCCTTTGCCGATTTTCCCGAAACGGTGCGCGATCATATCCTTCCCGGCTATGCGGGATTTGCAAAGGCGGCCGAGGATTTGGCGGATACGGCGGCGCAAAGCTGTGATCCGCAGGCCCTGCGCCCCGCTTACAATGCGGCTTTTGATGCGTGGATGGGCGTGCAGCACCTGCGCTTTGGTCCGGTAGAGCAGGGCGGGCTTGGCCTTGCCATCGCCTATTGGCCCAACCCCAAGGGCAGCGGGCGGCGTGCGCAGATGGCCATCCTGACCGGCGATGCCTCTTTGCTGGAGCCTGAAAATTTTGCCGAACAATCCGTGGCGGCCCGCGGGTTGTTTGCGTTGGAGCGGCTGCTTTATCCAAGGACCGAGCTTCCTGCGGACCCTTGTCCCCTGATCCGCGCGACTACTGCCGATCTGGCGCGGGTTGCGGGGGTGGTCCATGCGGCATGGGTTGATGATTATGCCGAGACATTGCTGACCGCAGGCGAGGCGGGCAATACGACCTATCTGACCCGCCCCGAGGCCCGTCAGGCCTTGTTCACCCAGCTTGCCACCGCGCTTGAATTTACCGATGACACCCGCCTTGGCCGCCCTCTCGGCAGCTTTACCCGTCCGCGTCCCGAACGGGCCGAGGCTTTGGCATCAGGTCGTCCGCTGCGCAATATCTTGCTGTCGCTAAAGGCTCAACGTGCCATGGTTGAGACGCTGACACCGGACGCGCCGAAAACCATCGCGGCTTTTGATCATGCGATCGTCGTGGGCGAGGCTTTGGATGATCCGCTCTTGGCAGGGGTTGCCGAACCGGAAAGCCGTCTGAAGGTAGAGATTTTGCAACAAGCCATCGAGGCCTTGCGGCAAACCGTTCTGTCCGAACTGGGGCCGGAGCTGGATGTCGGTATCGGTTTTAACGCGGCGGATGGCGATTGATATGACCACACGGCGTGCCTTTCTTGCGGGGTTGGCCATGGCCAGCCTACCGCGCCTGACATGGGCCGATGTGGGTAATCCGGCCTTTTTGGCGGCGGCGAAATCGGCCAGTGGTTTTGTGTTGCACGGGCTTTCGGAACAGGGGCAAAGCCTGTTTTCCTTGCCCTTGCCCGCACGCGGTCACGCCGCCTGTGCCCATCCGACCCGAGCGCTTGCCGTGGCCTTTGCGCGCCGTCCTGGCACATTCGCGCTGGTGATTGATTGTGCAAGCGGCGCGGTGTTGCATCAATTGGACCCACCCGCGGGACGTCATTTCAATGGGCATGGTGTGTTTTCGGCAGATGGTTCGGTGTTAATGACATCCGAGGTGGTGGCCGAAACCTCGGCCGGGCGGATCGGCCTGTGGGATGCATCCGGTTTTCGCCGTATCGGGGAATGGGACAGCGGCGGCATCGGTCCGCATGACATCAAGCTGCTGCCCGACGGGCGGCTGGTCGTGGCCAATGGGGGCATCCAGACCACGCCAAATGGCCGGACTGAGTTGAACATCGAGGCGATGCGCCCGAACCTGACGATCCTGTCAGAGGGGGCGATTGTGGACCGTGCGGAGCTTGCGCCGGAATATCACCAGAACTCCATCCGCCACTTGGCGCTTTTGCCGGATGCGATTGCCTGTGCAATGCAATGGCACGGGGATCCGGCTGATCCGGTGCCGCTGTTGGGCCTGTGGAAGCCCGGCCAAGCGCCCGAACTGTGTCCCGCGCCCGAGGCGATGGGGCTGGCGATGAAGGGCTATGCCGGATCTATTGCGGCGACCAATGGCCGTATTGCGGTGACTTCGGCACCCGGCGGTTTGGTGATGGTCTTTGACGCAACAGGTGCGCCGCTTGCCAGCCATTTTCGCGCCGATATGTGCGGCATCGCGGCCATGGGGACGGATTTTATCGCCACTGACGGGCTGGGTGCTGCATGGCATCTGGGCGAAGAGGGGCTGACACTGCTTGGCAAACAGCCGGTTGCTTGGGACAATCATTTGATCGCCTTGGGCTGACGCCGCCCCGATCAGTGAAAGGGGCGGCGCAGGGGGTTAGTCTTCCATCGCTTCGAGCTCGTCGATAAAGCCGGAAATCATGTCCAGCCCCTTATCCCAGAACGCAGGGTCCGAGGCATCAAGACCGAAGGGGGCCAGAAGGTCTTTGTGGTGCATCGATCCGCCCGCCTTGAGCATGTCGAAATATTTCTCCTCAAACCCCGGCAGCCCGTCGGCATAGGCCGCGTAAAGCGCGTTCACAAGGCCGTCGCCAAAGGCATAGGCATAGACGTAGAACGGCGAGTGGACGAAATGCGGAACATAGGCCCAGAAGGTCTCATAGCCGTCCATGAATTCAAAGGCATCGCCGAGGCTTTGGGCTTGTACGCTCATCCACAGGGCGTTGATGTCATCGGGCGTTAGCTCCCCCTCGCGGCGTGCGGCGTGCAGTTTGCATTCGAAATCATAAAAGGCGATCTGGCGGACGACGGTGTTGATCATATCCTCCACCTTGCCGGCCAGAAGGGTCTTGCGTTCGGCCTTGGTTTTCGCCCCATCCAACAGCTTGCGGAAGGTCAGCATCTCGCCAAAAACGCTTGCCGTTTCCGCCAAGGTGAGTGGGGTCGAAGATAGCAGCTCCCCCTGATCGGCGGCTAGAACCTGATGGACACCGTGGCCCAGCTCATGCGCCAAGGTCATGACATCACGCGGTTTCCCAAGGTAGTTGAGCATGACATAGGGGTGTACCGTCGTCACCGTCGGATGCGCAAAAGCCCCCGGAGCCTTGCCCGGCTTTACGCCCGCATCAATCCAGCCTTTGGTAAAGAACGGCTCTGCCAGCTCGGCCATTTTCGGGGAAAAGGCGGCATAGGCATCAGTCACGGTTTTGCGTGCCTCATCCCAATCCACCACGCGCGGGGCGTCGGTTGGCAGGGGCGCGTTGCGATCCCAGACCTGCAGGGTGTCAAGGCCCATCCACTTGGCTTTCAGGCGGTAATAGCGATGCGAAAGCTTGGGGTAGGCGGCGACAACGGCATCGCGCAGGGCTTCGACCACCTCAGGCTCTACATGGTTGGAAAGGTGACGGCTGGTCTGCGGGGATGGCATCTTGCGCCAGCGATCCTCAACCTCTTTTTCCTTGGCGAGCGTGTTATGGACGCGGGCAAAAAGCTTGATGTTCTTGTCAAATACCGCGGCCAGCGCGCGTGATGCGGCCTCACGCTTGGCGCGCTCGGGATCGGTCAGCAGGTTCAACGTGGCCTCAAGGTTCAACGGCTCTTCTTCGCCCTCAACCTCAAACATCAGGCCGGCCATGGTTTCATCAAAAAGACGATTCCAAGCGGCTGCACCAACGGTGGATTGGTCGTGCAGGAATTTCTCCAGCTCGTCTGACAGTTGGTGCGGGCGCATGGCGCGCATCCGTTCAAACACCGGCTTGTAGCGCGCCAGATCGGCATTGGCCGCCAGCAGCCCTGCCAGATGGGCATCATCCAAACGGTTGAATTCCAGTCCGAAAAACACCAAAGGCGTGGTAAACGTGGTGATGCTATCCTGTGCGTCGGCCATGAATTTGGCGCGGTCGCTATCCATGGTGTTCTGGTAATAGCGCAGACCGGCATAGGACATGATCCGCCCTGCGGTGATGTCGATCGCCTCATACTCATGGACGCAGGTCAACATCGCATCTGCATCCAGATCGGCCAGCTTGCCTTCATAATTGGCGGCAAAACCTGCGCAGGCTGTTTCCAGCCACGCCATGTCACGGGTAAACTCCGGCGCATCAGGGGCAGGGTAAAGGTCGGTCAGATCCCAATCTGGCAGCTTTCCCAAGCCCCCCGCCCCGTTTGCGGTGGCATTGGCGTCAAATACTGGGCGGCGATCAAACAGCGTCATGGGAAAACCTCAATCCATTCATTCCTCTTCTATCTATGGTCGCGGGCCCGTCGGGTGCAACCCTGCGAAGGCTTTCTTTTCTGTCGGGATGTCTGGCGTAGCAGGATGTGTGTTATTCATCAGCTTTTGGATGAAATACTGCCTGCGGGGCCCAAATATGTTTGTTTTTGGCAGGTTTGGTGAAGGGGCTCTGATGCGAAGGTCATGGATTTGCGGCGAACAATGCTGTTGCTGCATCGTAAAAACGCCTGCGGCTCTGGGGGAATTCGGCCATCAACTCATGCTCTGCCTGCGCAATGGCTTTAAGGCGCCCTTTGGGCCAATGCGCCATGCGGGCGTGGATTGCTGTGGCGGCGACCACCTTTTCCGCATCGCCTACCATGCAGATTGCAGGCAGATCAGGCGAGGGCAGGCGGCCGAGCGTGCGGCATTCACGCAAGGCTGCATCGAGCCAACGCAGGCTGGGGCCGCCAAGCGTAAGTTCCGGGTGGTTGCGGGCTTGGGATTGCAGCCAAGCATAGCTTTCGGCGTCCTTTGTCAGGACGTTGCCCTTAAAGGGGGTGGCGGCCAAGTAGGTGGCAGCGGAATATCCGGGGACATAGCGCTGCCCAAGGCCCAAGACACAAGCCAGCTTTGAAATAATACGTGCAGGTAGCGCCCATTTGAGACCCCACATCGGCGCAGAGAAAGCCACGGCCTTGACCGCGACCCCATCCATCAGTGCACGCAAGCCAATGCAGCCACCCATCGAATGACATGCCATGTAAAAGGGACCAGAGATGCCCAAAGCGGTCAGTTTGGCCTGCATCGTGGCCAAGTCTTGCTGATACTGTGCGAAATTATCGACATGGCCCTGCATCGGGTCTGGCTTTGGCCGATCGGAAAGCCCTTGGCCGCGCCAGTCTATCACCGCAACGCTATAGCCGCGCGCACCGAATTCAGCGGCGGGACGGCTATATTTTTCAATATATTCGGTGCGCCCGGGCAACATCAGTACCGTGCCCTTATCCCCCTTCGGCCACAAACCCATGCGCAGGCGCACGCCATCGGCGGTTGTCAGCCAATAGGCGCGGCCCCCCTCAGGGCCTTGCGCATGATCACCAAAGAAAGGGGCTTGGGGCATTAGCCAAGCGCCGAGGCAAGCTGCATCGCCATGCCCATCGATCCGTCAACCGAAAGCTTGCCCGACATAAAGGCAGTCGTCGGGTTCATCTCCCCTTCGAGAATCGCCTGAAATACCTCGGCAGAGGCGGAAAGGGTCACGTCTGCCTCCTCGTCACCCGCGCGGACGCCGTTTTCGTCGATCATGATGGATCCTTCGCCCTCAATCTCGAATTTCGCAATACCGTCAAAGCTTTGCACTTTTTCGGACAGTTTTGCCACGGCGGTCTCGATCACTGCGCTCATTGGATTTCCTTCTTTATCTTGCATCAAATTACGCGGAGCATATGGTCTTTTCCGCCCCACGCGCTACTGTTTCGACTATGAAACCACGCGCCCCCTTTCACAATCGTATCGTTGCGACAGTTTTCCTGATTTTTTCGGGATTATCCGGTTTGCCGGCAATGGCCGATGGCTTGGACAGTCTGTTTGACGACCTTCAGACCGCAGAGCCGCAAGCGGCAGAGCGGGTGGAGCGCAAGATCTGGCGGGAATGGTCGAAATCCGGTTCTGCCGCGATGGATCTGTTGCTTAAGCGCGGGCGGGACGCGCTGGATGAGGGCGAGACGCAGGCCGCGATTGAACATTTCACCGCCCTTATCGATCACGCCCCCGATTTTGCCGAGGCCTGGAATGGACGTGCCACTGCTTATTTCCAAGCTGGGCTTTATGGGCCGTCGGTTGCCGATATTGCGCAAGCTCTGCGCCTCAACCCGCGCCACTTTGGTGCCATGTCCGGCTTTGCCCGGATATTGGAGGATACTGGCGAGCCTGACCGCGCCTTGCAGGTTTACCGTTCCGCGCTTGCTATACATCCCCATCTTTCGGGGGTAAGTGAAGCCGTGACACGGCTAGAGACCCTCGCAGCCGGTCAGGAACTATAGCAACGACAGGCAGGCCCATGCGCAGCACCGGACAGGTAACGGCGGTTCTGGGACCGACCAACACCGGCAAAACCCATTACGCAATTGAACGGATGCTGGCCCATCGTACGGGTGTGATCGGCCTGCCGCTGCGTCTGCTTGCGCGCGAGGTCTATGATCGCATCGTCGCCAAGCGCGGCCCCGGTGTGGTGGCATTGGTGACGGGAGAGGAACGGATTGTCCCCGACCGCACGCAATATTGGGTCTGTACCGTTGAGGCGATGCCGCTGGAGATCGGTGCCGATTTCGTCGCAATCGACGAGATCCAGCTTTGCGCCGATACCGAGCGCGGCCATGTCTTTACCGACCGGCTTTTGCGGGCGCGTGGCCTGCATGAGACCTTGTTTCTGGGCGCCGATACCATGCGCCCTGCGATTGCGGCGCTGGTGCCGAATGTGCAATTCATGGCGCGGCCACGATTGTCCGAACTTACCTATGCAGGTTCGAAAAGGATAAGCCGGATGCCGGAAAGATCGGCAATTGTCGGCTTTTCTGTTGAAAATGTATATGCTATCGCCGAGCTGATCCGCCGCACCAAGGGCGGTTGTGCCGTGGTGATGGGCGCGCTTTCGCCCCGTACCCGCAACGCGCAGGTAGAGATGTATCAAAACGGTGATGTGGATTATCTGGTTGCCACCGATGCAATTGGCATGGGGCTGAACCTCGACATCAAACATGTCGCATTTTCCTCGACTGCAAAATTCGATGGCCACCGGATGCGTGGGCTTTATCCGCAAGAGCTGGCGCAGATTGCAGGTCGCGCGGGGCGGTACATGACGGCAGGTACCTTTGGCGTGACGGGTGAGGCGCGCCCTTTGCACGATGAGGTGATCGAGGCGATTGAGGAACACCGCTTTGCGCCCGTGCGTAAATTGTCATGGCGAAATGAGCAGCTGGAATTCGGCACCGTCCCGCGGCTTTTGGCGGGGTTGGAACGCCATACCGATGACGAGTGGCTGTCGCGGGCCCGCGATGCCGATGATGTGACGGCGCTTAAAACGCTTTGGGCGATGCCGGAAGTCCATGATCAGGTGAAAACGCCACAAGATGTGCGCCTGTTGTGGGATGTGTGCCGAATCCCTGATTTCCGTGGCATTTCAACCACAGACCATGCGGTTTTGTTGCAAGGGATTTTTGACTATTTGCGCAAGGGGCAGGTTCCTGCCGACTGGATGGCCGCCCAAATACGTCGAATTGACCGGATTGAGGGTGATATTGACACCTTATCGAAACGTTTGTCCTTTATTCGCACTTGGACTTATGTCGCCCAACGTAAAAACTGGGTTGCAGACGAAGCCCATTGGCAGCAAGAGACCAGGGCTGTAGAAGACCGCTTGTCAGACGCGCTCCATGCGGGCCTGACCCAACGATTTGTTGATCGGCGCACTTCTGTGCTCATGCGCCGGTTGAAGCAGAAGGAGAGCCTTGTGGCCGAGGTGAATGACAAAGGCGAAGTGACGGTAGAGGGCGAATTTGTGGGGAAGCTGGAAGGCTTCCGCTTTCGTCAGGATGCGACCGCCACGGCGGACGAAGCGCGCACATTGCGCCAGGCTGCGGTGCAAGCACTGAAGCCTGAATTCCACCTGCGCTCGGATAAATTTTATAATGCACCGGATACGGAGCTGGACTTTACCGAGCAAGGTGGCCTGATGTGGGGCAACTCTGCGATGGGCAAGCTGGTTGCGGGCGCGGATGCGCTGCGCCCCGGTGTTGAGGCCTTCGTCGATGAGGACGCAGGCCCCGAGATCGCCGAAAAGGTAAAACGCCGCTTGCAGCATTTTATCGACCGCAAGGTGGCAACCCTGTTTGAACCCCTGCTGAACATGAGTCGGGATGAAACCCTTGCCGGCCTTGCGCGCGGCTTTGCGTTTCAGATGGTCGAAGGTCTGGGCATCTTGCCGCGTGAAGCCGTGGCAGATGAGGTCAAGGCGCTGGATCAGGAAGCCCGCGGGCAACTGCGTAAGCATGGCATCCGTTTTGGTCAGTATACCATCTTTCAGCAAGCATTGCTTAAGCCTGCACCAACGCGGTTGCGTCTGGTTTTGTGGTCTCTTGCCAATGGCTTGGATGAATTTCCAGAAAGCCCGCCACCCGGTTTGGTGACGATTCCGAACATTCCTGATGTGCCGGTGCAGCATTACACACTTGCAGGCTATCGTCCTGCAGGCAGCCGCGCGATCCGCATCGATATGTTGGAACGTCTGGCCGATTTGCTGCGCGGTCAAGACAGCCGTGGCGGGTTTGAGGCTGTGCCTGATATGCTTTCGATTACCGGCCTGACGTTGGAACAGTTCGGCGATCTGATGGGTGGCCTTGGGTATAAAGGGGAAAAGGGCGAGCGTCCGAAATCCAAACCCGCAGCCCCCAAAGAGCTGACGGCGGAAGATATCGCCGCGGCAGCCGCCGCAGCCGCAGCGGCAAGCAAGCTCGCCGTGCCCGAAGACGTGCCGGTCGATGCCGCCCCCGCAGATGCGGAGACCCCAGAGGCGACCGCTGCCGAGGCGGATGCATCAGAAGCGCCAGCGGTGGAGATGGAGCATTTCATCACCTTCACATGGGCGCCACGTCCGCGTGTCGACCGTCGGCCTGCACGCCGCGATGTCCCTCAGGCTGATGGCGCTGCCCCACGTGGTGAGCGTCCGGCCGGGCAGGGCAAGCGCCCTGATGGTGGTAAAGGCAAGCGTCCCGAAGGCGGGTTCAAGGGTAAGGGCAAGGGCGGCAAGCCACCCCAAAAAGGCCCGCAGAAATTCGAATCACGTCCTGCACGGGCTGAGAAGAAGATCGATCCGGACAATCCTTTCGCGGCTCTTGCTGCCCTGAAGGGTAAGATCTGACCTTTTGGCGGGACGAAAGACAAAATCCGGGGGCGGGCCAGCCGCCCCCGAAGCCAGCCAAGAGGCGGATGGAAAAATCCGGCTTGATAAATGGCTGTTTTACGCACGTTTTTTCAAAACGCGGGTGATCGCCTCTGCCATGATCACCAAGGGCCGGTTGCGTCTGAATGACCAACGCCAAAGCAAACCCGGCCACAGTATTGGCCCCGGTGATGTGCTGACCTTTCCAACGGGGCGTCAAACCCGTGTTATCCGCGTGGTCGGCCTGAATGACCGACGTGGCCCCGCCGCCGAGGCGCAAGCAATGTACACTGACCTAGACCCCCCAATTGAGACTGCGACAGCATCCCCGCTTGAATGATGGGCGCAGGTGATTTATCCAAAGGGCCAACGCTTTTCGCGACCCCGAAAATGGATGAGGCCAGCCATGACCTATGTGGTTATCGATAACTGCATCGCCTGCAAATATACCGACTGCGTCGAAGTCTGTCCGGTGGATTGCTTCTATGAAGGCGAGAACATGCTGGTGATTCATCCGGATGAATGCATTGATTGCGGCGTATGCGAACCCGAATGCCCCGCAGATGCCATCCGCCCCGACACAGAGCCGGACATGGAAAAATGGGTTGAATTCAATCGCAAGTATTCCGAAAGCTGGCCGGTAATTGTCTCGAAGAAAGATCCGCTTCCGGGATATGAAGAACGTGACGGTGAAACCGATAAGGTTACCAAGTACTTTTCCGAGGCACCCGGCGAAGGCGGCTGATCAGTTACGATGGTGTTTTTGGTCTAAGGATTCCCGTTTGCGGGGGGCTGAAACCGTGCGATTCTTCTTCTGTTGGAATCAGCCCGATTCTGTGCTATGATCCCTTAAAGATAAACAAGGGATGCCACGCCTGCCCCAGCGCATCTGGGGGAACTATCTCTGGATATAGGATTTGATCGCGGCAGCCGTTTCGGTTGCGCGTGGTTTTTTCGTCCAGAGGGTTTGCATTTTAACGAGGAAGCACTTGAATGACAAAGACCAAAAAGCCTGACTTTCGTCCTAATGAGTTTGTTGTGTATCCGGCCCATGGGGTTGGTCGCATTGTCTCCATCGAAGAACAGGAAATTGCTGGGCTCCATCTGGAGCTGTTTGTCGTCTCCTTTGAAAAGGACAAAATGACGTTGCGGGTGCCAACCCATAAGGCAACGGAAATTGGTATGCGTTCGCTGTCCTCGCCGGATCTGATCAACAAGGCGTTGGAGACGCTTAAAGGCAAAGCCCGCGTTAAGCGTGCCATGTGGTCCCGTCGTGCGCAGGAGTATGAGCAAAAGATCAACTCTGGTGATCTGCTTTCGATCGCTGAAGTGGTTCGTGATTTGCACCGCACCGATGATCAGCGTGAGCAGTCTTATTCCGAACGCCAGCTTTATGAAGCCGCGTTGGAGCGGCTGACTCGCGAAGTCGCTGCTGTTTCCAGTGTAGATGAAATGATTGCGCAGAAAACCGTGGGTGATGTGTTGATGTCGCGCGCGGCATAAAACCGTTTCAATAATTTGTATAACGGCGGCCATACGGGCCGCCGTTTTGCATTAGGTCAGATGCGCCGCGATGAGGCATAGGGCCGTCGCCTCGGCCAGCTGTTGGCTGGCCCCCAGAATATCGCCGGTTTGCCCGCCGATTTTGGCCCGTGCCATCATGGCCAGCCCGGAAACCGCCACCACAATACCAAACAATCCCACCAGCCCCGCAGCCCCGAGCGTAAGCGCAAACCCCGTGGCGATCAGCACGCCGATGCCCGCCGCAGCACGTGGCACTTGCCCTACAGTTTGCGACAGCCCGCTTCCGCGCGCATTTGGCAATGCAGCCATCAATAGTGCCATCGGCGCGCGCGACATCGCCCCCACGACCACAATGACCCAAAACTGCTCGGCCCCGATCAAGCCCGCCAATGCAGACCAGCGGACAAGCCCCACAACCAGCAAAGCCATCACCCCATAGGTGCCGATATGGCTGTCCTTCATAATAAGAAGCCGCCGCGCCTTATCCCATCCACCCCATAGCCCATCAGCTGTGTCGGCCAAACCATCTTCATGCAGCGCGCCGGTCATCATCGCTTGGATCCCCAACACCAGAGCGGCAGCGATACCGGCACCCAAGGGCTGCGCTGCCATTGCGACCAGTGCGGCCAACGCGCCCACAATCGCGCCCGCCAAGGGCCAAGCCCATGCAGCCTGCGGCGGCGTAATTCGCGCTGAGGGGCGCAGGGGCAGGCGCGTCAACAGCCGCAGGGCGCCCGTGATATCGTGCAAACCGGGTTTGTTGTTCTGGGGCATGGTTTTATCCTTGTCGGCGCTGGTAAAAGCCTGACCGCTTAGCTACCCAAGGCAGCAGTAAACGACAAGGAGGCCCGCCCCATGATGACCCAATTCACTGATGTTTCCGAATTTCAGAATGCTTTTATCGCGGCGGCTGGGCAGGATGCTGCCTCTCGTCAGGGGGCAAGCCAGCGCAATGCGCAGTTGACCAAACCACCCGGCGCCTTGGGCAGGCTAGAGGATCTGGCGATTTGGTATGCGGGCTGGCGCGGCACCGACCGCCCCCGTATTGCGGCACCACAGGTGATCGTCTTTGCCGGAAATCACGGGGTGGCGGCGCAGGGGGTCTCGGCCTTTCCGCCCGAGGTCACGGTGCAGATGGTTGCCAATTTCCGCGCTGGCGGGGCAGCGATCAACCAATTGGCAAAGCTTTTTGGTGCGCAAATCTCGGTGCATGCATTGGACTTGGATCGCCCGACGGAAGATTTTACCACCGCGCCTGCGATGGATAAGGCCGAGCTGTTGGCAGCATTGCAGGTGGGGTGGGATGCGGTGGACCCGGCCTCGGATGTGTTGATTACCGGGGAAATGGGCATCGGCAACACCACGCCCGCGGCCGCGATGTGTTGTGCCTTGTGGGGGGGCGATATTGCCGGATGGGTCGGGCGCGGGACGGGCGTGGATGATGCGGGGCTGGCGCGCAAGCTGGACGCTGTGACCAAAGGTTTGGCGTTGCATCAGGGGCGTGACCCGATGGAGGTGCTGCGCTGTTTGGGCGGCCGAGAGATTGCGGCGATGACGGGGGCAATTGCGCGCGCAAGGCTGCTGCGTATTCCGGTTATCCTCGACGGGTTTATTTGCTGCGCTGCCGCCTCGGTCCTTGCGAAACTTTTGCCGACGGGCTTGGACCATTGCGTCGCGGGCCATGTCAGCGCCGAGACAGCGCACCCCGCCTTGCTGCATCATCTGGGCCAAGAACCGCTTTTGTCCTTGGGCTTGCGGCTTGGCGAAGGGTCGGGGGCGGCGCTTGCGCTTGGCGTGCTGCAAGGGGCGATTGCCTGCCATTCGGGCATGGCGACATTTGCCGAGGCGGGTGTCGCGGCTGGATAAGGGCGCGGCTTACTGTGCTGCGTCCAGCTTGGCGCGGCTCTCGTCAAGGTCCTCGGTCATGGCGGCGGCAAGATCGCGTTCAAGCTGCTGCGCGCGGGCGACATAGGCATCATTGAGGTGAACAGGCTGCCCCGGCACCCAAACCTGTGCCAGATCGCGCAACGCCGCACGTTCCACCTTGAAGTAGGTCTGCGTGACTTTTGAGGCCTCATAATCCGTAAAGCCGATGTTTTCCAACACATAGCGCCCCGCCCGGATGGAGCTGTCATAGCTTTCGCGCACGATGTCGTTGGCACCGGCACGGTAAAGCGCGAAAACATGCGGACGGTCATAGGCGCGCGCGATGATATGGATGTCGGGGCGTTGCTGGCGGGCATGCGCCACGATTTTCACGGCATTTTCAGGGTTGTCCACGGCGACCACCAGTACCGATGCTTCGGAAAGGCCTGCGGCCTCCAGCAGCTCGGGGCGGGTGGGGTCGCCGAAAAAGCCTTTGGCCCCGAAACGGCGCATCTGCTCGATCGCAGCCATATCGCTGTCGAGCACCACGGTCGAGCCGCCGCACATCTTGACGATCCGGTTAACGGTCTGGCCGAAGCGGCCAATGCCCGCGATGATGATCCGGCCCTGCTCGTCAATGACATCGGCGGGACGTTCAGTCTCACGTGATTTCATGCGACGCGCAAGCGCCTCATAGCCGATGAACAGGGCAGGGGTCAGCAGCATGGAAAGGCTGATGATCAGCAGGGTGATCTCTGCGATAGAGGTGGGCAGGATGGACTGTTTGCGCGCAAAGCTGACGATGAGAAAGCCGAACTCCCCTGCCTGCGCCAGCCCAAGCGCGAAAAGCCAGCGGTTGGGGCCGCGCAGTTTGAAGATGAAGGAGAGCAACAGCAAAACGCTCATCTTCAGTGCGATGACCGCTAGGGTTAGGGAAACGATCAGCACCGGATTGGCCAGCAAAACATCGAAATTGATCCCGACGCCAACGGTGATGAAAAACAGCCCCATCAAGATGCCCTTGAAGGGTTGGATATCCGCCTCCAACTGGTGCCGGAACTCCGAGTTGGCAAGGACGACGCCGGCAAGGAATGTGCCCAAAGCCGGAGATAACCCGACCAACATCATCAAAAACGCGATCCCAAGCACCATGAGGAGGGAGATGAAGGTGCTCATCTCTGGCAGGCGGGAGGCGTGGATAAACCGGAAGATCGGGCGGGTGAGGAAGTGACCGACCAGAATGATGCCAGCCACAATCCCGAGTGTCATAAGGGTTACGGCCCAACCGGGCAGGGATTGGACGAGGGTGACAAGCGGCTCGGCGGCACCTGCGGTATGCGCCTCAACCACTGCGCCTGGGTTGGAGATGCCAAAGGTGGCGGCGGTGATGCTTTCGGGCATTCCGGTGCCGCTAAGGGCAAGCAGCGGAATGATTGCCAAAATTGGCACCACGGCGATATCCTGGGTGAGAAGCACCGCAAAAGTCGCGCGGCCGCCGGCCGTTCGCATCAGGTTTTTCTCTGACAGGGTTTGCAGCACGATGGCGGTGGAGGACAGCGAGAACAGCATCCCCAGCGTCATCCCGATCTGCAAGCTTAGCCCCAACCAGCTGGCAACCAAGGTGATGGCGGCGGTGGTCAAGACCACTTGCAACCCGCCCATCCCGATCAATTTGTGGCGCATATCCCACAGCGCGCGGGGATCCAGCTCCAGCCCGATCAGGAACAGCATCATGACCACGCCAAATTCGGCGAAATGTTGAAGGTCTTCGTTTTCCGTTCCCGCCAGCCCCAGCACCGGCCCCACCAGAATACCGGCGGCCAGATAACCAAGCACCGACCCCAACCCAAGCCGGACCGCAAGCGGAACGATTAAAACGGCCGCGCCCAGATAAATTGAAGCTTGGAACAGAAAACTTTCCATGGCGATCCTTTGTTCTGGCTTTTAGCGCGATGCAATGCGCCCGTTGGGTGGTACTGCTGCCACACCGTTGCACGCTTAGTAGCACCCGCAACCGGTCTTGTGGAGATGTCATTATCGGGTTTCTTGGCGCAAGGCTGTTTAGGACAGGCCGGTGATTGATGTGTGGTTTTGCCACAATTGATCCGCCCCCTTCGGTTATGATACTGGTGACGGGGCATAGGGAAGGACGGGCAGATGGCAGGCGCATGGGTAGAGTTTTTCGTGGCCTTTGCGGTGTTCATGGCCGCGCACCGTATTCCTACCGCGCCGCAGACAAAGGTTCTATTGCAAGCGCGGCTTGGCGCGCGGGGCTTTACGATTGCCTACAGCCTTTTGTCCACGGTCTTGCTGGCTTGGCTTATCGTGGCGGCAGGGCGGGCGCCGGTCGTGGTGCTTTGGGATCAGGCGGTGTGGCATCGCTGGCTGGTCAATCTGGTGATGCCCGTAGCGCTGGGGCTTGCTGTCTTTGGCATTTCTGCGCCCAATCCTTTGTCTTTTGGCGGTAAAAAAACGGGGTTCGATCCTGACAGGCCGGGGATTGCGGGCGTTTTGCGCCATCCGTTGCTTTGGGCTTTGGCGCTTTGGTCAACTGCGCATTTGCTGGCGAACGGGACGCTTGCGCATGTGATCTTGTTTGGCAGCTTTGCGGGATTTTCTGTGTTTGGCATGATCGCGATAGACCGGCGCAATCAGCGCGTCATGGGGGCGCAGCGCTGGGCTGCTTGGGCACAAAATACCTCCCGCTGGCCTTGTGAGGCTTTGCTGAGGGGGCGTTGGCACCCGCAATCGGGGCCAAGCCTTTGGCGCTTGGGGCTGGCGGTTGTGGTCTGGGCGGCGGTGTTCCACCTTCATGCGCCCATTATCGGGGTAATGCCCAATCCGTGACAGGTTCAGGGTGCCAAAAGCACCAAAAGCTTGGTTTTGGATGTCGTCACATCTGCAAGCGTATAACGGTCGAGACTGGCAAAGAAGGCCTCTTGGGCCTCGGCCAAAGGGCTACGCAACCCGCATGCAGGTGCAATAAGGCAGGTTCCTACATTTGAAAAACACTCCGCCACCGGCTCATGTTGTTTGAGCGCGCGCAAAACCGCCCCGATGTTGATGTCGCCCGCCGGGCGCGCAAGCCTTAGCCCGCCGCCGCGCCCGCGCTCGGAATTGACAAAACCTGTGCGCACCAATTCTGTTGCGACTTTGGCCAGGTGATTGGCAGACAGCCCGTAAAGCCGCGCGATTTCGGCGGCAGGAACCCTGTCGGGGGTGCGGATGGACAGGGTGACAAGCACCCGCAGCGCGTAGTCGGTGAATTTATCAAGTTGCATGTTTTATAATTAGCATTCGTAATGCGCATTTAGAAGGTGTATATAATACGTATCTTAAATGCTGATTATAGGTGACATATGAAGATTGCCGACGCGCTTCTCTGGCCGGGAACAAAAATTTGCGAATGGTTCGGGGTGGACCCGAAAGGGGATGCCGGGTTGATCCGCTCTATGTTCAACATGATCTTTTATCTGACGGTCATCCTTGGCCTGCTTTGGATCGTGCTGGGGTAACAAGGCGGCAAGGCCCTGCCCGGACAGATATCCGGACAGGGGAAAGGGTTTAGAAACCTGCTTTGATTTTCTCGAACTCTTCCAACATGCGGTCGCGCATCTGGTTGTCGATCGGGGTTTGCGCCAGCAAAGTGGTGTCAATCGGGCTGACATCCGCTGCGATCAGCTCCTCTGCCGGAATGGCGGCCATTGCGCGGTTGTTGGTGGAGGCATAGCCGAAACCGTCCATCAGCCCTTTGGCAGAACTGTCATCAAGCCAAGCATTGATGAAGTCATAGGCTTTATCCTCGGAGCCGGGCCCTTCTTTAAGATTCACATAACCGCAGAACCACGTCGCAGCGCCCTCTTTGGCTTGACGTTGAAAGCCGACGGGGTGGCCATCTTCGCGCATCAGGGCGATGGAATCATTCCATGTCCAGGCAACCTGCACCTGCCCGCCCGCCATCAACTGCGATAATTCCGAGGGGTCGGCCCAATAGGCGACGACATTGGGATGGGCCTCACGTAGCCATGCGGCCCCGGCTTGAAATTGCTCTTCGGTCAGGTTCGTCCAATCGGAAACACCCGTGGCCAGCAAGGCGAGCGACCAGATATCATCGGTGTTATCGGGCAGCGAGATGCGGCCTGCGAACTTCGGGTTCAAGAACACATCGACGGATGCGACTTCCTCTTCGGTGACATCTGCCGTGTTATAGGCAATCGCGGTATAGGCGTAATCGGTGGGGATGTACCACACGCCGGTCTCATCCTTGAAGATAGCGGACTCGAGAAACCGCGGCGCGATCTGGTCAAAGTTGCTGATGCGCGAGACATCCCACGGTTCAATCAGGCCTGCATCGCGGTATTTGGAAACCATCTGCGAACAAGGGTGCGCGACATCGGCCTTGAAGCCGGAAGCGACCTTTTGAAATGCCTCGTCGTCATCGCCGTAAAGCGCATAGGTGGGCAACTGCCCGTGCTTTTCGATATAGGAGCCGAGAAGGTTTTTATCCTCGAATCCCGCCCAGTCGAAAACGACCAGATCGGGGTCGGCAGCATGGGCGGCAGTCAGCGGCAGGGCCACGGCCAATGCCGCACCAAGAAGGAGTTTGCTTTTGATATTCATCGGTTTTCCCTTATTTGTTGGACGGTCAAGAGGCGGTTTTCGCCTTCACGTTCTAAAGATAGGCTAGGTGTTTGTACGGAACCACTCAAGAGGGAAAAATGCTTGGGATTCTGCCATGATTTCGGGGGTGGGTGATCCATTCACGCTGTGTCAGCGTATATGAAATATATAAAAAAGAGTTTGGAATAAGATGTCTGATACGCCGTTGATTCTGTGGGTTCGCCGTGACCTGCGCCTGTCGGATAATCCGATGCTGGCCCAAGCGGCAAAGTCTGGCCGTGCGGTGGTGCCCGTGTTCATTCTGGACCCCGAAACCGAAAGCCTCGGGGCGGCGGCGAAATGGCGCTTGGGGCTTGGGTTGGCCGCATTCGCGCGGGCGCTGGAAGGGATCGGCAGCAAGCTGATTTTGCGGCGCGGGCCTGCGCTAGAGGTCCTGCAGGGGTTGCGCGCGGAGCTGGGTGCGGGGGCCGTGCATTGGGCGCGGCTGTACGACGCGCCTGCAAAAGCGCGCGACACGCAGGTGAAATCAGCCCTGCGCGGTGATGGCATTGAGGCGCAAAGCCATGCGGGCCATTTGCTGTATGAGCCGTGGACAGTGCAAACAGGGCAGGGCGGCTATTACAAGGTGTATTCGGCCTTTTGGCGCAATGTCAAAACCCGGGAGGTTTCGTTCCCCGCAGCCGCCCCGAAAACACTGAAAGCGCCGGAAAATTGGCCCGCCAGCGATCTGCTGGACGATTGGCAGATGGGCCGCGCGATGGACCGCGGTGCGGCTGTTGTCCTGCCGCATCTTGGTGTCGGTGAGGGCGTGGCCCAAACCCGTTTGGCGGATTTTCTGGACGGTCCGGTGATGCGCTACAAGGACCGTCGCGATTTTCCGGCAGAGGATGCCACCTCACGGCTTTCCGAAAACCTGACCTATGGCGAGATCGGCCCGCGCAGTATCTGGCACGCCACCCAGCGGATGATGCACGAGGGCAGTATCGGCGCAGAGCATTTCCTGAAAGAGCTGGCTTGGCGCGAGTTTGCCTATCACCTGCTGCATCACTCGCCGCATATTACCAGCAGGAACTGGCGCGAGGAATGGGACAGCTTTCCTTGGCGCGGTGACAATGATGATGCCGAGCTGTGGCGACGTGGCATGAGCGGTGAGCCCTTCGTCGATGCCGCCATGCGCGAGATGTATGTCACAGGCACGATGCATAACCGTGCGCGGATGATCGTGGCCTCTTATCTGACCAAACACCTGATGACCGATTGGCGCGTGGGCCAGCGCTGGTTTGAGGACTGCCTGATCGATTGGGATCCGGCCTCAAATGCGATGGGCTGGCAATGGGCTGCGGGCTCCGGGCCTGATGCCACCCCGTATTTTCGGGTGTTCAATCCCGAAACGCAGGCCAAGAAATTTGATCCCAAAGCGCTTTACCGGCACCGTTTCATTGCGGAACTGGCAAGTCCGCCGGGACCGGATGCGCGCGGGTTTTTCAATGCCGTCCCGAGGTCTTGGGACTTGGACGTGCCGTCGCGCTATCCGGATCGTTTGGTGGAGCTGTCCTTCGGGCGCAAGCGCGCGCTAGAGGCCTATTCGGTCCGAGGCACCGCGGCCGATGAACCTTAAGTCGCGGTGATTGGTACCTTTTCGTAACACTTCGACCATATGCTGTGCCCCATCCCTTGATGCCCGATCTGAAGCGGGCCGCAGGGGGCCGACACGCATGATCGAAACATTCGCAGGGACCATATGCCGACGATTTCAAAGCTCATCGCCGCCATTCTGTTTGGTGCAACCGCGTTCTTCGCGGGGGAGGCGTTCAAACTGGGCATGCCTGAGGGCATGCAATATGGCCAATATTCGACCCTTTGCGTGGTGATCGGGCTGCTGAGCGGCTGGCGTGTCATGGGCCGACAGGCAGGCCAGGGTTACGGTATGGCGCTGGGCTTCGGGATCAGGACGTCGGCGATCATTGTGGCATGGGCGATACTGCTGTTTTGCACTATTCTTATGGTGCGCAAAGCGTTTAAAAAGCGCTACGACAGCCCGATGGAGGCAATTGTAGACATCTTTGCGCTTGCTTTGGAGTATGGTTCGCTGCTCTTTACGGCGGATGTGCTGGGTGCTTTGATTGTTGGCGGAATTATAGGGGGGCTTGGTGCCGAATGGGCCAAACGGCGGTGGGATTGAAGTTTTGAGACCTTTGTTTATTTACGGTACCCTGTGCCACCTGCCATTGCTGGAGGTGGTCTTGGGGCGGATGCCGGCGTTTCAGCCCGCGATTTTGCCTGATCACGCGGTCTATTGGGCGGATGGCCATGATTTTCCGCTTGTGGTCGCGCAAGCGGGCGGGGCCGCGTATGGCTATTTGCTGACAGATCTGGATGATGCAGATCTTGCCCGGCTGGATTATTACGAGGGCCCCTTTGGCTATGGCACGCAAGAGCGGTTGGTTGAGGTGGACGGGCAAAGCGTTTCGGCGCTGGTCTATATTCCCGAGCCGGGACTTTGGCATCCCGCCGACCCGTGGCAGCTGCAAGATTGGGTTGCGCGCTGGGGGCAGGTGATCGTAGCCACGGCAGAGGACATGATGGCGCTTTATCCGGCAGAGATCCCGATGGACCGGCGCGGCACTATGGTGCTGCGGGGCGCCGGCCGGTTGCGCGCAGCAGTGCCGGGTGCAATCGGCCTGCGCCGTCCGCTGGCAGAGCGTGAGGTGCAGGTGCAAAGCCGTAGCCAGCCCTATGCGAATTTCTTTGCGGTTGAGGAATACGATCTGTCGTTTCGCCGGTTTGATGGCACGCAAAGCCCGGTTGTGAAGCGGGCCGTATTCATCTCGGTCGATGCGGTGACGGTGCTGCCCTACGATCCGGTTCTTGACCGGGTTCTACTGGTTGAACAATTCCGAATGGGCCCGTTTGCGCGCGGTGATATCCAGCCATGGCAGCTGGAACCTATCGCCGGCCGCATTGATGTGGGCGAAACCCCCGAAGATGCCGCCCGCCGCGAGGCATTGGAAGAAGCCGACCTGACCTTGGGGGACTTGCTTCCTGTCTCGGCCTATTACCCTTCGCCGGGGGCCAAGATTGAATATATCTATTCTTATGTAGCGCTTACAGGCCTGCCTGATGGCACAGCAATTATCGGCGGTGCGCAGGATGAGGCTGAGGATATCAAGGGTCACCTGATGAGCTTTGAGGCCTTTGCAGCCCTTGTCGCACGGGGGGAGGCGACATCAGCCCCCTTGCTGATCAGCTACTATTGGTTGGAGCGGGAGCGCGCCCGTTTGCGGGCACAGGTTCGTGACGTTGCAAGCTAGGTGCGAGGCTTGAATTGGCGCCTGTGACCCCGTACACCTTGGGCAATAGCAAAAGGATATTCGCATGCGCATTTATAGCGATCTGGCCGATGCCATTGGCAAGACCCCTCTGATCCGGCTCAACAAGGCTTCAGATGCTACGGGCTGCGAAATTCTGGGCAAGGCAGAGTTTTTGAACCCCGGTCAGTCGGTCAAGGACCGTGCCGCGCTGTATATTATCCGTGATGCGGTGGCGCGGGGCGCGCTGCGACCCGGCGGGACGATTGTCGAAGGGACGGCGGGCAATACGGGCATCGGGCTTGCGCTTGTCGGGGCCTCGATGGGGTTTCGCACGGTCATCGTTATCCCTGAAACCCAAAGTCAGGAAAAGAAGGATATGCTGCGGCTTGCAGGGGCGCAGCTGATAGAGGTGCCCGCGGCACCCTATAAGAATCCGAACAATTATGTGCGCTATTCAGGCCGCCTGGCCGAGAAACTTGCCCAAACCGAACCTAATGGCGCGATTTGGGCCAATCAGTTCGACAATACAGCCAATCGGCAGGCCCATGTCGAAACCACCGGCCCCGAGATTTGGGAGCAGACTGGCGGCAAGGTTGACGGCTTTATCTGCGCGGTAGGGTCGGGCGGCACGCTGGCCGGAATGGCAATGGCCCTTCAGCCCAAAGGCGTCAAGATCGGGCTGGCCGATCCCGAAGGGGCAGCGCTGCATTCTTTCTATACTACCGGGAAAATGGAAAGCCCCGGCTCCTCGATCACCGAAGGTATCGGGCAGGGCCGCATTACTGCAAACCTTGAGGGGCTGACACCGGATTACAGCTACCGTATTCCGGATGCCGAGGCCTTGCCGGTCGTGTTTGACCTGCTGGCGGAGGAGGGGCTTTGCCTTGGCGGATCGTCGGGTATCAACGTCGCTGGGGCCATTCGGATGGCGCGCGAGATGGGGCCGGGCCATACCATTGTCACGATCCTATGCGATTACGGCACGCGCTATCAGTCCAAGCTTTTCAATCCGGAGTTCCTGCAGGCCAAAGGGTTGCCGGTGCCGGAATGGCTTGATAGCGCGCCCCGCGAAATCCCCACGGTGTTCGAAGAATGATCCGTATGCGGCAGGCCGTAGGCGGCTTTACCCTGTTTCTTGCTGCTTTGGCGTTGTGGTTTGGCATCGCGGCTACTGCCTCGGCGCAAACCGATAAATCCGCAGGCGCTGCGGCTGGCGAAAGCACGGCCCAAGCGGTGCTGGACTATGATGCGTGGAACAAGGTCTCGGACGATGCCGAGACGAAGGTTTCCGATTCTGAAGTGACAGAAGAAACGTTAATCGCCCTGCGTACCGAAATTGCAGCTTGGCGGGCACGGTTCTTGGCCGCTCAAGGGGTGAATTCTGCCCGTATCGGCACAATCCGCGCGCAGATTGAGGCGCTTGGCGCGCCCCCCGCAGATGGCGTGACCGAGGCTGCCGATATCGCGGCGCGCCGTGTGGATTTGGCCGAACAGCTTTCAGTGGCCCAAGCCCCTGCCATTGCAGCGGTAGAGGCGTACAGCCGTGCCGACGGGCAAATCGGTGAGATCGACGCGATCCTGCGCGATCGTCAGGCAGAGGCGCTTTTGCAGCTTTGGCCTTTGCCGATCAACCCTGCGAACTGGCCGGCAGCGGTGACGGCCCTTTTGCAAGCGGGCAACACCTTGGGTGCAGAGCTTACCGGCAATTGGGCGGATGAGGCAAAGCGCGCCAACCTTAGGAACAAGCTGCCGCCGATTGTCGGCCTGTTGCTGGTTGCCCTGCTGACCATTTTTCGCGGTCGGTTTCTGGTCGAACGCTTTGCGGTGCGATTGCTGGATGGCGGCACCTCCAGTCTGCGAGAGATTTGGTCGTTTATGGTCTCTCTTGGTCAGGTGATTGTGCCCATACTGGGGGTTGTGGCCTTTGTGACGGCGGTTGTCATGTCGGGCATGCTGGGCCCCTTGGGGGCCGAGGTGGCGCAGGTTCTGATCAAGGTTGGTCTGATCGCCTATGGGTCGCGCTGGCTTGGAACCTGTAGCTTTCCAAAGGCATTCTCTGCGCCGAGGCATTTGCAGCTGGATGCCGACGGCCGCGCCAAGGGCCGTTTTCTGGCGCAATCCCTTGGCCTTATCTTCGGGCTAGAGGTTTTGCGCACAGCCGTGCTGCAAACAGGCCAGATGTCAGAGGCAGCAGCCTCGGTTTTTGCCTTTCCGATGGTGCTTTTGACAGGTGTCCTGCTGTTCCGTCTGGGCAAGCTTTTGTTGCGCAGCACGAAGGTGGAGCAGGATGAGGAGCAGGACGAAGAAGCGCCGATGCCGTTTTCGTTGCGCTTGATCGCCCTGTTGTCGCAGATAGCGATGGTCGTCGCGGTTTTGGGGCCGTTGCTTGCAATGGTCGGCTATGTCCGCGCGGGGCAGGGGCTGGTCTATCCTATGGTGGGGACTCTGGCCCTTGTGGGGCTGTTGTTCACCTTACAAAGCCTTGTCGGCGCGGTTTACGCGGTGTTCGCCCGTACGGATGAACAGGGGCGGGACGGGCTGTTGCCGGTACTGATTGGTTTCGTGCTTAGCTTTGCCGCGATCCCCTTGCTGGCCCTAATCTGGGGCGCTCGGATGTCGGACTTGACGGAGGTGTTCACCAAACTGCGCGATGGTTTCCAGATCGGTGAGACCCGGATTTCCCCCACGGATTTCATTCTGCTATTCGTTGTTTTCGGCTTTTGGTATGTGGTTACGCGGCTTTTGCAAGGGGCGTTGAAAACCACGATCCTGCCAAAGACCAATCTTGATCACGGCGGGCAGAATGCCATCGTGGTCGGTGTCGGCTATGTCGGGATTTTCCTTGCCGCGCTGATCGGGATTACGTCAGCGGGGATGGACTTGTCCGGCCTTGCGATTGTGGCGGGTGCCTTGTCGGTCGGTATCGGTTTCGGCTTGCAAAATATCGTGTTGAACTTTGTCTCGGGCATCATCTTGCTGATTGAGCGCCCGATCTCTGAAGGCGATTGGGTTGAGGTGAACGGCATCATGGGAACGGTGAGCAGCATCTCTGTCCGCTCTACCCGGATCCAGACCTTTGACCGCACGGATGTGATTGTTCCAAACTCTGACTTCGTGTCGAATATGGTGACAAACTGGACGCGCTATAACATGACCGGTCGCTTGATCGTGAAAGTTGGCGCGGCCTATGGCAGCGACACGCGCCATGTGGAAAGGGTCCTGCAAGAGATCGCCGAGGCGCAACCGCTGGCCGTGTTGAACCCGCCGCCGACCGTGGTTTTGGCGGAATTCGGTGCGGACAGCCTTAACTTTGAGATTCGGGTGATCTTGCGGGATGTGAACTTCTCTGTCACGGTCCGGTCGGATATCAACCATGATATCGCCCGCCGCTTTGCCGAGGAGGGTATCGAGATCCCCGTCGCGCAGCGTGCGATCTGGCTGCGGAACCCCGAAGCGCTGGAGCAATTTAGCGCACCAAAGCAAGGTCCTATCCCCGATAGCCCTGCAAACAGCTAGTCACGTCAGGATGGTTTTATGACGGATCATTTTTTTCGCGCCGACCCTTATCAGGTAGAGGCTGAAGGCGTGGTCATAGCCCACACCGGCGAAGGTGCGATTGTACTAGATCGAAGTGTCTTTTACCCCAATGGGGGCGGGCAACCCGGCGATAGTGGGCAGCTGGTTTGGGGCGCGCACAAGCTGCCTATTGCAACGGCTGTCAAGGTGCAGGGGGGCGGCGTTGGCTTACTGCCCGCGATTGCCGCCGAGATGCCCGCGATCGGCACCAAGGTGCGCCAGCATTTGGACTGGGGTCGTAGGTATCGCCACATGCGTGTCCACACTGCTTTGCATCTGCTTTCGGTGGTCATTCCCTTGCCGGTAACCGGTGGGCAGGTTGGCACCGAAAAGGGCCGTCTGGATTTTGCGATGCCGGAGCCTCTGGCCAATATGCAGGCGATTGAGGATGCGTTGAACCGCTTGATCGACCGGGATTTGCCAGTGACTGAAAGCTGGATCACGGAGGCAGAGCTGTTGGCGAATCCGGGTCTTGTGAAGACAATGTCGGTCACGCCCCCGACCGGTCAAGGGTCTATACGTCTGGTTCGGATTGGCGAGGGCGCGGCTCAGGTTGATCTGCAGCCTTGTGGTGGCACCCATGTTGCCAGGACCGGCGAGATCGGCCGTATCGCGCTTGGCAAGTTGGAGAATAAGGGCCGTCAGAACCGTCGCGTGTCGCTGCATTTGGCCGAATAAACAAAAGCATGATCAAATACAGAATTTCTGCATAGCCCCCCTTGCCACCCCCCACAATTGCAGGCTAAAGACCTCTCAACGGAGCGGTGGCCGAGTGGTCGAAGGCGCACGCCTGGAAAGTGTGTAGGCGGGGAACCGTCTCGAGGGTTCGAATCCCTCTCGCTCCGCCATAAATTTTTACGTAATAATTTATTTTACCCAATTTAAACAGAGCTCTAGTGCTGTTTACGGCTCTCTTCGGGCTCCGGGTCGCTTGAAGTGCTACACGTTTCGCTACACATATTGCTACGCGACATTGATGTGGGAGAGACGATTTTGACACTTATGGGCAGGGGAAAGATGTTGTGGCTCCGCAAACGGGTTCCTGTCCGATATTCCTGTGTTGAAGGCAGAAAAGAGGTTTGGTTAAGCCTGCATACAGATTCCGAGACTATTGCCATGCAAAAAGCTAGTTTAATATGGGATGAGCAGATTGAAGCTTGGGAGGCCCGCTTGGCTGGCGATAGGACCGTAGAACGCGGTTCTTTCGGGCCCGTCTTCATATCCTCAACGGTCGCCCGCTTCCGCCATTTGGCAACTGTCTAAATAAACTTCCACGGTGAAAATCCTCCGGCCCTCCCTGCTAAATCAGTGAGAGCAAAAGTGGACGACTTTTACGCCGCCCGCACCAACACAATGCCGATGCTACCGTGGCCTAATTTGCAACCGCCCTATACACGGAAGTTCGGTAAGCGGTGTTCGGATCACACGGTTTGGACGTAGTTCCAGGGCAGGAGCTCTCTGATCTGGCTTTGCCGATGCCAGTTCACGATAGCAGTGAGAGTCCGGGTCAGGTAGCTGTGCGGCTCAATCCCATTTAGTTTGCAGGTTTCTATGAGAGAAGCCAGAACGGCCCAGTTTTGGGCCCCGGTTTCGTGACCGGCAAAGAGGCTGTTTTTGCGACCGATGGCAATGGGCCGGATGGTGCGTTCGACGGTGTTGTTGTCCATCTCAATCCGTCCGTCGGTGAGGAACAGGATCAGCCCGTCCCAGTATTTTGCGACGTATTTGAGCGCCTCGCCAGTTGGGGATTTGGCTGAGACCTGCCCTCTGGCCTGTGCCAGCCAGTTTTTGAAGTTCGCGACTATCGGAGCGGATTTGTCTATTCGGACAGCCAGCCTCTGTGATGCGGGCAAGCTGCGGATTTGCGTCTCGATGCGATAAAGAGCTGTGATCTGCCTCAGCCCTTCCTGCGCAATCGGCGCTACGCTGTTTCTGGTCAGCTCGAACAGCTTACGACGGGCATGCGCCCAGCAGTAGGCGAGCCGGATGTTAGCTTGCCGTTTTGGGTCAATCACACGGTTGTATCCGGTATAGCCGTCGACCTGAAGAATGCCTTCAAAGCCGTTCAGAATATCCACCGCATGTTTGCCGGATCGCCCCGGCGCGTATGTGAACGCCACGCCGGGTGGATCATCTCCATTCCATGGTCGGTCATCTCGGGCCAGCGCCCAGAAGTATCCCTTCTTCACTTTGCCCTTGCCGGGGTCGAGCACCGGGGCGGTTGTCTCGTCCATGAAGAGCTTGGTGGATCGCTTTAGGTCGGCCATCAGCGCGTCGTAAACGGGGGCCAGTTCATAAGCGGCCTTGCCCACCCATGCCGCCAGTGTGGACCGGTCGAGATCAACACCCTGACGGGCGTAGATCTGCGCCTGCCTGTAGAGCGGTAGGTGATCCGCAAACTTGGCAACGATGACACTGGCGACAGTAGTGTCAAACGCGGAACTATGGCGCGCCATACCCGCCGAATTCACCACGATGTCAAATGCGTTCCCTCAAAGACCCGTGCGAGGGCACCATGGTCCGTTTGATCCAAAGGCAGGGCGCTCGTCGACCAGCCAGCAGCGCGCATTTCCGCGACTGCTTCGTTCAGCTTGTCCTCTCCGCGCGTCGCGCAGACAACATCAGCGCCGGCATCAGCAAGGGCGGTCGCACAGCCCAAACCGATGTCCGAGCTGGCACCGGTCACCAATGCGCGTTTACCTTCCAGACGGAAGGAAGGCGTGACGGGCAGTTTCATTCCGCGGCCTTTGCGGGGCGTGGTGCGCCCTCACCGTAGGGCACATTTACCCCGCCATAGCGCCGGACGCGCACATTGCACTGCTCGGCGTGTCCGATAAATCCCTCTAGCATGCACAACCGCGAGCCGTAGGCACCAATTTCTGCCGCGGCCTGATCTGTGGTGATCTTTTGATACGAATGGGTCTTGAGATATTTGCCGACCCATAGCCCGCCGGTATAGCGACCGGCCTTGTTGGTTGGCAGGGTGTGATTGGTGCCGATGACCTTGTCGCCATTGGCCACATTTGTACGTGCGCCGAGGAATAGCGCGCCATAGCAGGTCATATTCTCAAGGAACCAGTCGTCACGGTCCGTCATAACCTGAACATGTTCGGACGCAATATCGTCCGCGACCTGCAACATCTCGTCATAGGTATCGCACAGGATTACCTCGCCGTAGTCCTCCCAAGACACGCGCGCCGTGCCTGCGGTGGGCAGGATTGCGAGCAGGCGGTCAATCTCGGTCAGTGTTTCTTCTGCCAGTTTGCGCGAATTTGTTAGCAGGACGCAGGGGCTGTTATATCCGTGTTCGGCCTGTCCCAAAAGATCGGTCGCGCAAAGCTCCGCATCGACCGTATCATCAGCGATAACCATCGTTTCGGTGGGTCCGGCAAACAGATCAATGCCAACACGGCCAAAAAGCTGGCGCTTCGCTTCGGCGACAAAGGCATTGCCGGGGCCGACCAGCAAATGCACCGGATCAATGGTTTCGGTTCCGATCGCCATGGCACCCACGGCCTGAATGCCGCCCAGAACGTAGATTTCATGCGCGCCACCAAGATGCATGGCCGCAATAACGGCGGGATTTGGCTCTCCATTGAATGGGGGAGTGCAGGCGATGATGCGGGGCACGCCCGCCACCGCAGCTGTAGCAACCGACATATGTGCAGAGGCAACCATGGGGAATTTCCCGCCAGGGACGTAGCACCCCACCGACTGAACGGGGATATTTTTGTGGCCAAGGATCACGCCGGGCATCGGCTCTGTTTCGATGTCCAGCATCGAGTCGCGCTGTGCTTGCGCAAAGGCCCGCACATTGGCTTGGGCATACTTGATGTCGGCCAGATCCAAAGGATCGACGCGTGCGATGATCCCGGATATCTCGTCCTCGCTCAACCGGTAGCTTTCCCTGTCGTATTTATCGAACTTCACGGACAGTTCATGCACGGCCGCGTCACCGCGTGCCTCGATTTCCTTCAGCGTTGTCGCAACAACCTGCGCAGTGCGGGCATCATCTTCGGCGCGATCTGCGGCAGGTTTGCCGGACTTAAGGTAGGTGACGGTCATCAGGGCTCTCCGTGTGGTGGGAACAAATTTGGTTATGCTCTGCGATAACGGTCGGGCATTCATCGTGCAATATTTCTAAATCGGCGTGAAAAATTTCAAACTACGCGCTGTCCCGCTCCATCAGTACACTGGGCGTGATCCGGATGGTGCCTGCGGCAGCAGGGTCTTCGATCAGTTGCGAAATCAATTTGAAGGTATCCTGAACCATCAACCGGATTCTCTGACGGACTGTGGTCAAGCGGTAAGACCGCCACGCCGCCATCGGAGTGTCGTCAAATCCCACAACTCCCAGATCATCAGGAATACGAAACCCCTCAGATTTTGCGGCATCAATGGCCGCAATTGCCATAATATCATTGGCGCAAAAGACCGCATCCGGCCGCCGTCCGTCCTTGAGCAGGTCGCGTACGCTGGCAAAGGCCACATCATAGTTGAAATCACCGGAAACAGTCTTGAACACCGGCATGTCAGCCTCTGCCATCCGGTCTTCAAAGCCCCGCCAGCGCTCCATATGGGTCGAGGTGTTTCGTATGCCACCAACAAAGGCGATCCGTTGGTATCCTTTATTAACCAGCAAGTTAGCGACCTGCCGCGCGCCAGCATAGTTGTCACAGCAAACCGCACTCAGCGCCGTATTGATCTGTACACGGTTGAACAACACAACCGGCAACCCCTTTTGCAGGCACTGGACTGCCAGTTCAGAGGACAGCATTGCAGAGGTGACGATCACCGCGTGCGGGCGCTGGTGGAGGACATGCCCTATGACACTGTCGACGGTTTTTCCCTGCGGAATAATATGCAGGTTCAGGTGAATGCCGCTCGCCAATGCCGCGCTGGAAAATTCCTCGAGAATTGAGGGATAAAACGGATTCATCACATCACCGACAACCAGTGATACTATGCGCATTCCAGTCTGCGTCGCTATGCGGTGCGCGGGAATAACATAGCCCATCTCCGCCGCAGCAAGCAGGATTTTTTGCCGCAAGGGGTCCGCAAGCGATGCATCGGGGCGAAAGGCACGCGACACCGCCGAGACTGATGTACCCACGGCTAGTGCAATTTCTTTCGCCGTTACTTTCATGAAATATCCCCGCTCTCATCAAATGAATGCGCTTCCTGCCCCTAAACGTCCAGTAAAAAAACTAATGGCAATCACTCTGCCCTTCGCTTTGAGAGCAGGCGCCGCACCTCGCAACATCGTGAAATATTTCAAAGCTGTGCAAAATTCGCCTGTCGCCTATTAGTTTCGCTAAGCTGTGCTAGCAACTGGCGATCAACCAAGGAGTCCCGACTATGAAGGCCAATCTGAAAAAGGACATGAAATCCGGAAAGGTGCTGGTCGGGACATTCGTCAAAACGCCCGCTCCCGAGCTAATTGAAATTCTGGCGAAATCCAATCTAGATTTCCTAGCGCTGGATTGTGAACATGCGCCGTTTGACAGAGGTCGGATGGATATGTGTCTCGGGATTGCCCGTGCGCTTGATATTCCCACACTGGTCCGTGTTCCGACCGGCACCGCATCTGAAATTCTAAAGGCAATGGACAGTGGTGCGGTCGGTGTAATCGTGCCTCATGTGGACAGTGTCGAAAAGGCGGAAATGATCGCGCGCGCGGCCCGCTTCGGGCATGGCGGGCGTGGTTATGCTGGAACAACCCGCTGGGCGGGGTTCGGCACACGGCCAATGGCCGAGGTACTTGCGCAGAGCATTGAAGAAACAATCATCATTGCGCAAATCGAAGAGCCGGAGGGCGTAGTCGCTGCCGCAGGCATCGCGGGTGTTGACGGGGTGGACGGGGTTTTTGTTGGCCCCGCAGATCTTGCTGTGTGTTACGGTAAGACCGACATGAACGATCAGGCAGTGCTGGACGCAATGCAATCCACCGGCAAAGCGACTCTGGCGGCTGGAAAGACATTCATGACATTTGCCACAGATTCAACGGTGGGTCCGCAGCTGAAAAAACTGGGCGTGACGATGTTCTTTGTTGCATCCGAACACGCATTCATGTTGCGCGGCGCAAACGCCGAGGCGAAGGCCCTGCACGACATGGAATAAGGCGCGACTGACCAAATACCCACCCGCCTCACCCGTATCAGAAGCCGAACAGGGTTGCAGGGTTGCTCGCCAGAACAGTCTGGCGTTGCGACACTGGAACGACCCGTAAAAATGCCTCCGTCAAATCTTCGATCTCGGGGCGCTTTGCCGCTCCGCGCATCAGATAGGGCCAGTCGCTACCCCACAAACATCTCTCGGGGTTCACCTCCAACGTTCTGGTGACAAAGCTGTCCACCTCACGATACGGCGAGTTACATAATCTATAAGGAGCCGATAGCTTCAGCCACATCTTCCCAGTCTCCAACGAGCGTAGAAAAGTGTTGAACCCCGGTTCATCCGGGCCGGCGGATGTGTCGGGCCATCCCATATGATCAATCACGACATCACACGGAAGCCGCATTAGTTCCGGCGCGATCTCGACCATGTGCATATGGGTATGCAACAAAATCTGCAAATGCATGCCGCGAGATTTTAACCTTGGGGCAAGAGACTTGGCGCCTTCCCAATCCAGCACGCCACCATGGATGTAATTGAGCCGCGCGCCCTTGAAACCCTGCTCAGCCATATAATCCAGCACTTCATCGCTGACGTCCGAAGTCAGCAGCGCAACTCCACGGAAATTATCCCGCCCAAGGCGTGCAATCGCTTCCGCAGTAATGCTGTTGTCCAATCCGTAGATCATCGAATGAACGATAACGCCACGTGTCAGGCCAAGTTGCGCCAGATGCGTGCGGTATTTGTCCAGCCAGTGATCCAGCGATCCCGTCGCAGGGGTTTCGCTTCGATTTGGATCCATCGGAAATTCAGAATCGTCCCCGATAATGTGTGCATGACAGTCGCAGCCGTTTGTGACGTCAGTAAATGCAGTGGTCGGTGGGGCCGTTATGGTGGGCGATGCTTTGGATTGCATAATGATGTCCTTTTTGGCCGCTACGTTAAAGCCAGCTAAGATGTGGCGCAGCGGGCACCACACCGGTTGGGTTGATGTGCAGATGCGATCGGAAATAATGCTCCATACAGCTGCGAAGATCGAAGGTTTCGGCGACTCCGCGTAGTTGATGTACGCGGCGAACAAACGCGGTCAGCGCGGGCATTTCCTCGATTCTCCGAGTGACCGTGCGAAAGAGCGGAATGTAAATGGCATCAAAACGGGCGAGACTTGTGTAGAGCATAAAGTCCGCCTCGGTGGGACTATCCCCCAACAGCCAGCGCGAATCTGCGAGTTGGGATTCAAACTGGTCAAGGCCGCGCTCAAGGATGGCGAGGTTTTCATCATAGACGGCCTGACTACGTCCGAAGCCGCATTTGTATACAGCTGACGTGATTTTTATGTAAATCTCGTCTATCAACTTTGTTATCTCACCCCGCTGCGAGGCCGGAAGAAAATCCTCCCGCACGTCGGTGAACGCATCAAATGCGCTGTTAAACATATCAAATATGTCGCGGGTGTTGTTTGACAGGATCCGCCTTGTTTTCAAATCAAACAAGACAGGTGTGGACGCCCGCCCTGTATAGGAAGGATCGCTGACGGCATAGGCTTCGTAGAGATAGAAATATCCGGTCAGCGGTTCGGGGTTGTGAACATCCACGCGGCTAAATTCACGTCCGTTTTCTCCCATCTCGGGCAAAACAGAGACAGTAGGTACGACTTTCTGCAACCCCTTGAACCGGTGCAGCATCGACACCCGTTGTGCCAGAGGGCATCCTGGACACTCCACCAGTAGATACCGGTTGGCCTCAGCGGGATTGGGTGAATCCCCGCCTGCACGAACCATGCCCCGAAACCCTTCCTGACGGGGTTCCCACCCTCCTGATCCGATCTGCTTTTGTGTTCCACCGATCCATTTACCGGCAACCAATTGTCCCATAGCGGATCTCCAAATGAAAGCGTGTTCATGACTGCGTTGAATAACGTATCGTACGAAACCTCATTTTTTATAAGCTGAAAAATAGAAACATGAAATTTTTTCAATGTATGTACACGTGTACATTTTTGCGCAAAGGTGATCGACATAATAGAATCAAAATTTAGGGGATGCCAATCATGACCTTCAATCGAACATTGATCGTTGCAATCGGTGCACTATTGCCTGCATCGATCGCCGCAGCCGACGTCACCTTACCCGAACAGATGACTTGGGCCAGCTATGACAGCCAATCAATCGTTTATGCTGAATCGATTTCAATCGGAAAGGTGTTGGAAAAACATTACGGAATGAAGTTGCAAGTCGTTCCCATCCGTAATGGTTTCTCACGCTTTTTGCCGGTTCTTTCGGGCAAGGCCGATCTGATGACAACGGGTAGTGACGGTTATTTTGCACAAGAAGGGGCCTTCATTTTCGCCAAAAAAGGCTTCGGTCCACAGCCGCTACGGATCATCGCTTACAACGCGAACAACCCGGGCAACGGCGCGGCGGTCACAGCTGACTCTGGTGTGAAAACATGGGCAGACGCAAAGGGAAAGCGTGTTGCGGTTGTGCAGGGTAGTGCCGCCCCTGCCAAGGTGGTCGAAGCGTCCCTTGCTTTTGCAGGATTGACTTGGGAAGATGTCATTCGCGTGCCTGTATCTTCGTGGTCTGCAGGTCAGGAGGCGCTGATCAATGGTCAGGCCGATATTGCAGCCGCGAACACCACTTCACCCAGTGTCGAGCGGCTGGCAAACTCTCCCCGTGGTATTTTCTGGCCCCCAACCGCACATGACGACACCGAAGGCTGGGCGCGCCTCAACGCAGTGGCGCCCTATATCCAACGGGCCGAGATCTGTCAGGGTATTGGCATTCCTGACGGCACCTGCGTGCAGATTAACGGATACGGTTATCCAGAATACCTGTCTTTGCCGGATCTTGCTGATGACACGGTTTATAATCTAGTCAAGGCAATGGACATCAATTCGGACGAAATCGGCACTGCATTTCCCCGTGCCAAAGGATACGCTTTTGACCTGCAAGTGACTGAACAGGCATGGCCATGGCATGAGGGCGTCATTCGTTACTTCAAGGAAAAAGGCGTCTGGAACGACGAGGCGCAAGCGCATCAGGATGGCTTGATAATGCGTCAGGAAGTGCTGGCGGCAGCTTGGGCCGAGATGAACGCAGGAGATGTTCCTGACGATGAAGTTGATTTCGCGGCCAAGTGGGGCGAAGTGCGTGCACAACATCTTAGCGAAGCGGGATTGCCTGTCGTTTACAAAGACGTCTGGAACTTCTGATCTAGTTCTCCCCAACTCTCCGGCCCGACACTTGCGGGCCGGACCTTTTTTGGATTGGCCCCATGAAACAGATAGACGAACCCCAACCCGACGCCGAAATCAGCCGTCAGCGGAACTTGCCTGCAGGTTGGCGTGCCGTAGTAGCCATCGCGGCCCTCGCGGCGACTATGATGGTCGTCTATATGGCTTTCAACTTAGGGCTTTATGCGGGGTATATCCCCATTCAAGCGGTCTATTTTTACGCCGCGTTGACGCTGTTGTGTCCGCTGGCCTTCATTCTGTTTCCTGCACATTCTCGTGCCCCTAAAGACCGCGTGCCATGGTATGATGTGATTTTGTTTGTGGTATTCTTTGGTGCAGGGGTTATCTGCACACTGAAGACCCGCACGATATTCGATTATGGCTGGGACTACCTCGCGCCCGATTGGGCGCTTTGGATGGCCCTCGCTGTATGGGTTTTGATGTTGGAAGCTACGCGACGCTCCGCAGGGCTGGCAGTCTTTATAGTAGTTGGAATTGCATCGCTATACCCTTGGTTTGGAGGGGCTGCATTTTTAGGTATATTTCAGGTACCTACGACGTCGCTTCTGCAAACGGCACAATACCACTTATACGGCTCCGAGAGTTTGATCGGTGTTCCTTTGCAGGCGTTGGTAAATATTGTGATCGGCTTCCTACTGTTCGGTGTTGCCTTGCAACGCACGGGCGCGGGGGAGTTTTTCATTAACCTGTCCTTTGCTCTTTTGGGAGGAACTAGGGGAGGTCCAGCCAAGGTTGCAATCTTGTCGAGTGGCCTGATGGGATCAATCAGCGGCAGCCCGGTGACCAACGTGGTTACGACTGGGTCCATGACCATACCAGCAATGCGCAAAGTGGGTTTTCCGGCCGTTACAGCAGGAGCGATCGAGGCATGTGCGTCAACTGGTGGAGTTCTGATGCCTCCGGTTATGGGGGCTACAGCCTTTATCATGGCGACCTATCTGGAAATATCTTACCAAACTGTTGCACTGGCCGCGATCATTCCCTCCTTTCTGTTTTTCTTAGGCTTGTTCCTTCAAATTGACGCCATGGCTGCGCGTCAGGGTCTGACGGGAATTGCCCGCAAGGATCTGCCAAAGATCGGTGCGGTACTGCGCGACGGGTGGTATTTTCTCTTGGCACTTGCCCTTCTGATCTGGCTGCTGTTTTTCTTGAAACAAGAATCACGTGCCCCGTTTTTCGCAACCCTAGCGCTGATCGCCCTGAACCAGCTCGACGCAACACGACGTTGGGGTTTCCAAGATCTAGCAGATTTTGCTGTGGCATGCGGCCGGTTGTTTGTCTAGATTGCAACAATTCTTGCTGGTGTAGGCCTGTTGTTGGGTGCTTTGGTTTTAACCGGAAAAGTGGGTTCGCTTGCCTATGATTTAATTGCAATGGCCGGAGATAACACAGTTATCTTACTCATCGCCGGTGCGTTAACCAGCATGGTACTTGGCATGGGGATGACTATCAGTGCTGCCTATTTATTTCTGGCCATCGCTTTGGCACCTGCATTGACGGAAAGTGGGTTGGACCCATTAGCCATCCACATGTTCATGCTTTACTGGGGTATGATTTCATATATCACACCGCCAATCGCATTTGCTGCTTTTGCAGCAGCACCAATCAGCGGGTCTTCGTCAATGCGCACCGGATTTGAAGCAATGCGGCTTGGCACTATCATTTACTTCATTCCGTTTTTCTTTGTACTAAACCCCGCTTTGATTGGACAGGGTACGACCGCAGAGATTGCCAGTGTACTTGGCAGCGCAATCGTCGGTGTTCTGCTGTTGTCAGCGGCGTTGCAGGGCTATCTTCTGGGTATTGGCCGTTTGGGACACGCCCGCTTTGTCCAATGGCCGATCCGTGTGGCGCTTTTTACTGGCGGTCTGTTGTTGCTCGTCCCCGGAGGCGACAACTTTGGCGGAATCTCTGGTTCGGTCTTTACGTTGGTTGCGGTCGGATGTGTTGCTGTTGCGCTTGCATTACAGTTTGTCATCCAGAACCCAAACAAAGCCCGAATCGGAGTTCTGTCGGAATGAAAACCAGGGGAACCGCAACTTCAACTGATGTAGCCCGTGAAGCGCGCGTTTCCCGCGCGACAGTATCGCGCTGTTTCTCCGATCCTGAAACAGTACGTATTGTTACGCGTGAACGGGTTATGGCCGCAGCACGGGATTTGGGTTACGAGCCAAACCTTGTTGCAAGGATGCTCCAAACCCGGACCAGCGACATGATTGCAGTACTTACCGCTGATTTCGCCAACCCTTTTCAGCCCGCTCTTGTAGAGGCCTTGACCGGAGGATTGACGGCAATGGGAAAAATGCCGCTGCTTTTGAAATCCGACATAAGCCCTATGGCTGCGGATCAATTGGTGCAGGTGGCTCTGGCTTACCGTGTGGCTGCCGTAATTGTGACAGTACTGCCGGTATCAGACGCGGCCATTCGACGATGTTTTGAAGCCAATACCCCGCTGATCCTGCTTAACCGAGTGTCCGAAGACAGCCGCGCCATTTCGGTCTGCGGCGATCTCAAGTCAGGTGCAATCCGTGCTGCCGATGTCGTGGTAGAAGGCGGTCATCGCCGCATCAGCATGATCACTGGCACCGTAGGACGCTGGACAACTTTGATGCGGCGTGGGGGATTTCGCCACCGTCTTGATGAACATGGATTGGACATCCTATCGCAACAATGCGGTGACTACACTTATGCAGGTGGCTATCATGCGGCTTTGCAAATTATGGACGAGGCACCGACCACGGATGTAATTTATGCCAACAACGATGCAATGGCCTGTGGCGCTATGGATGCGTTACGCCAGAAACTTGGCCTTCGAGTTCCAGATGACGTAGCCGTCATCGGATTTGACGACATGCCCATGTCTGCGTGGGAAAGCTATTCGCTCAGCACGATTCATCAACCTATAAACCGGCTGATCTCCCGCGTGTGCGATATCGTAAATTTACCCGACCGCGGCCTCTCCCTCTCAGGTGAAATAACACTGGAAACCTGCCGCTATGTCCAGCGGCGCAGCACGCGCGCGGTGACATTGCGCGTCGGCGATCTTGACGAACGAGAATTCTTAAACGGAGCAAAAATTTAATGACTGATCCCATCGCAATCATCGGAAATTCAGGTTTGAATATCGGGGCAATTATGGCCGCCGACTTGACCCTCGCAGGTGAAGATGTTCGCCTGTTTCTTTGGGCTGACCAGCATGAAGTTGCCGAGCAGATTAGTGCGGCGGGCGGCTTGACAGTCGTAGGACCCGCGTCCGAAACAAAATCCGGCAAGACCGGCCTTGCAACTCCTGCGGTATTCATCGGCACGCCGCGAGAAGCAGTTTCAGGTGCATCTCTCATCGTTATGGACGTGACGGGCGATGATGTGGAAAACCGGTTCCGAGACCTTCTGCCCTTTTTGTCGGACGGGCAAATCGTACACATCAACACTCATGGTTATTGGCCTGCATTGCGTGTGTCTGCAATGCTGCGAGAAGCCGGAAAAACCGGTGTGACAATAACGGAAGGTGTCACTCCTTCTATTGCCGCAGGGCGCGAGGGTGCCACAATGACCCCGCACACCCTCCGCAAGAATGTAATGGTCGCAGCATTCCCTTCTGATCGTAGCGAAGAAGTCCGCCCCTTTATGGCACGAATTTTCCATAGCTTCGAAATGGCTCGCGACGTGATACATTCCAACCTGTGCAGTATGAATTTTCTAATCCACCCGGGTATGGCACTGGTCAACATCGGCTATTTTGACCGTGCTGCCGAAAAAGGCGAAAAAATCAGTTTTTATGGCACTGGGAATACGACCCATGCAATGGCTATGACCGAAGCCCTTGACCGTGAGCGCCCTGCGGTCGCGCAGCATTTCAACTTGCCTTGTCCGACCGTTGCACAGCAAGTCGCACGTATATACGATCTTCCAGACGCACCGCTGGGTGAATTAGTTGCTAATGTTCCTTTCTATCGGAACATGCCACTTTTGCCTGCAGATGTTTGGAGAAACTGGATGCGGTGGGACGTCCCGCATGCACATGTCCCATTTGTACTGTTGAGCGAGGCACTCGGAGAGACGGCCCCGCTACATCGGGGATTCGTAGATATTATGGATGCGCTTGTGGGCATGAATTCCTGGCGTGACGGTGTGACCCTTGAACGATTAGGCATCGCTGGAATGACAGCCGATCAAATAAAGAGTTTTTTAACACATGGCACCAAATAGCTCGTAAATTCGTGTTGTCAGGTTTGGTGGGCTCTGGCCGGTATGGAGTAGTTTTGCGGGTAATTGAGAACCTGATGATTGCATTTAGGCGGCGAACAAACATTTTACATAAGCGCGCTTATGCGAATTTGACCCTATGTTCGGGCAGCCGTCCCACCAGTAATAACGATTATTTGGCAAGTGTTTGAAGCCTGCCAACTAACGCAAACAACTCTTCGGGCGTTGTCGATTTGGCCTTCTCCAACATCTTGGAACCAATTTTAGGATCAACAAAAGTTGCCGTTTTTCTTGGATTAAGCCACAGTATTGCCAACTCCGATGTTTCCCAAACATAGACCAAACCAACGATGCTCTTGCCATCCGGTCCGATCAGCCGCGCAATGGGCGTTGCTTCGTCATTTAAATGGGGCACTCTTTAATTCACTCTTGTCTGCGGGTCGAATGTCGAGCCGCCGATAAGCAGCTTGGATTTTGATCCATATTCAGGGTTAGGTCAGCGTAAAGGCTCAGAAAATTCAGGAATCAAGCCACCCGAGCCTGAGGGCAGCTCAAAACGCGTTCTCAGGCCGACTTTTTCAACAAAATCCGCCCTCTTTGACGGTAAAAGCTGTGGTCGCTGGCAATCACTAAGCATTGATTTGGTAAGCGTGATCTGGTTTTGGCGTATTATACAAAGGCAAGTATTTCTGAAATCGAGCTCCAGCAACCAACACTACCTTGTGTTTTGCTGGGAGGTTGTCTTGAGAGCTGATATCTTCAGGATATAGATGCTCAGAATGCGGTCGGATGTTATTTGAACGGTTTTTCTTCAAGAAGGGGCGTTGAGTGCTACACAAAATGCTACACAATTTGCTACAGGCGTGCGTGGCGTAATTTTATAAGTGATTGTTATATATGGGATATTTCCTTGCTGTGCTTTAGTTTGGCGGACCCTCACTCCGCCAAATTAGCCTTTGGGCTCATTTCGCCCTGTAACACCTTGGAAGGAAAGGTCGTTTCTGGTGTTCTAAGTCCAACTTTATGGCAGTATTTGAGCCTTTCCGAGAATACGATTTTAAGCACCGAAATCCTCCACACATATCTCTGATTTTCCCATATATCATCAAGCAACTTCAGCGGTTTTCTGTACAGAGATTTCACTCCAGATGGCGCGAAACGTGGCAGAGCACCTCGGACTAAGACCATGTGGCCATCCTTCTGGCCATGGAACGGCGTGAAGAAAAAACAGCATCTACGATCTTAAGGCGGCACCTGTCCCACGGATGTTTTCAGGAGGCCCTTGAAAGCTATCTATAAATCAAATATTTTTTTGACTATTTCGTGATATTTAATAGATACTTTAAGGAAGTGCCTAAATGACCTCATCTAAAACTGCAGTCGCCAACAAAAAAGCCAAGACGCTCGACGTGCAGAACTTTACACTGCCGTGGAAAGTGGCCGCTGCCTTTTTCGGCACCCTTTTCCTCACCTTGTCGTCCTTTATCGAAGTTCCGATGGTACCGGTTCCGATAACATTGCAAACGTTTGCGGTTATGCTTGTCGGCGCTTTATACGGCTGGCGTTTGGGGGGCGTCACGATTGTCGCTTGGTTGGTGGCGGCGGCCCTTGGCTTGCCCGTTCTGTCGGGTGGAGATTCCGGCGTTCAATATTTTCTAGGCGCGACCGGTGGCTATCTTTTTGCCTTCCCTGTTGCGGGCATGGCTGTTGGTTGGTTGACCGCACGTGGCTGGGACGGTCAGCGCGTTTGGTTGTCGTTTCTGGCTATGCTAATTGGTAATGCGATTTGTCTGACCTTGGGGGCCGCATGGCTAGCCGTATTGATTGGTGCAAAACAGGCCATTTTGGCTGGTGTGGTTCCCTTTTTAATTGGTGGGGTTCTGAAGTCCGGCCTCGGAGCGATGACACTCAAACTGCTGACACGCGATACCCAACATACCGCCGAATGAAATTACGCCTGCGAGCTCATTATCGTCTGTGTATGAGTAACGCGCGAAAGTTGCTGATGCGCTGAGGGGCGGCAGCAAACTTATGCTTGGCGGCAGGACCTAAAGAAGAAGGGGCTGTGGTCGACGGGTGCCGGGGCGCTGTTCTTTCCGTTGGATATGCCAGTGACGGCCAAAGGTTGCGGACCCCCGGCCGTCGTCGCTTGCGATGCCATTGGTCTCGTCTCCTCGTTACGGTCAGCATGAGGGTCATATGTCGTGCTTGCCGAGCCCGATTGCAGATAAAACCCCAAAATCGTGGGGGATTTTCCAATCCTCATAGGTGAGGGCAAGCGGGCGTTTGGGGCTTTGGATGCGGATGTTTTCCTGCGCCTCATATCCAAAGCTTTTCCATTCCGCGTGCCCGATTACTCTACCTTTTCACGTCGTGGCGCGGGGCTGATCTTGCCGATGAAATCGCGCGCTGAGTAGGATGGTCCGATCCATCTCGTCGTGGATAGTACGGGTCTGAAAGTCTTTGGTGAAGGCGAATGGCTGCAGAACAAGCATAAAACAAGGCCCAAACTGCACCTCGGGTTGGACCTTGTCGGCGGTGACATCCTGTGCTCCGACCTGGCTAAGGACGATGCGGGTGATCCGACCGCATTGCCGGATCTTCTGGACCAGATTGACGCGGATTCACCGCAGATGCCGCCTATGATGGAGACCCCACCAGCGCCCTGCTCACGGCCCGCTTTGGTGTCGGTGCGAGATCATAATCCCGCCTCCTAAGACTGCGGTTTTGAGCCCCGGCTCGGATGGAGGTCCAACACTTCGTGACCAGCGCATTGCCGAAATACGCACCCGTGCTCGCATGATCTGGCAGGCGAGCACGGGCTACAATCAGCGTAGCCGTGGAGAAACTCAAATGGGCCGCTGGAAGGTGGGCATTGGCCCCAAACTGAAAGCGCGCAGCTTACCAACACAGAAAACAGAGGCCAAAATCGGCGTCAACATTCTCAACAAAATGACCGGGCTTGGCCGTGCTAAGTTCGAGGCCGTCGCTTGATCTGAAGTACGGGTAAGGGCAAACTCAACCAAACCGATGACCCGTGCAACAAGGCCCAGATTTGGGGCTTAGGCGTGCTTCTCAACCGTTGATTTCACACAATCGATGCAAATCTGTCGTCTCACTGTAATAAACCGGCATTAGCACAGGCTCCAAATTGGGGGCCATGATGCTGACACTACAAAATCTGACCAAGACCTTTGGCGACAAAACCGCCGTTCATAAGGTAAGCTTTACCGTCGATCGTCCGATGATGATCGGGATTATCGGGCGCTCTGGCGCGGGGAAATCCACGGTTCTGCGGATGTTGAACCGGCTCAGCGATGCCTCTTCCGGGTCGATCCTGTTTGAGGGCAAGGACATCACGCGGCTAAAGGGCGCCGAGCGCCGGAGCTGGCAGTCGCGCTGTGCGATGATCTTTCAACAGTTCAATCTGGTGCCGCGGATGGATGTTGTCTCTAACGTCTTGCATGGCACGCTGAACCGGCGGTCAACGCTGGCGACGATGTTCAACCTTTACCCTGACGGCGATATCCATAAGGCGATTGAGATCCTCGACCGTCTGGGCATTGCCGAACAGGCCCCGAAACGCGCCGAGGCCCTTTCGGGTGGTCAGCAGCAACGTGTCGCCATTGCCCGCGCCCTTATGCAGGATCCGGCGATCATTCTGGCGGATGAACCCATCGCCTCGCTTGACCCGATGAACGCGCAGATCGTGATGCAGGCCCTGCGCCGTATCCATGAGGAAGACGGGCGCATGGTCATCGCCAACCTGCATACGCTGGATACGGCGCGGCGCTATTGTGATCGGGTGATCGGGATGCGCGACGGGCGCGTGGTCTTTGATGGTGCGCCGGAAATGCTGACAACCGACGCGGCGCGCGAAATTTACGGCGCAGACACGGATTTTTCCGAGGCCGCCACCTCTACCGAAATCGAAACGCTGGACAGGCCCGAGGTTCATTCCCCCGAAGTCTTTGCCGAAGCCTATGCCTGAGCCAGCACCCAATCCCGCAAATCTGCGGGCTAAATCCCAAACGGAGACTGCAATGAAAACCACTCTCGCTTTCGTACTGGCCACGACCACGCTTGCCGGTGCTGTTCAGGCCCAGGATATCACCGAATTCCGCATCGGCATCCTTGGTGGCGAAAATGCCCAAGACCGGATGAGTTCCAACGAATGCGTGCGCGCCTATGTGGAAGACCTGCTGGGGGTTGAAACCAAGATCTTTACCCCTGCCGATTATGACGGGGTGATCCAGGGTTTGCTGGGTGGCTCTATCGATATGGCGTGGCTTGGCGCCTCGGCCTATGCGAAAACCTATATGACCGACCCCGAGGCGGTTGATGTGGTGATGGTGAAAACCAATCTGGATGGCTCTTACGGCTATCACTCGGTTGGCTTTGCCCGCGCCGACAGCGGTATCACCTCGCTGGACGATATGAAGGGCAAGGTTTTTGCCTTTGGTGATCCGAACTCCACCTCCGGCTTTTTGATCCCTTCGGTTGAGATCCCCAAGGCCATCGGTGCGACCATGGAATCGGGCGATTATTTCGGCGAGGTCCGCTTTGTCGGCGGGCATGAGCAGACCATCGTGGCGGTTGCCAATGGCGATGTGGATGCGGGCGTGACCTGGGCCGACGGGCAGGGCGACTGGCTGGACGGTTATAACTCCGGCGCGCTGCGCAAGGCGTCCGACTCGGGGCTGGTCGATATGAATGATCTGGTCGAGATCTGGAAATCCGACATCATCCCCGAAGGTCCGATCGTTCTGCGCCGCGCCCTGCCGGAGCAGGTCAAAGCCGATGTGACCGCCTTCCTTGGCGAATTGCACGGCAAAGACCCCGAGTGCGCCTATAACATGGCCGCGGGCGATACCGCCGGTTTCTTCCCGATCACCCATGACGCCTATAAAAACATCATCGCCGTGCGCGAAGCTGTTCAGGGCAACTGAGCCTTTGAAATCCGGGGCAGGGGCAGCGTTTCGGCGCTGCCCTTGCCTCTATTTGCCCGCGTTTACTGGAGTTACCGATGACAGGTTCCGCGCTGACTGGATCAAACCCGACCCCGTCTGACCATATTTCCGCCAGCTACATGGTGCAGATGCGCCGCCGCCGGATGTATGGCGGGCTAACGCTGGCAATCTTTACCTTGCTGATGGTGTCCGGCTTTGTTGTGGCCGACGGGCGCAATGCCGGCGGCTTTTGGGACGGCTGGCATCAGATGCTGGATTTCCCCGCCGACGTCCTGTCCGAGGCATGGGAAAAACGCGCCAACCTGCCGGGCTTGCTGGTCGAGTTCTTTCCCGCCTTGGTCGAGACGATCAATATCGCGGCGGCCTCTACCCTGATCGGGGCGATGGTGGGGCTGGTTCTGGCGCTTTTGTCGACGCGCGGGTTGGCGAAATGGCCGGCCCTTATTCCGCTGTTTCGCCGGATCATGGACGTGATGCGCGCGGTGCCTGAGATTGTGATCGCCCTTGTGCTGATCTTTATCCTCGGGGGCGGGCCGGTGCCTGCGATGATCGCGATTGCCTTTCATACCGCCGGCGCTTTGGGCAAGCTATATTCCGAGGTGGCCGAGAACGCCGACCTCAAACCGATTGAGGGGTTGGGCTCTACCGGGGCGTCATGGATACAGCGCATGTGGCTGGGTGTTCTGCCGCAAGTGGCCCCGAATTTCCTGAGCTACAGCCTACTACGGTTTGAGATCAACATCCGCGCCTCGGCTATTCTGGGCTTTGTCGGGGCAGGGGGCATCGGGTCGGAGCTGCGCCACGCAATGTCATGGGGGCCGGGCCGGTTTGATGAGGCGGCGGCGATTTTCCTTTTGCTCTTTGGGTCGATTGTTTTCTTTGACCAGCTTTCCAGCCGTTACCGCAATAAAATGATCGAGGGGCAGTAAGATGACCGACGCGACAGTAACCCTTGAACCTGCCAAACGCTCTGCCTCGGCCCTGTTTCGCCGCAAGCGCCAGATGGCCTTTGCCGTGCCTGCGATTGTGCTGGCCTATCTGCTCTATATCGCGGTCACCTTTGATTTCGCGGGGATTGCCAAACGTGCCAGCCTTGAGAATGCGGGGATTCTGGCCTCGGACAGCTGGTCCTATAAGGTGCATGTCACCCGCGACAACCGGCGGGGCGGCACCTCTTATGCGATTGAGGGAGAGCGTAAGGGCGCATACGCTACGGGCACGCATCCCGCTTGGGTGAATGACGACAATGCCGATGACGTGGTGATTGATCTTGAGGATGGTTATGTCGTGCGCTTTTTGCCCGACAACGCGGCCACGTTCGAGATTCCCGACTATGGCCAGATCAAGGCGCAGTTGGTCGACGGCAGCATCAAGACCAACCTACAAGAGCCGGTGCCCGATTGGATCAACATGTCCGATCAGCGCATGACGATCACAACCGAGGCGGGGCGCATGACGATGACCCGTTCGCGCACCGAGGTGTACCGCTATTTCGCCGGGTGGGAGCTGTTCTGGTTCACGCTCGACAGTCCCTATCATGGCCACAGCTTTGCCCAGATCGCCTTTGGCGACCGGATTGACCCGGATCGTAGCAATATCTCCGGCGCGCTTTCGGATTTCTGGAACAACGGCATGTGGCGGCACAAGGATGTGGCCTGGGCTATTGGTGAGACCATCTTGATGGCCTTCCTTGGCACCTTTGGTGCTGCTATCATCGCGCTGCCGCTGGCCTTTATGGCGGCACGGAATTTCTCACCCTTTGATGTGGTGCGCGGCGCGGCGCGGCGGTTGTTCGATTTCGTGCGCGGGGTGGATGCGTTGATCTGGACCGTGGTGCTGGCACGGGCCTTTGGTCCCGGCCCGCTGACGGGGGCGCTGGCGATCCTGATCACCGATACCGGCACTTTCGGCAAGATATTTTCTGAGGCGTTGGAAAATGTCGATGAAAAGCAGATTGAGGGTGTCAGCTCTACGGGTGCCAAGCCGATGCAGCGTTATCGTTTCGGGGTGATCCCGCAGGTGGTGCCGGTCTTGCTGGCGCAGGTCTTGTATTTTCTGGAATCCAACACCCGCTCGGCCACGGTTATCGGGGCGATTACGGGCGGCGGGATTGGCCTGATGTTGACGCAGGCGATCCAGACCCAAAAGGATTGGGAAGAGGTCGCCTATTACATCATGTTGATCGTTGCGGTGGTGATGCTGATGGACTGGTTCTCGGGCTGGTTGCGGGCCCGTTTGATCGGGGGCAAAGACCCCCGTGCGGGGGCCTAATCCTCTATTGTCAGGGTCACGCGGTCCCCGGCAAACCATGTGCGGCCATATTCAACCGGCACCCCCGCCGGGTCCACATTGACGGCGGTGGAGCGCAGCAAGGGATCGCCCTCGCGGATCTGAAGGTGCAGCGCCTGTGTGGCATCGGCCAGCACTGCCGTTAGTCTGGTTGAGGCGCGGGTGTAATCCTCGACGCCGACGCGGCGCAAGGCCTGGGTGATGCCGTCACATTCGGCAAGGGCGGTCTCAATCCCTTCTAGACGGGTTAGGGGAAACAGGGTCTCGAAAAGGGCTACGGGCTGCCCATCAGCATAGGACAGGCCGGAATAATAACACAGCATATCACCCGTTTGAATATTAAGGGCCTCGGCCTCCCCTTTTGATGCGGCGTGCTGTTCGATCAGCAAGACCTTGCGATCAGGGCGGCGACCGGCGGCCCGCAGGTTCTGATGAAAGCGCACCCGCTTGCCGATCGGATAATCGGTCGGCGTCGCGGCGACAAAGCTGCCCGCCCCGCGCCTTGTGCGTACCAACCCTTCCTCGGTCAGATGTGACAGCGCCTGACGCACCGTATGGCGGTTCACCCCGAAACGATCCGACAGGCGCGATTCCGTGGGCAGCTTGTCACCGGGGGCATAGCGCCCTTCGGAAATATCATTGCGAATTGTGTTTGCGATGGCCAGCCAGATCGGGGTGCGCCGCCGGTTGGCTGTTGGATTGTCACTCAAACTTCACAAATCTCCTCTGTCGTCATGCGGCGAATCTGATAACATATGTCTAGTTGTATAGAAAAACACAGAGTTGTCGAGATGAATGAAACCACCGCCGACATAAACACCCGCAAAGCGTGGATGGGCCTGATGGCCAAAGCCCCCGCCGGGCGTGTGGCAGAGCTTTTGGACGCCATTTGCACGCGTCCCGATTTCAAATGGCTGCGCCCCCCCGAGGTGGGCAGCGTCATGGTGCGCGGCAGGGCAGGGGGCACCGGCGCGCCGTTCAATCTGGGTGAGATGACGGTGACACGTTGCGCGCTGCGTCTTGCCAGCGGCGAGGTGGGCCACGCCTATATTCAGGGCCGCAGCAAGGCCGATGCCGAGGCCGCCGCTTTGGTCGATGCTCTGATGCAGACCGGTCAGGGTGCCACGTTGCAAACCGCTGTGCTGGATGTTCTGGCCGCAGATCGCGCCGCCTTGGCCAAGGGGCGTGCCGAAAAGGCCGCCGCAACCAAGGTTGATTTCTTTACCATGGTCAGAGGGGAAGACTGATGAATACCCAGGTTCTCGACGGCGGGTTTGCCGATCCCGCGCCCCATGCCGCCCGCGCCTTTCGCGCCGTGATGGAGGCGATGGCCCGCCCCGGCACGATCCACAGCCTGACCGGCGCCACACCACCCGCGCCGCTGTCGGTTGCGGCGGCTGTGGCGATCCTGACGCTTTGTGACACGGATACGCCGGTCTTTCTGGCGGGCGACATGGACACGCCTAACGTTCGCGCATGGATCGCATTCCATACCGGCGCGCCGTTCTCAGGGCCTGCGACCTGCGCCTTTGCACTGGGGCGTTGGGGGGATCTTGGACCGCTTTCGGCCTATCCGATCGGGAGCGAGGATTACCCCGACCGTTCGGCCACGCTGATCGTTGCCATGGATGCGCTGGACCACAGCGGCCAGACCCTGCGCGGGCCGGGCATCCAAGGCACCGCCCGGCTTTCCCTGCCCGAGGTGGCGGCCTTTCAGGCCAACCACGCGCATTTCCCCTGCGGGCTGGATTTCCTGTTCACCTGTGATGATCGCATCGCGGGCCTGCCCCGCTCAACCGAGGTATCTTAACATGTATGTTGCCGTCAAAGGCGGAGAGCGCGCCATTGAAAACGCCCATGCCTGGCTGGCCGAGGAACGCCGTGGCGACCCTTCGGTGCCCGAACTGTCCATCGCCCAAATCCGCGAACAGCTTAGCCTGTCGGTCAACCGCGTTATGGCCGAAGGCTCGCTTTATGATCCTGATCTTGCCGCTTTGGCGATCAAACAGGCGCGGGGCGATCTGATTGAGGCGGTGTTCCTGATCCGCGCTTATCGCACCACTTTGCCTCGGTTTGGCGCCTCAAATCCGGTTGCGACGGCGGATATGGCCTGTGACCGCCGCGTCAGCGCCACCTTCAAGGATGTGCCGGGCGGGCAGGTCTTGGGGCCAACCTTCGACTACACCCACCGTTTGCTGGATTTCAAACTGGCGGCCGAGGGCGAAACACCCCCCGCGCCCCAACGCGAGGCCGACCCCGCGCCCGTGCCGCATGTCACCGGCTTTCTGAACCAAGAGGGGCTGATCGAGGAAGCCCCCCATGACGACACCCCCCCGCCGGACCTGACCCGCGAGCCGCTAAAAATGCCCGCCGACCGCAGCCTGCGCCTGCAAGCGCTTAGCCGCGCGGATGAGGGGTTCACCTTGGGGCTGGCCTATTCCACGCAGCGCGGATACGGGCGCAACCACGCCTTTGTGGGCGAGTTGCGGATTGGTGCGGTGCCGGTGGAAATGGAAATCCCCGAGCTGGGCTTTGCCATTGAGATCGGAGAGATCACCCTGACCGAATGCGAAACCGTCAACCAGTTTACCGGATCGAAAACCCAAGCGCCGCAATTCACCCGCGGCTATGGCCTCGTCTTTGGTCAAACGGAACGCAAGGCGATCTCTATGGCCTTGGTCGACCGTGCGCTGCGCTGGGAAGAACTGGGCGAGGATGACACCGGCGCGCCCGCGCAGGATGCGGAATTTGTGCTTTATCATGCCGATAATATTCAGGCGACGGGGTTCTTGGAACATATCAAACTGCCGCATTACGTCGATTTCCAATCCGAACTGGAACTGGTGCGCAAATTGCGCCGCGATGTGCAATCAACCCAAACCAAGGAGGCGGCGGAGTGACCGAGCAAGCCTATAACTTTGCCTATCTGGATGAGCAGACCAAACGGATGATCCGCCGCGCGATCCTCAAAGGGTTGGCGATCCCCGGCTATCAGGTGCCCTTTGCCAGCCGTGAAATGCCGATGCCTTATGGCTGGGGCACGGGGGGGGTGCAGGTCTCGGCGGCGGTGTTATGCCCCGAGGACCGGATGAAGGTGATTGACCAAGGTGCCGATGACACCACCAACGCCGTGTCCATCCGCAGCTTTTTTGAACGCACGGCGGGGATTGAAACCACCACCAGCACGGCAGAGGCCACCGTGATCCAGACCCGCCACCGCGTGCCGGAAATGGCGCTGAGCGAGGGGCAGATCCTGGTCTATCAGGTGCCGATTCCCGAACCCTTGCGGTTTCTGGAACCCCGCGAGAGCGAGACCCGCAAGATGCACAGCCTTGAGGAATACGGGCTGATGCACGTCAAGCTTTATGAGGATATCGCGCGCCATGGCCATATCGCCACGGCCTATGCCTATCCGGTCAAGGTTGAGGGGCGCTATGTGATGGACCCGTCCCCGATCCCGAAGTTCGACAACCCGAAGCTGTCGGATTGCGCGGCGATCCAATTGTTCGGGGCAGGGCGCGAGCAACGCATTTATGCGCTGCCGCCCTATACCAGCGTGGTCAGTCTCGATTTTGAGGATCATCCCTTTGAGGCCTCGAAACCCGATCACCCCTGCGGGCTTTGCGCCGCCGAGGATAGCTATCTGGACGAGGTGATTATGGATGATGCGGGCGGGCGGATGTTCGTATGCTCGGACACGGATTTTTGCGAGGCCCGCCGCCTTGCTGGGCATAAGGGAAAGGACGCAGCATGACGGATCAACCATTGCTTTCGGTGCGCAATATCTCGCGGCACTATGGGGCGCATATCGGCTGTGCGGATGTCTCCTTTGATCTTTATCCCGGTGAGGTGATGGGGATCGTGGGCGAGAGCGGCTCGGGGAAATCGACCTTGCTGAACTGTATGGCGGGGCATCTGACGCCGGATGCGGGGCAGGTGGTTTTTGACACCCGCGCAGGCGGCCCCCGCGATACCGTCACCATGAGCGAGCCTGAACGCCGTATGCTTAGCCGGACGGATTGGGCCTTTGTCCATCAGCACGCCCGCGACGGGCTGCGCATGGGGGTCAGTGCGGGCGGCAATGTGGGTGAGCGTTTGATGGCCGTGGGCGCGCGCAACTATGGTGATATTCGTGCCAAGGCCACCGATTGGCTGGGGCGGGTCGAAATTGACGCGACCCGCATCGACGACCGGCCCAGCACCTTTTCCGGCGGGATGCAGCAACGGCTCCAGATCGCGCGCAATTTGGTCACCGGCCCGCGACTGGTCTTCATGGATGAGCCGACGGGCGGTCTGGACGTCAGCGTTCAGGCGCGGCTGTTGGACCTGCTGCGCGGATTGGTGCGCGACATGGGGCTTTCTGCGGTGATCGTGACACATGACCTTGCCGTGGTGCGGCTTTTGGCAGACCGTCTGATGGTGATGAAATCGGGGCATGTGGTGGAACAGGGGCTGACCGATCAGGTGCTGGACGATCCGCAGCACGGCTATACCCAGCTGCTTGTCAGCTCGGTTCTACAGGTTTGAGGGTATGACAATGATCGAATTAAAAGACGTCTCCAAGGTTTTCACGCTGCACAACCAAGGGTCCGCCGTGATCGAGGTTCTGTCCGGTGTCAGCCTCTCGGTCAAGCCCGGTGAATGTGCGGCGCTGACCGGATCATCGGGGTCGGGGAAATCCACCTTGATGCGGATGATCTATGGCAACTACATGGCGCAATCGGGGGAAATCCGTATCGGCGGCACCGATCTGGTCAGGGCCGAACCGCGTGAGGTTATCCGCATCCGGCGCGAGACCTTGGGCTATGTCAGCCAGTTCTTGCGGGTGGTGCCACGGGTGGCGACCTTGGATGTGGTGGCCGAACCCCTGCGCGCCGTCGGGGTGGATGCCGATACCGCACAGGCCCGCGCGCGGGCGTTGTTGACCCAGCTCAATATCCCGCAAACGCTTTGGTCGCTTTCGCCCACAACGTTTTCGGGCGGTGAACAACAGCGCGTCAATATTGCGCGCGGCTTTGCCCACCCTTACCCTGCGATGCTGCTGGATGAGCCGACCGCAAGCCTTGACGCCCAAAACCGTCAGGTGGTCTTGACCCTGATCGAAGAGGCCAAGGCACGCGGTGCCGCCATCATCGGGATTTTCCATGATGAGGCCGCGCGCGATCAGGTCTGTGACCGTGAGATTGACGTCACCGGCTATGCGCCCCGGCGTGCGGCATGACGGGCGGTCGGCTTATCGCGGTTGTCGGCCCCTCGGGCGTGGGCAAGGACAGCATCATGGCCGCCCTTGCCAGCCCGCAAATGCCACTGGTGCGCCGTGCCATCACCCGCGCCCCCGGTCTGGGCGGTGAGGATTACGACGCCATGACCCCCGCCGATTTTGCCAAGGCCACCGAGGCAGGCGCCTTTTGCCTGCATTGGTCGGCGCATGGGCTGCAATACGGTATCCCCGCACAGGTGCGGCGGGATGTCGAGGCGGGGGCGGACCGTATCGTGAACCTGTCACGCGGTGCCCTTGGCGAGGCCGCCAAGATCTTTGCGCGTCTGGTCGTGCTGCATATCACCGCCAGCCCCGAGACCTTGGCGCAACGTCTGAAACACCGCGGGCGTGAGGATACGGGCGATATCGCCAAACGGCTGGCCTCGGCGCAAAAGCCCCTGCCAGCGGGGCTGAATGTGATCGAGATCGTCAATGACGGCCCGCTAGAGGCCGCCGTGGCCAAGGCCCGCGCCGCCCTTCAGCCCGATAGGGTGTAACGTTGGATCACCTCAAACCGCCCATCGACACACTCCCCCACCAAGGCGATCTGGTCCAGCCGGAACGGCGCGGGCAGGGGGGGCAGATGGGCCTCGGTCATGGCCTGCCAATGGGCGCGTGCGTCATCGGGCAACCGCCCCGTCAGCGTCATGTGGAACCCGAATTCCTCCATCACATAGGGATAGCCCCAGCGGGTCAGCAAGGCCTCTTGGCGCGCCGAAAGGCCCGCCGCACGTCTGCGGGCCAGCTCTGCCTCGGGGGCGGGGGCGCGGAAAGGGTCAAGGTCGGTCACACATTGCGCCGCCACGCGGGCGATTTCCGCCGTCCCGCCCACGGGCCGCAAGGCCAGAAACCCGCCCAGATTGCCCAATGCCAAACCATCACAAACCGCAGGCGCACAGCCCGCCGCCATCAGGGCCACGGCCCGCTCCAGATCGGCAAAACTGTGCGGCGCATTCAGCACGAAGGGCGGCTTCAACGTGGCATGGAACCCGTATTTGCGCGGTGTCATCGTTACGTCATCAAGCTGCGCTATGTCGAACTGATCCGCGGGCTGACCCAAGGCCACATCCCAGCCCAGCCATGCCGCCCCGAAACGTGCCAGATCACCCTCGGGCGGCACATAATAAATCGCAAAACGAGTGTATGACATGAATTCTCCTTCTCTTCCGATCACCATAGCGCAGGAACATGACCGTTCCATGTCAGATAGCATCTGCCTTGCCAACGCCCGCCTTGTTCTGGCGGATCGCATTGTCACCGGCAGCGTGACGATCGAGGACGGCCTTATCACCGAGATCACCGAGGGCGATCACATCCCCATAGGGGCAACCGACTGCAAGGGCGACTACCTGATGCCCGGTCTGGTGGAGCTGCACACCGACAATCTGGAACGCCACATAGAGCCGCGCCCCTCGGTCGACTGGCCGCACCGCCCCGCTATTCTGGCGCATGATGCCGAGCTTGCCTCAACCGGGATCACCACGGTGTTCGATGCGCTGCGGGTGGGGTCGATCCATGATGGCAAGGCGCGCTATGACCCCTATGCGCGCAGCCTTGCCAACGAGTTGCTGGAGGTCCGCGCGGCAGGGCATCTGCGCATCAGCCATTTCCTGCACCTGCGGGCCGAGATTTGTTCCGAAACCCTGCTGGAGGAGATGGCCGCTTTTGGTCCCGCGGATCGGGTCGGCATCGTCAGCCTGATGGACCACACCCCCGGTCAGCGCCAGTTCCGCGATCTTTCCGCGCTCAAGACCTATGTCGCCAAGAAACGCGGGATGAATGATGCGGAATTTGAGGTCCATGTCGAAAACCTCAAGGCGTTGCAGCGTAAATACGGCGCGCAGCATGAGGTGGGCGCCGTGGCCGAGGCGAACCGCTATGGCGCGACCCTGTGCAGCCATGACGACACCACCGCTGAACAGGTTGTGCATTCACGCGAGAACGGTGTGCGCTTTGCCGAATTCCCCACCACACTGGAGGCGGCAGAGGCCTGTCACGCAAACGGGATCGCGGTGATGATGGGCGCGCCCAATATCATTCGGGGCGAGTCGCATTCGGGCAATGTCTCGGCGCTGGATCTGGCGCGGGCGGGGGTGCTGGATATTGTGTCCTCCGATTATGTGCCCTCGGCGTTGTTGTTGTCGGTGTTCCGGCTGAATGATGTTTGGGACGACCTGCCGCGCGCGGTGGCCTGTGTGACGCGCAACCCCGCATCGGCGGCGGGGCTGACGGATCGTGGGGCGATCGCGTCCGGCCTGCGCGGCGATGTGATCCGCGTCGGGCTGGCCCAAGGCGCGCCGCTATTGCGCGGCGTCTGGAGCAGGGGCGCGCGGGTCGGCTGAGAGGGTCAGCCCGCCTTCGCGTTGCAAAAACGCCACCACCTCGGCCACGCCCGTACCATCGCGCAGGTTTGCCATCACATAGGGGCGGGTCGCGCGGGCGGTTTTGGTATCGGTCTCTAGCTGGGTGATATCGACACCGACATGGGGGGCGAGGTCGGTTTTATTGACCACCAGAAAATCGGATTTCGTCACCCCCGGCCCCTTTTTGCGCGGGATATCCTGACCGGCGGCGGTGTCGATGACATAGATCGACAGATCGACCAGCTCGGGACTGAAGGTCGCGGCAAGGTTATCGCCGCCGGATTCAATCAAGACCAGATCGAGGTCGGGGAATTTGCCGCGCAGATCGGCCACGGCGGCAAGGTTGATGCTAGCGTCCTCTCGGATGGCGGTATGGGGGCAGCCGCCGGTTTCCACGCCGCGAATGCGATCTTGGGGCAAGACCTGCGCGCGGACCAGAAAATCGGCATCCTCGCGGGTATAGATGTCATTGGTGATCACCGCCATCGAACACCGCCGAGCCAATGCGCGGCAAAGCTGTTCGGTCAGCGTGGTTTTCCCCGCGCCCACCGGGCCACCAATTCCCACCCGAAGCGGGCCGTTTGCATGGGTCATGAGCGAAATATCCTTACCTCAAGTGTTTCGTGGCGCATGGCGGCCATATCGGCGCCGATGCTGCTGGAGAACAGATCATCCAATGTGGCCTCTGCGGCGCGGCCTGCGGTTTGCAAAATCACCGGCGAAAGGGACAAAAGCACGGCCTGCCCCTCGGCCCCGCCAAGCGGGACAAAACGCACGGCGGCGGAGACCAGCTGGGCGGCAAAGGCCTGAAGCCAAAGCGCAAGCACCTCCTTTGTGTCGAGGGCCATCCCTTGTGTGGCATGACCCACGGCCAGCGCATAGGGAAAAACCGGCGGTGTGGTGCCGGTCATACGGGCGACGAGCTGACCAAAGGTGGCGCCTTGGTCGCGCATCTCGGCGCTGCGCTCGGCACTGGGGGCATAGGCATAGGCCAGATCGGCGAGGGCATCGACATCGCCCTTGCGGGCCTGCGTCAGCAACACCGCATCCATCCAGCCGTTGCCATGGGTGATCAGCGCCGTGATCCAATCCGTCAGGCTGGCGGCATCCTGCACCGTGCCGTCGGCCATGGCTTGTTCGAGCCCTTGGCTATAGGCATACCCCCCCACCGGAAAGGCGGGTGAGAGCATCTGAACCAAGGCCAGCCGGTCCGCCGCAAGCGTGCTAATGTGCATGGCCCATCGTGCGGCCATGGCCATAAGCCCCGCCCTCCGGGTGAAAGGACAGCATCTTTGGCGTAAGGCTGGCCCCCAGCTGTGTCAGCATCGCCTCCAGCACCGGATCGCGGCGGATGACCAGATGATCGCCCGCCACCTGACAGGGCGTGTGCCGGTTGCCGATATGCCACGCCAGCCGCAAGAGGTTATCACCGCGGATCACGATCACGGGTTCCTCGGCGGCGGCAATGGCGATCACACGGCCATCATCCAGTTGCAGGGCCTGACCGGGCAAAAGATTGGTCACCTCGGCCAGATCCAGCATAAAGGCGGTGCCGCCGTCGGCCTCGATCCGTTTGCGGCGCATCAGGCGGCTTTCATAATCCAGCGTCACCGTGTCGGAGGGGGTCTGTCCATGCCCCAAGGGCAGGACGGTTTGGCAAAGGGCAAGCAGGGTCATAGGGCCTCAATACAAAAAATAACGTTGCGCAAGCGGAAGCTCGGCGGCCGGTTCACAGGTCAGCAATTCACCATTGGCGCGCACCTCATAGGTTTCGGGGTTCACCTCGATCACAGGCAAGGCATCGTTCAGGACCATATCGGCCTTGCCAATGTTGCGGGTGTTTTCCACCGCCAGCGTTTCCTTGGACAGGCCAAGCGTGTTGCGCAAACCGCCCGCCTGTGCCGCCGCCGAGGTAAACAGCACCGAGCCACGCTCCATCGCGCGCCCGTAGGCCCCGAACATCGGCCGTGAATAGACCGGCTGTGGCGTGGGAATAGAGGCATTGGTATCGCCCATCTGCGCGCAAGCGATGGTGCCGCCGACCAGAACAATCTCGGGCTTGGCGCCGAAAAACGCTGGATGCCAGAGGACCAGATCGGCGCGTTTGCCGACCTCGACGCTGCCGATGTGGCGGCTCATCCCATGGGCGATGGCGGGGTTGATGGTGTATTTCGCGACATAGCGACGGGCGCGGATATTGTCATTCTCGCCGGTCTCTTCGGGCAAACGACCACGTTGCTGGCGCATCTTATGGGCGGTTTGCCAAGTGCGGATGACCACCTCGCCCACACGCCCCATCGCCTGACTGTCCGAGGACAGGATGGAAAACGCGCCCATGTCGTGCAGGATATCCTCGGCGGCGATGGTTTCGCGGCGGATACGGCTCTCGGCAAAGGCGACATCCTCGGGGATGGATTGATCCAGATGGTGACAGACCATCAACATGTCCAGATGTTCCTCCAGCGTGTTGGAGGTATAGGGCATGGTGGGGTTGGTCGAGGAGGGGATCACATTGGGGCTGCTTGCGACCTTGATGATATCGGGGGCATGGCCGCCGCCCGCGCCCTCGGTGTGAAAGGCGTGGATGGTGCGGCCCGCAATCGCGGCCAGTGTGTTTTCGACAAAACCGGATTCGTTCAACGTATCGGTATGGATCATCACCTGAACATCCATCGCATCGGCCACCGTCAGACAACAGTCGATCGCGGCGGGGGTGGTGCCCCAATCCTCATGCAGCTTTAGCGCACAAGCACCGCCGTTGACCATTTCGACCAAGGCCTCTGGCTGGCTGGCGTTGCCCTTGCCCGACAGGCCGAAGTTGATCGGAAAGGCATCCAGCGATTGCAACATCCGCCCAAGGTGCCACGGCCCCGGTGTGCAGGTGGTGGCCAGCGTGCCATGCGCAGGGCCGGTGCCGCCGCCCAGCATCGTGGTGATGCCCGAATGCAGCGCGTCCTCTATCTGGCCCGGCGCGATAAAGTGGATATGCGCGTCAAAGCCGCCCGCGGTGATGATCTTGCCCTCACCCGCAATCACCTCGGTGCCCGGTCCGATGATGATGGTGACGCCCGATTGCACATCGGGGTTGCCCGCCTTGCCGATCGCATCAATCACCCCGCCACGCAGGCCGATATCGGCCTTGTAGATGCCGGTATGATCCAAAATCAGCGCATTGGTGATGACCGTATCCACGGCCCCCCCCGCGCGCGAGATCTGGCTTTGCCCCATGCCGTCACGGATCACCTTGCCGCCGCCGAATTTGACCTCTTCGCCGTAGGTGGTCAGGTCGCGCTCTACCTCGATGATCAGGTCGGTATCGCCCAGCCGGATGCGGTCGCCCGTGGTCGGCCCGTACATCGCGGCGTAATCGGGGCGGGAAATGCGTGTGGCCATGTCAGAGATCCCCCATGATCTTGCTGTTGAAACCGAACACCCGCCGCGCACCGCCATAAGGGACAAGCTGCACCTCGCGGCGCTGTCCCGGCTCAAAGCGCACGGCGGTGCCTGCGGCGATATCGAGCCGCATCCCGCGCGCAGTGGTCCGGTCAAACTCCAGCCCCGCGTTGGCCTCGGCAAAATGGAAATGAGAGCCGACCTGAACCGGTCTGTCGCCGGTATTGGCAACCATCATGGTGATCGCGGGCTGCCCTTCATTCAGGGTAATCTCACCCGCCGCAGGGAAAACCTCACCCGGTATCATAGCGCACCCCCGGCAAGGCCAAGCCCGGCAACCGCGGTGGCCAGCCCCATTGCGCGCGGCATCCATCCCGCGCCCATCCGGCCCAATGCGATGCCCACGCCATGCAAACCGGCGGTCATTCCGGCAAAGCCCGCGCCATAGGCGACAAGCCCCGTGCCTGGCCCCTCAACCCCATGGGCAAAGCCGTGCGCGGCCCCGAATACGGCCAAGGCCAGCAAAACAGTGGCCAAGGCGGGCCGCAGGGCAAGGGCCGCCGCCGTGCCGATCAGCACGACCGAGGCGGTGATCATCGGCTCTACGCCTGAAACTATCATCCCCGTGGCCCCCGCCATGCCGCCCGCCAACATCGCTAGCACAAAGGCCAAGGGCATCGCCCAAAGCGCGCGCCCGCCGATCATCGCGGCCCAGACCCCGACGCCGACCATCGCTAGAATATGATCGGCCCCCGTGATCGGGTGGATCATCCCCGCAACAAAGGCGCCCCCCCCGCTGTGGGCGCCGCTATGGGCAAAGGCGGCACCGGGCAGGCAGATCAGGGCAGGAAGGGTAAGACGCAACATCGGGTATCCTTTCAAACGGGGTCAGCGGATCGGCTGATGAACAGTGACAAGTTTGGTGCCATCGGGAAATGTCGCCTCGACTTGAACCGAGTGGAGCATCTCGGGGATGCCCTCCATGCAATCCTCGGCGCGAAGCACCTCGGCACCGGCCTGCATCAGATCGGCGACGCTGCGGCCATCGCGCGCGCCTTCGACCACGAAATCGGTGATCAGGGCCACGGCCTCGGGGTGGTTCAGCTTTACACCGCGTTCAAGCCGGTTTCGGGCCACCATCGCGGCCAAAGACACCAATAGTTTTTCGCGCTCGCGTGGGGTCAGGTTCATATCAATCCTCCGCTCTGCCAGACGCGGGGTAGGGCCCGTCCGGTCAGAATTTTCAAAACTCGGGCAAGTTGTTGACGCATGGGCCAGCCGTCCGCCGCACTGATGCGCAGCACACAGCGACCATCCCAGCCGGACACGGCCGCCCCCGCGCCCAAGGCCGCACGCAGCGGCCCGACGGCATCCTCGGCGCCCTGCGCGATCAGGCACACCACCGCAAAGGCACGATCCCCGCGTAAAAGGGCGGCCGAACGATCGGCCAGAACATCCGCATTCAGCCGCAAGCCCTCGGCCCAAAGGGGGCGGCCTTTGCGGCGGATGATGCGGTGGTCCTGTAATCCGGCGTGATGCAGGGTTTCGCCCATCGCGGCCCGGCCCAGAACAAGGCTTTCGGCCAAAAGACATTCGGCCCCCGCGGCCAGATCTATTTCTGTTGTGCGGTGCAGGTTGGCATTCTGGAACAGGATGGTTTCTTGTGGCATCCAGTCCAGCCGCCCACCCGCGCCGACACGCGCCCGAATATCCAGCCGTGCCGCGCCGCTCGACACGGCATAGCCGCGCTCGGCGGTTTGGGTGGTCGCCAGAACACGACATCCCGCGCCGACATCCATCGAGAGGCGCAAGTGGTCGCCGCCGGTCAGCCCGCCCGAGGTGTTCAAAAACACCGCCTCGGGCACATCCCCTGCAACACGCGGCAGCATGACCTTGGCCGCGCCTTCCTGACGCAGCACATCCAATGCGACCCGCCCGTTGCGTTTGGTGAATCCCAGATCCGCCAAGCCATAACTGCGCTGCATTTGGGATTGATCAATCTCGTCCAGCATCTACCCGCCTTTCAAGCCCCCTCTATGGCATGGCAGTTTGGCTGCGCACATATTCGGGCACGCAAAGACGAGGGGTAGACGGCGCGGCAGGTGTTGTTGCGCGTTATTTAGGCGAACTGCATAAAATGCGGGCTACTTCCAAAGGTATCATGCGCAAAAACCGGCTTTCTTAGGCTTTAATTCAGGCAGGGGGCATTATCTTCAGTTGTAATCGTTTCATTAGTTGTATGTTTCGAAAACTGAAGTATATCCGAGGCGCGTCGGGTTGAAGGATTCGTCATGGACCAAGCTGACAGAAAAAACACCTCTCCTTTGCCGGATGATCTTCCGGCAGAGCTTAATATTTTGTTGGGGGTGCATTTTCTCTATTGGAAAACTGCTGAGGTGCTGGATGCGACCAGCTCTCAATCGCGGCTTTCCAAGAACGAGCGCGGGCTTTTGCTGCTGCTGGAAAACCCCAAACGTATGGGGGTTCTGGCCGAACAGATGCAGATATTGCCCTCGACACTCACCTCTATCGCGGATGAGCTGGAGGGGAGAGGGATCGCGGTGCGTGAACGAAGTCCGGATGACCGCCGCGCATGGCGCTTGCGGTTGACCGATGACGGGGTCGCAATGCGACAGGACATTGTCGGGCAGGTCGTGCGCATGTTCAGGGAAGTTTCCGGCCTGTCACAGGCCGAGATCGAAATGATGTCCGCTGAAATGTTGAAAATCGCCCATAACATCAAGGCCAATGGCCTGCCTGAAGGAGCCAAGTCATGCCCGTAAAACACATGCTATTGGGATCTGTCCTCGCGCTTTTGGCATTTGCGCCGATGAGCCTGCAGGCGCAAGAGCCGCTTAAACCGGTGAAGCTTATCACGGCTGAGGCGGGTAACCCTGACAGGACGCGGCAGTTCTTCGGACAGGTCGTGGCGCGCCAGACTGTCGACTTGGCGTTTCAGGTGCCGGGCCAGATTGTCGAATTTCCGGTGATCGAGGGTACGTCAATCGCGCAAGGGGAATTGATCGCGCAGCTTGATCTGGAAAGTTTCGAGCTTTCCCTTGAGCAGGCGCAATTGCAAAAAGAACAGGCCGAGCGGAATTTGGACCGGTTGGAACGACTTTCCTCCAGAACTGCCAGTCAAGTGCAGATCGATGATACCGCGACCGCGCTTTCGCTTGCCAAGGTTGCGGTGAAAAATGCCGAATATGCGCTGAAACATGCCACGTTGCTGGCCCCCTTCGATGCCTTGGTCGCCACCCGAGAGGTTGCCAATTTCACCACGACTTCGGCGGGGACACCGGTTGTGCGCTTGCATGATATGTCGGAAATACGGGTAGAGGTGGATGTGCCTGAAATTCTGTTCCTCGGTCTGGATCAAAGTGATGATTTCACCATCTCCGCGCGGTTCCCCTCGTCGGATGTGCTTTACCCGCTGGATTTGCGAGAGTTCAATGCCGAAACCTCCAAGGTCGGACAGTCGTTCCGCGTCACATTAGGGATGAACCCGCCAGAGGGGCTTCGTATTTTGCCGGGGGCCTCTGTGACGGTGATCGCAAGCGTTCCGGGGGCTGATACGGGTGGTATTTTGCTGCCCAAACAGGCGATCTTCATTGATGATAACGGTGATCCGGCGGTCATGGCCTTCACACCCAAGGAAGCGGAGGAAGGTCACGTAAACAAGCTGTTGGTGCAGGTTGTCCCTGCGCAGGGGAATGATGTTCTTGTGACCTCGGGCATCGCGCCGGGGACGGAGGTGGTTGCCGCTGGCGGGGCCGCATTGAAGGACGGGCAAGCCGTTCGCCGCTTTGCCGGTTTTGGCAATTAAGGGGCCACAGATGAATATCGCACGTTTTTCTATCGAAAAGCCGCTGATCACTTGGCTGATCATCCTTGGTGCCTTTTTGGGCGGGCTGTGGGGGTTTGCCACCTTGGGGCGGCTGGAAGATCCGGCCTTTACCATCAAAACCGTGGTCATCTCCACCCAATATCCCGGTGCCACGGCAGAACAGGTCGCGGTAGAGGTGTCGGAGCCTTTGGAATCCGCGATCCAGAAAATGGGTGAGGTGGATAAGATTACCTCGATCAACCAGCCGGGCAATTCCCTGATTACGGTGGATGTTTATTCCACCTTTGGCGGGGATGAGTTGCCGCCGATCTGGACCAAGCTGCGCAACCGGGTTTCCGACGCGGCCCGCGCCCTGCCTGAAGGGACAAGCGTGCCCTATGTGAACGACTCCTTTGGCGATGTGTTCGGGATTTACTATGCCGTGCAGGCCGACGGGTTCTCAGACGCGGAAAAGCACGAATTGGCCACCTTTTTGCGCCGCGAATTGCTGACCGTTGACGGTGTGGCCGATGTAGAGGTGAAGGGCCTGCCCGAAGAGGCGATCTTTATCGAGCCTGTCATGGCGCAGGCCGTCAACCAAAACCTCGCCCCCATGAGCATCATCAGCGCGCTGGCGAATGCGGATTCGGTGGTGGATGCCGGTGTGGTCCGCGCCAATGGCGCACGCACGATTATTCAGGCGCCGGATGGTTCGGGCAGCGTCGACGCGATCGCCTCGCTGACCATCGGGTCGGAGGGGGAGGTGATCAACCTCTTTGACATTGCAACGGTTCAACGCGATCGTATCTCGGCCCCTGAAATGCTGGTGCGCTTTAATGGTGCGGATGCGTTTACGCTGGGTGTGGCGGGGCTTTCGACGGAAAATATCGTCGATGTCGGCCGCCGTGCCGAGGCGCGCTTGGCCGAGCTGAAAGACAATATCCCCTATGGTGTCACCCTAAGCCCGATCTATCAGCAGCATGTGGTGGTGGATGAGGCCTCTAGCGCCTTTATCGTCAACCTGTCGATGTCGGTTGCGATTGTTGTGCTGGTGCTGGCCATTGCTATGGGCTGGCGCGCCGCGATCGTGGTGGGGGCGACCTTGTTGCTGACGGTGGTCGGCACGCTGTTTTTCATGGCGATCTTTTCCATTGAGATGGAGCGGATTTCGCTGGGCGCGCTGATTATCGCGATGGGGATGCTGGTCGATAACGCCATCGTGGTGGCCGAGGGGATGCAAATTTCCATGCGGCGCGGCAAGGACAGCTATACCGCCGCCGATGATGCCGCCGCCAAGACCCAGATCCCGCTGTTGGGGGCGACGGTCATTGGTATCATGGCCTTTGCCGGTATCGGGCTTTCGCCGGATGCGACGGGGGAATTCCTGTTCTCGCTCTTTGCCGTGATCGGGATTTCGCTATTGCTGTCGTGGATATTGGCACTGACGGTGACGCCGCTGCTGGGGCATTACTTTTTCAAGCAAGGGTCGGGCGAGACCGATGACGCCTATGACGGCTGGATGTTCCGCATATACGGCAAGGCGCTGGAATGGTCGTTGCGGATGCGCTGGCTGGTTGTTGTGGCCTTGCTGGCGGTGACGGTGGTGTGTTTCGCGGGCTTCGGGATGGTGAAGCAATCCTTCTTTCCCAACAGCAATACGCCGATGTTCTTTGTGCATTACAAGCTGCCGCAGGGCACGGATATCCATGCAACATCGGATGATATGCGCAAGATGGAAGACTGGCTTGCCGCCCGCGAAGAGGTGGCATCGGTTGCTACATTCGTGGGGCAGGGGGCCTCGCGCTTTATGCTGACCTATGACGCGGTCAAGCCCAACCCCAGCTATGGCCACCTGATTATCCAAACCGAGCGGCTGGATCAGATCCCCGCGTTGCAGGCTGACCTGAATGCCTTCGGGCGCGCAACCTTCCCCGAGGGGGAGTTTCGCACCACGCGGCTGGTCTTTGGGCCGGGCGGCGGTGCGCCGATCCAGTTGCGGATTTCGGGGGCGGATCCGGCGGTGTTGCGCCAGCTTTCAACCCAGATGATCGGGGTCATGCAATCGGCCTCGGACAACCTGCTGGACCTGCGCACCGATTGGCATGAGCAAGAGCTGGTCCTCAAACCAATCTATGCCACCGAGCGCGCCAAAACCGCAGGCGTCAGCCGTGATGATATTGCCGATACGTTCCGGCTTGCGACCGAGGGGATTATCAGCGGCGTTTACCGCGAGGGCGATCGCCAGATCCCGATCATCACCCGCCTGCCGCGCGATAGTGAACTGGGGCTGCTTGATCAGGTCGTATTTTCCGACTCAACCGGTGAGGTGCTGCCGATTGCGCAGATGATCGACGGTCTGGAATATGAGGTTCAGAATACGCTGGTCCATCGCCGCAACCGCGTCTCTACACTGACGGTAGAGGCGGATATCCCGCAAGATGTAACCGCCCCGCAGGTTCAGGCCGAGGTTCAGGCCGCAGTGGAGGCGGTGGAATTGCCACTGGGGTACAGCATGGATTGGGGCGGCGACTATGAAAGCTCTCGTGAGGCGCAGGCGGCGCTTGGCGCGCAGCTTCCGGTTTCCGCGCTGATTATGGTGCTGATCTCGGTGCTGTTGTTCAATGCGATACGTCAGCCGTTGATCATCTGGCTTTTGGTGCCGATGTCGGTCAACGGGGTGGTGATCGGGCTGTTGGGCACCGATATGCCCTTTACCTTTACCGCACTTTTGGGGTTGTTGTCACTGTCGGGGATGTTGATCAAGAACGGGATCGTGTTGGTCGAGGAAATTGATCTGGTTCGCGCCGAAGGGCTGCCGTTGAAAGAGGCAATCATCACCGCGTCCACCTCACGTTTGCGGCCGGTGATGCTGGCGGCGGTGACGACGATCCTTGGGATGGCGCCGCTGTTGTCGGATGCGTTCTTTGTTTCCATGGCGATCACGATTATGGGCGGGCTGGCCTTTGCCACTATCCTGACGCTGATTGCGGCCCCGGTGTTCTATTACCTGCTGTTCGCGCGCGAGGAGGCACGGGCCATCGCGGCCTGAGCCCCCGCGCGCGGGGGTTAGCCGATCAGCTTTTCGGGCAGCCAGGTTGCCAGTTCGGGGAACAGCACGATCAGGATCAGGGTTAGCACCTGCAATCCGATGAAGGGCAGCACCCCGCGGCACATCTGCCCGTAGGTCATATCGGGCGGCGCAATCGATTTGAGGTAAAAGATTGAGGAGGCCATCGGCGGTGTCAGATATCCGGTCTGGATGACGATCAGAACCAAGGTCGCAAACCAGATCGGGTCAATTCCCGCCGACCGTATGAAGGGCGCAAACAACGGGACGCAAATCAAAACGTTCGCCGTCCAGTCCAGCACAAAGCCAAGGATGAACACCACCAGCAGAAAGAAAACGATCATGCCGGTGGTTCCCAAGCCGGCCCCGTCGATGAACTCGCGGATCAAACGCGCGCCGCCGTTGGCCGCGAATACCCCCATGAACATTGTCCCTGCGGCCACGATCAGCAAGATCATCGCTGAAATTCGCACCGTAATGGCCAAGGATTCCCGCAAGACAACCCAGTTGAACCGCCGGTTGGCAACGCAAAGCACCAGCGCGCCTGCCGCGCCAACAGCCGCCGCCTCGGTCGGGGAGGCGACCCCCCAAAGGATCGACCCAAGCACCGAGAAGATAAGCAAAAACACCGGCACCAAGGTTGTCACGGTCGCCGTCAGCTTTTCGGCCAGTGTAAATGTCTCCTCGGGGGCGTCGCCCTCTTGGGCTTGGGGCGGGTTGAGCATGCCTTGCACGGCGATATAGCCCAAGAACAGACACACCATGATCAACCCGGGGATCATCATCCCCGCCAGCAGCTTGCCAACCGACATCTGCGCCAGCGAGGCATACATCACCGCAATCACTGAAGGCGGGATCATGGTGCCCAACGATCCACCGGCACAGATCGTGCCTGCAATAAGGGTGTTGCTGTAACGGGCCTTTTGCATCGCGGGGATGGCCATCATCCCGATCATCACCTCAACCGCGCCGACAACCCCTGCGGCGGCGGCAAAGACCGCCCCCATGGCGATGGTCGCCAAGGCAAGCCCGCCGGGAAAGCGGCCCAGCCACATGTTCATCACGCGAAACAGCCGCTCTGCGATGCCGGACCGTTCCAGCAAGGCCCCCATCAGGATGAACATTGGGATCGCCGAGAGGATGAAGTTGGTCGAGGCCGAATAGAACGAGCCGTAAAGCTGGTTAAAACCAACGGGGCCAAAGGCCAGCAATCCACCGGCCACCGAAACGATGACGAGGGAAAAGGCGATCGGCAGCCCAAGCAAAATAAGGGCGAATAGTGCGGGAAACATCAGGGCTGCGGTGGCCATATCAGGTCTCGATTTTGAATGTGGTGTCGGCCCGTGGGGCCAGTAATGCGCGAATACCCTCGGCGGCGATTTGCAACGCAAGGGCTGCAAGCCCCAAGGTCAGCGCGGTGTAGAACGGCCACATCAAGGGCGCCCAAGGGCTGACATGTTCAACCTCGGCGGTGATATAGGCGCGCCAGCTGCGTTCCCCGGCAATCGAGGCAAGCTTGGCAAAGACCGGACACAGGATGAAGAGGTAGACCAAACCGTCAATTCCGGCCCGCAGCCGTGGCGGAAAGCGCGACGACAGGAAATCGATCCGCACATGGGCATCTTCGCGCAGCGCCTGTGCGGCCCCCAGCACAAACAGAACGCCGGTACTCATATAGGCCACGTCAAAGGCCCATTCGGTTGGCGCGCCAAAGGCATAGCGCGCCACCACTTCATAGAGCATGGAGCCGATCAGGATAAGCACCATTCCCTGCGCCATATACCCCAAGACCAGCGATATACGGTCAGCTATTGCAAGAAACAGGTTTTTCATGATCGCTCCTTGCTGTGTTATTTGCTGTTGCGGATCAGGTAGCCGCTTTCAGCAGCCCAACGGTCCATATAGGCGATGTAGTCATCCAGAATGGCCGCCATCTCGGGTTGGTCCGCAGCTTTCTTCTTGATCCAGTCCAGACCTGCTGCCGAAAGCTCCTCGGCAAAGGCGGGGTCAAGCTCGATCACCTCGGCCTTGCCGCCGCGGAAAACTTCCATCGCTTTCATGTCTTGATCGTAGAAGTTCAGGAGCGATTGCAAGGTTGTCAGCTCTGCCGCCGCTTCGATCTTGGGCTTGAGCGCGTCATCCAAAGCATCCCAGGTTTCTTGCTTCAGGACCACTTCCCAAAGGAAGGTCGGCTGGTGAACGCCGGGGGTGATGATATAGGGCGCTGCCTCATGGAACCCTTCGGGAAGGTTGGCCGAGGGTGGGCCCCATTCGATCGCATCAACGCCTTTGCGTTCCAGCAGGGTGTAAATCTCACCCGGGGGGACAACCGTGGGGACCGCGCCAAAATAGTCGCGCATCACTTCGGCCCAAGGGCCGGACGTGCGGTATTTCAGGCCCTTCAGATCCTCGGCGTTGCGGATCGGTTTGTTGGCATGGGCCATGATCTCGGATGATCCGATGCCCACAACCAAGGATTTGAAACCATCGGCATCACGGATTTCTTGCAGCTTTTCCTTGCCGCCACCTTCATAAATCCAAGTGGTATAGGCCTCTGGGCCCATGCCGCCCGGAAAGCCGGAAAAGATCGCGTTGATCGGGTTCTGGTTCACCAGATAGCTGGGCGTGGAATGTCCCGCCTCAACGATCCCGTCGCGCACCCCGTCATAGACCTGAAGCGCAGGCACAAGGATCCCGGCGCCAAAGGGCTGTATCTCAACCGCGCCGTCGGTCAGCATATCAACGTTCTTGGCAAAGCGTTCCAGAAAGTTGACGTAAAAGGGCGACCCTTCGGGCACCGAAGTTGGCACGCGCCATGTGACATCCTGCGCCGAGACCCCGGCCGCCAAAAGCGACAGGGCACCGGCCCAAGCCAGAGTTTTGGTATAATGAGTCATTGATATCTCCTCTGTTGGGTGCCGCCGATATTTGTGTTCCGGCGGCTTAGGAGACATATGATAACCAAACTTTGCTTCCTGTCGACATAAAAAATACATCCAGCATTCAAAAAGATTGCCGCCGCTGGGAAATGCACATGCGTAAAGGATGCCCCAAATCCATAGGGCATCCCTTTTTTATACATAAAAACAAAAGCGTGGTGTCAGAACCCGCTGACGCCGGGCAGCCAAGTGGAGAGCGCGGGCACAAAAGTGATCAGCAACAGCGCCAAGGCCAGCGCCAAAAAGAAGGGCGGCATTTCCTTGATCAGCGTCGAAGGCTTGATCCGCATGGTGGAAGAGACTACGAAAATCAGGCTGCCCACCGGCGGCGTTGTCAGGCCAAGCGTCAGGTTGACGATCACGATGATCGCAAAGTGATCAGGGTCGATCCCGAGGGCGAGGCTGATGGGCGCAAGGATCGGCACCAAAATCATCACACCCGGCAGCGGGTCCATGAACAGGCCAAAGATCAGCAGCAGCACATTCACCGCCAGCAGGAACACGATGGGCGACAGATCCCACGCGATAATCGTTTCCGCCAGAAACTGCGGGATGCCCTCGATGATCAGCACCCAAGCAAAGGCCCGCGCCGCGCCAAGGATCAGCAAAACGGCCGTGGACACCAGCGCCGCCCGCAAGATGATGCCGGGCAAGTCCTTAATATGTAATGAGCGGTAGATGAACATGCCCACGAACAACGCATAGAACACCGCGATGACAGAGGCCTCTGTCGGGGTGAATACGCCAAAGCGGATGCCGCCGACAATAAGCACCACCAAAAACAGCGCAGGCACGGCATAGATCGCGATCTGGATGATCTCTTTGACCGGCGGCATCGACGCGCCGCTGGCATATCCGCGCTTGTGGCTGACATAGGCATTGGCGACCAGAATAAGCACCGTAATCAGGATGCCGGGCAGTACGCCCGCCATAAACAGCGACCCGACCGAGACCTCTTGATCCTGCATCGCATAGATGATCATCGTGATTGATGGCGGGATGATCGGCCCCACGACCGAACTTGCGATCGTCAGCGCGCCCGCATAGGCACGGTTATAGCCGCCCTTTTCCATCATCCTGATCATCATGGTTCCGGGACCAGCGGCATCGGCCAGCGCGCTGCCAGAAATCCCCGCGAACATGGCAGAGCTGACAACGTTGGCATGCCCCAGCCCGCCCTTAAGATGCCCGACCAGCGATTGCGCCAGCCGCAGCATCGCCAGCGTGATGGCCCCGCCGGTCATGATCTCGGCGGCCAGAACAAAGAAGGGCACGGCCAGGAGCGGAAAACTGTCGAGGCCCGAAAACATCTCTTTGACCACGACGAGGTTGGGATAGCTGGAGCCGAAGCTGAGCGCGACGAAAACCGAAATGGCCATCGCAAAGGCAACAGGCAGCCCGAGCGCGAGCAGGATGAACAGTGCCGGAAAGAGAATTTCAGCCATTTGCGCTTCCGGGTAGGGCGTTTGTGTCGCCGTGTTTATATTCGCCCGCGGTGATAAAGGGCCGCGCGATAAGCAACAGGTGAACGATCAACAGGGTAAACCCGACCGGCATCGCCGCATAGACATAGATGAAGGGGATGCGCATGGCAGGTGTCACCTGATATTGCATACGCTGCGCATATTGCATCCCGACATAGACCATAAAGCAAAAGAACAGCAAAAGCCCCAAGGTGATCGCGCCACGCAGGATCTGTTGCCCTTTGACGGGCAGCGCATCCTGCAGGTTGGTGATCGCAACATGCCCACCCGTGCGCAAGACAAGGCCCGCGCCGCTGAAGGTCATCCAGATCATCAGATAGCGCGCGGCCTCATCCGCCCAAGGCAGGGAATGCGCCGTGGTATAGCGTAACAGGATGTTCGCACCGACGACCAACGACATCGCGGCAAGCATCACGATCAGCGCCCAGCCGTTCAGCGTGACAAAAATGGATTCGAGTTTTTTCAAGCTGCGCCCTCGGAATCACGAACCGGCGCCAAGGGCGGCGCCGGTTGTTTTGGTTTATTTAAAGGATACGATGGAGTCGACCAGTTCCTGGCCATACGTCTCATAGTAGCCTTCATAGGCGGATTTGATCGAGGTCTGGAATGCCGCTTTTTCCTCGGACGAAAGGGCGTTCACTTCCATGCCGCGCTCTTTCAATGTCTCGACACCGCTGGTTTCAACATCGTCGACATAGCCGCGCATTGCGACCACAGCCTCGGTTGCGGCTTTTTCCATCGCAGCTTTCTGGCTGTCATCCAGACCTTCCCAGAAGGGTTTGGAAACCAGCAAAACGGCGGGGGAATAGACGTGGCCCGAGATCGTCAGATATTTCTGGACCTCGTTCAGCTTGACCGAAACGATCACCGAAAGCGGGTTTTCCTGCCCGTCGATCACGCCTTGTTGCAACGAGGAAACCACCTCGGGCCACGCCATCGGCGTTGGCGCGGCACCCATCGCATCAAAAGCCGCCAGATGGACCGGATTTTCCATGGTGCGGATTTTCAGGCCCGCAACATCGGCGGGGGTGTGGATCGGGTTGCGGTTGTTGGTGATGTGGCGAAAGCCTTGCTCCCCCCATGCCAGCCCGTGCAGGCCGACGTTATCAAATTCGGCCAAAATCTCTTGGCCGATTGGCCCGTCCAGAACAGAACGGGCGTGATCGAGGCCGCTAAACAGGAAGGGGATGTCGAAAACGCCGGTATCGGGCACGAAATTTGCCAAAGTGCCGGAGGAGACAATCGTCGCCTCAATCGTGCCGATTTGCAGCCCCTCGATAACCTCACGCTCTCCGCCAAGGCCCGATGATGGGAAATGGGTGACGGTGAATTGATCGCCGCTTTCGGCCAGCAAAACCTCTTCGAATTTCTTGGCGGCGACACCGTAATGGCTGTCGGGTGCCAGCGCATAGCCGATCTTGATTTCGGTCTGTGCAAAGGCCGGACAGCCGATTGCAACAACAGCGCCTGCAACGGCCAAGCCGCGAATATTAAATGTCATTGATAACCTCCCAGTTTAATCTGAATAAGTGCTATAGAAGGCGGGCCTGCGTGGCAAGCCTGCCCCTGATCGTGTTTGGCGCGTTACTGCGGCCCCGGTTTTCGGAAAATCGTCACCAGCTCAGGCACATAGTCCTGACCATGGCCCGCCTGAACCGCGCCGGAAATCGCGTCGGATACGCTGTCGGCCACGGGTTTTTGCGCACCTGCGGCGGTGGCCATGGCGCGGTAGTAATCAATGTCCTTTTGGGCGTTGCTAATGAAAAACGGCAAGCCCTCGCGGTCGCCCTTGGTAATATAGGGGGCAAGCCGGTCGAGCGCGGCTGATGCGCCGCCGCCATTGGCCAGCACATCGACGAAAACCTGTGGGTCAATTTCAGCATCGGCGGCCTGTGCGGCGGCTTCGGCCAGCAAGGTCATGAAACCGATGGAAACATAGTTGTGCAGCAGTTTAAGCCGATGCCCATGCCCCAGCGCGCCGACATGTTCGATGCTGTCGGTGAAAGAGGCCAGCACCGGCCGCACCTTTTCCAGATCGGCAGGGTCGCCCCCGACCAAAAGGTTCAGCGTGCCTTCATGGGCGTGTTTGGCGGTGCGCGTCATCGGCGCGTCGATGTAGTGACCACCGGCGGCGTGAATGGCCGCGCCCATCCGCAGCGTGGAATCGGGCAGCGCGGTAGAGCAATCGACAATCACCGACCCGGGTCTAAGACCGGACAGCAGCCCGTTTTCGCCGGTGACAATCGCCTCAACCTGCGGCGATCCGGTGACGCACAGGATGATCACATCACACTCGGCGGCAATATCCGCAGGGGTGGCACAGCCAAGCGCCCCGAGGGTGGCCAGCTCCTTTACCGGCTGGTTGCCGGGGTGGTCCAGAAACCGCAGGGCAAAGCCGCCCCGTTTCAACACATTGCGCGCGATGCCATGGCCCATAAGCCCGACGCCTATAATTCCGACCTGCATCCTCTTCTCCTTTGGTGCTGGGGTGGGCATATCAATCGGCATTGATCCAGATGGCCTTGGTATCAAGGTATTCTTCCATATGCTCTGTTCCGCCCTCACGGCCATAGCCCGACATTTTCACCCCGCCAAAGGGCACTGCCGGATCAATCGCGTGATACATGTTCACCCAAACCGACCCCGCCTTGAGCCGGTTCGCCAGCTTATGCGCCGTGCCCAGATGGGTCGAAAACACGCCCGCCGCCAGCCCGTATGGCGTTGCATTGGCGCGGGTGACCACCTCATCCAGCGTATCGAACGGCAGGGCGGAAATCACTGGCCCGAAAATCTCTTCGCGGGCGACGGACATCTGGTCAGTCACCCCGCCAAAAACGGTGGGCTGGATGTAATGCCCGCCCGCCAGATCCGGCCCCTCGGCCTTGGCACCACCGGCGAGAACCTGCGCGCCCTCATTCGGGCCAGCGGCAAGATAGCCCGCAATCCGTTCCGCTTGCCGCGCCGAGATGATCGGGCCGATATCGGTATCGGCGGCAACCCCGTGGCCGATCTTCAACCCATTGGCAAAATCGGCCAGACGGCGCAGGAATTCGTCGTGGATCTCACGCGCAACAAACAGGCGCGAGCCCGCAATGCAGATCTGGCCGGAGTTTGCAAAAACCGCCATCGCCGCGACCGGCACCGCCTTGTCAATATCGGCGTCCTTGCAAACGATCACCGGCGATTTGCCGCCCAGCTCCAGCGAGACACGTTTGAGGTTGCCGGTCGCGGCACGGGCGATGGCCTGACCCGTCGCGGTAGAGCCGGTAAAGACGATCTTGTCCACGCCCGGATGGGCGGCAAGGGCGGCCCCCGCCTCATCGCCGCGGCCGGTGACGATATTCAGCACGCCATCGGGCAGCCCCGCCTCTTGCATGAGCCGCGCGATCATCAAAACGGTCAGAGAGGCTTCCTCGGACGGTTTCAAAACCACTGTGCAGCCGGTCGCAATCGCCGGTGCGATCTTCCAGACCGACCCCGCAATCGGCGCATTCCACGGGATAATTGCGCCCACCACGCCCACAGGTTCGCGCACGGTCGAGGAATAAATCTCACCGGGGAAAGAGTTCGGGATGGTACTGCCGTGGATCATCACCGCTTGTCCGGCATAAAACCGCAGCATCCCCAGAACCCGGCGGCTGTTGGCAAGGGTGCGCTGGATCGGCATCCCCATATCCAAAGTGTCAGACAGACACAGGGTTTCCCATTCGGCCTCAAACTTGTCGGCGATCCGTAGCAGCAGGGCTTGACGTTCAAAGGGGGTGAACTTGGACCACGGCCCCTCGAACGCCTTGCGCGCGGCGGCGACAGCCTTGTCGATATCGGCGCCGTCGCCCTGCGGAACGGTTGCCAATAAGGCGCCATTGGCGGGATTGCGCGCCTCAAGTGTTTTACCGGATTGGGCTTCGCACCATTTGCCGTCTATGAACATCTGGCGATGTTCGCCACGATAGAGGTCGGTTGCCAAAGCAGTCCAGTCTTTCATTTCGTCTCCCTTGCCTTTCGGCAGTTGATCTGCGCGCCAAGATCGTGGCGGTTTATACGCAAATCTCGGGGCTCGTCTTTTGAACCCGGCAAGCGGTTTTGTCTATCGTTTTCGCAAAGAGTTTCGCAACAAAGTTACCAGCCCTGCGCGCTGCCAGTTACATCACTGCCTCGACCAGGGTTGGGCCGGGCGTAGCCATGGCGGGGGCTATGGCTTGTGCCAGTGATCCGGCATCGGTTACGCGCTCGGCGGCGACACCGTGGCCTTCGGCCTGCTTCACCCAATCGGGGGCGGGTCCTCGAGGCTCATCAGGGGAAGGGTTTCCGCCATTGCGAAAAAATGGGGTGTGTTGTGGAAATTTATGATAAAACAATATGTTACCCTAACCTTCGAAGGGTGTTGTAGCCCTTACCCCAAGACGACTTGGGGTAATTCTATTGAAATACCTGCCCTGTTGTGCGGCGATACGCCAAAAACGTGACCTAAGGGGTCAAAAGCTCATCGTGGCTTTGATGGCGCGCTTCCATGCGGCGTATTTTTCGGCGCGTTGATCCTTGGCCATCACCGGCAGGAACTGGCGGTCAAGCGCCCAGCCTTTGGCGAATTCTTCCTGATCGGGATAAAGCCCGACATGCATACCAGCCAACCATGCAGCACCAAGGGCGGTGCTTTCCAGCTCTTGCGGGCGGTCCACTGGCGCGTCGATGATGTCGGACAGAAACTGCATCGTCCAATCCGAGGCGCTCATGCCGCCATCCACCCGCAAAACCCTATCGTCGCCCTTTCCGACCCAATCTTCATGCATGGCCTCAAGCAGGTCGCGGGTTTGATAGCCGACGCTTTCCAATGCGGCCTTGGCCAGTTCTGCGGGTCCCGAGCTTCGCGTTAGCCCGAAAATCGCACCGCGACATTCGGCATTCCAATAAGGCGCGCCAAGGCCGGTAAAGGCGGGTACCAGAACGACCTGTTGCGCGGGGTCGGCGCTTTCGGCAAGGGGCTGGGTTTGACGTGCTTCATCAATGATTTTCAGCCCGTCGCGCAGCCATTGCACCACCGCCCCCGCCACAAAGATAGAACCCTCCAGCGCATAGGTCGGCTTGCCGTTCAACTGATAGGCGATGGTGGTCAGCAGGCGGTTCTGGCTGGTGATCGGGGTCGCTCCGGTATTCAAAAGCGCGAAACAGCCGGTGCCATAGGTGGCCTTGATCATCCCCGGCGCAAAGCAGGCTTGCCCCAAAGTGGCGGCTTGCTGATCGCCCGCAACACCTGCAACAGGGATCGCCGCACCGAACAGATCGGGGCGGGTTCGGCCGAAATCAGCGGCGCAATCCTTGACCTCGGGCAGCATTTGCATGGGGATACCCAGCAGGTCGCAGATGGTGCTGCTCCACCGGCCTTTGCGGATATCATAGAGCATGGTGCGCGCGGCATTGGTGGCGTCCGTCGCATGAACGGCCCCGCCTGTCAGATGCCAGATCAGATAGCTGTCGACGGTGCCAAACAGCAGCTCTCCCTTTTCGGCCCGTGCCCGCGCGCCCGCTACATGATCGAGGATCCATTTCAGCTTTGTCCCCGAGAAATAGGGATCAATCAGCAGGCCGGTGCGGTCGTTGACCATCTTCTCATGGCCCGCATCGCGCAAGATACGGCAGGTGTCGGCGGTGCGGCGGTCTTGCCAGACGATGGCGTTATGGATGGGTTTGCCGGTCGTGCGATCCCAGACAATCGTGGTCTCGCGTTGGTTGGTGATGCCGATTGCGGCAATATCGGCGGCGGCAATGCCTGTGGTTTCCATCACCTCATGGCAGGTGGTGATAACCGTTTGCCATAGGTCCTCGGGGTCATGTTCCACCCAGCCAGAGTCGGGGTAATGCTGCGTAAACTCCCGTTGGGCGCTGGCGACACGCTGCATCTTTGCATCATAGAGAATGGCGCGGCTGGAGGTGGTGCCCTGATCAATGGCGAGGATATGGGTCATATGGTCACTCTTTGGTCGAAACAGTTTCGGATGCGCGGGCGGATTTCATCCAATCGTCAAGCGCGGCGATCTCATCGGCAGTCATCCGCAGCCCCAGACGGGAGCGGCGCCAGACGACATCCTCGGCCGTGCGGGCGTATTCGCGGTCCATCAACCAGCGGATTTCACGCTCGGTCAATGCGGCGGCGAAGGGGTGGCCAAGGTCCTGTGCGGTCTTCGCATCGCCCAGAATCACGCGCGCCTCGGTGCCATAGGCACGGATCAGGCGGCGCGCCCAAAAGGCGTCGAGGAACGGGTAGGCCCTGCGCAGATCGGCGATCAGCGTATCCACACCGTCCACCGGAAAATCCCCGCCCGGAAGGCTGACGCCCGCCGTCCAGTCACCCTGCGGATTGGTGAGGAAAGGCGCAAGGGCCGCCAGCGCGGATTCGGCCAGCCTGCGATAGGTGGTGATCTTGCCGCCAAAGACATTCAAAAGCGGCGCGCCGCCATCGGTATTCACCTTCAACACATAATCCCGCGTCGCCGCCGTGGCCGAGGACGCCCCGTCATCATAAAGCGGACGCACACCGGAATAGGTCCAGACGATATCCTCTCTCTCAACCGGCTTCTTGAAATAGCTGGAGGCGAATTTGCGCAGATAATCGGCCTCTGCCTCGGTGCATTCGGGGGGGGTCGAAGGATCGGCGTGATCGGCATCGGTGGTGCCGATCAGGGTGAAGTCGGTCTCATAGGGGATGGCAAAGATGATGCGGCCATCCTCACCCTGAAAGAAGTAGCATTTGTCATGGTCGAACAGCTTGCGCGTCACGATATGGCTGCCGCGGACCAGCCGCACGCCCTCGGTCGAATTGATCCGCACCTTGGAACGGATCACATCCTGCACCCATGGCCCGCCCGCATTGACCAGCATCCGCGCAGTGAAATGCTGGGTCTCGCCGCTGTCCTTATCCTCGGTGGTAATCTGCCAGACATCGCCGACACGTTCGGCGGAGGTAACCTTGGTGCGGGTCATGATCTGCGCGCCGCGGGCCTCGGCGTCGCGGGCGTTGAGGACGACAAGGCGGCTGTCCTCAATCCAGCAATCGGAATATTCATAGGCCTTGGTAAAGCGGTCCTGCAAAACCGCGCCGACCGGATCACTGGTCAGATCCACGGTTGAGGTGGCGGGCAGGATCTTGCGGTTGCCGAGGTTGTCATAAAGGAACAGACCAAAGCGGATCAACCAAGCGGGTCTGCGCCCTTTGGTCCATGGCATCACGATGTTCAGAATCCGCGAGGTTGGCGTGTCCCCGTCAAAGCGCATATCCTTGTGATAGGGCAGCACAAACCGCATCGGCCAGCTGATATGCGGCATCGCCTGCAAAAGGGTTTCACGCTCTTTCAACGCCTCGCGGACCAGACGCACCTCAAAGAATTCAAGATAGCGCAACCCGCCGTGGAACAGCTTGGTCGAGGCCGAAGAGGTGGCACTTGCCAGATCGTTCATCTCGGCCAGCGCGACCGAAAGGCCGCGGCCCGTGGCATCGCGCGCAATACCGCAGCCGTTAATGCCGCCGCCAATGACGAAAAGATCAAGTACTTCGGGGTTTTGTTGTGATGGCAAAATTGCCTCCTCACCAAAGGATTAGGGTCTAGGCTGCGTTCAGGAAGCCGGTCACCAACTGGCCGATTTCCGCGCGGCGGGAATACATCACCAGATGGCCCGCCGGATAGATCTGAAGTTTTGCATTCGGGATAAGCGAGGCCAGCAAAATCTGGTTGGGGATGGGGATCAGCGTATCGCCTGCCCCTGCAATGATTTGTGTCGGTTGCTTTAACTGGTGAAGCCAAGGCAGGCTGCTCCAGCTGCACATGGCTTTGACCTGCGCGGAATAGCCTTCATAGCTGGGGCGGATCGCGTGGCGGGAATATTCGCGAAACAGTTCGGGATGCAAGATCGCCTCACCGCCATACATGAAGGGGCCGATGAAATCGCCGTAAGCTTTGCTGAAATAGCGCCATGGGAACATAATCTCGGCCAAGGCCACGGGCGACCCCCACCAGCTTGCGATCCCACCCGCCGAGGTAATCGCCAGCACCAGCTTTCGGCAGCGGTCCGGCATGTCATGCGCGATTTGCTGGGCAAGCGCGCCGCCCCATGAGATGCCCAGAATATCAAACTGCTCAACGTCCAAGGCATCCAGCACCGCACGCAACATCAAAGCATGTTGCTGCATCGAGGCGCCCACGTCCGGCGTATCAGAGCGCCCGACACCGGCAGCATCAAAGGTGATGATGGGCCGGTCCGGCAGCTCATCCATCATCGGCAAGAGCATTTCCACGGCCTGACCCAGCCCGTTACAGATCACCAGCGGCGGGCCTGCCTTTTCAAGATCGCGGGTAAAGACACGCAAGCGGTGGCCCTCGACCTCGATAAAGCGGAATTCATCTCCGGGGCGTGTTGGAAGATCGTGTTTCATAACATCTTTCTTTGGTCTTTAGGGGCGCAGGGGTTACCCCTGTTGGGATACCTGTTCCAAGACATAGGTCCCCGGTGCCGCAGCAAGCGCCTTGTGGGTGCGATTGCCAAGCGTGGCGGGGGCGGCTTGTTCGGTGCCGTTGTTTTTCTCGGCGAGCCATGCCAGCCAATGCGGCCACCAACTGCCCTCGGTGCGCGTGGCGGCGGCTTGCCAGTCCTCGGGGCTTTGGGACCGGTCGCCCTCGGTCAAGAAATAACGCCGGTTGCGTTCAGGGTGGTTGATCACCGTTCCCGAGACATGGCCGCCCGTTGTCAGCACAAATTCGGTATCGCCGGAAACCAGACCCGTCGCGGCATAGGATGTCTTCCACGGCACGATGTGATCGGCGGTTGCGGCCACGAAATAGCAGGCCACATCGATGTTGCGGGTGTCCACGGGGGTATCCAGCAAGGTCAGCGCGCCGGGTTCCCTAAGCTTGTTGGCCAGATACATTTCCTCGGTGTAATAGGCGTACCATTTGGCCGGCAGGTTGGAGGTATCTGCGTTCCAGTAAAGGATGTCGAACGGCGGCGGGGATTTGCCCTTGAGGTAGTTGCCGATCACAAACCCCCAGATGGATTCGTTGACATGCAGCATCGCCATAGCGGCGGCAATATCGCGGCCCGGCGCCACTCCGGCGGTTTCAAGCCGTTTGTTATAGGCTTGCAGCTGTGGCTGATCGATAAACACCTCAACCTGTCCCGGATCGGCAAAATCGATCATCGAGGACAGGAAGGTTGCCGTCCCGACATGGGCCTTTTGGTCCTTGGTCATCACGGCCAAGGCGGCCAGCAGCATGGTACCGCCATTGCACCACGACAACAGGTCAACTTTTGCGCCCTTCACGATATCCGTGGTCACATCAAGCGCTGCAAAGATACCGTCACGCAGATAATCGTTCCAATCCAGATCGCGTGTTTCCGGCCCCGGATTGCGCCATGCGATGGTAAACACCGTATGGCCCTGATCCAGCATATAGCGGATCATCGACTTCTTTTCATTGATATCGAAGATATAGAATTTGTTGACGCAGGGCGGAATGATCAAGACGGGGTTGGAGCGGACCTTGTCGGTGCGCGGCTGATACTGGATCAACTCAAACAGATCATTGCGGAGAATCACCGACCCCGGTGTATTCGCCAGATTGCCGCCCACGGTAAAGGCAGCCTCATCCGTGGTGGTGATATATCCCTTTTCCAGATCCGCCAGCATGTTCTTGAAACCGTCAACAAGGCTTTGCCCCTTGGTTTCCTGCGCTAGCTTGATCACCTCGGGGTTGGTCAGCGCATAGTTAGAGGGCGACAGGGCATCCGCCGCCACACGGGTGTAAAAGCTCAGCTTGCGCTGTTCATGCTCGGGCAGGCCGGCCTTATCGGCGAAATCCGCCATGGCCTTGGCCGTCAACGCGTAGGATTGGCGCAGGAAGGGAAAGACCCCCTCGTTCCAGTCATCAGCCTTGAACCGCGTGTCCTTGCTTGGCTCGGTGGCAGAGGGGGACAGGCTTTGCTGCCAAAGCTGGGCCATCTCGGTCTGATAGTCCATCCAGCTTTGCATCCACTCTGCCATCCCCTGCGGCGATAGCATGGCCTGAAGGGTTTTGGTCATCTCCTCGGTCATTTGCGTGGTTTTCTCGGGGTCGATGCCCGCAAACAAGGGATGGGTCTTGGCTGCATCTTTCATCAGCTTTGCAAAGGCGTCAGCAGCTTTATGGTCCATGACTATCTCCTTTAGTGCAGGCAGGTGGCAATCAGCCCCCCGATTTGCCCCAAAATTCATCACGCAGCTTCCGCTTAAGCAGCTTGCCCGTCGCGGTCCGCGGCAGATCGGTTCGAAAATCGATGCTGCGGGGGCATTTGACGGAAGAAAGGCGGGTTCTGCAATGGGCAATTAACGCGTCTTGCAATGCGGGTGATCCGTTTTGGTCGGGCATAAGCTGCACGATCGCCTTAACTTCCTCGCCGAAATCCTCATTCGGGACGCCGATTACGGCCGCATCCAGCACCGCAGGATGATCCAGTAGGACGTTCTCGGTTTCCTGCGGATAGATATTCACCCCGCCGGAAATGATCACAAACGACTTGCGGTCCGTGAGGTAAAGATAGCCCTTCTCGTCCACGCGGCCAACATCGCCCAGACTGGTCCAGCCCTGCGCATTGGTGGTTGAGGCGGTCTTGGCGGGGTCATTGTGATATTCGAACTGATGCCCGTTTTCAAAAAAGATCTCACCCTCGACGCCTGTCGGCACTTCATTGCCGGCCTCGTCGCAGATATGCAGCACGCCAAGCTTGGTTTGCCCGACCGACCCTTCATGCAAAAGCCATTCCGGGGTGGTGATCGCAGTAAAGCCGTTGTTCTCGGTGCCGGCGTAATATTCGTGAATGATCGGCCCCCACCAGTCAATCATCTGGTGCTTGATATTGATGGGGCAGGGTGCCGCGGCATGCACGGCCATTTCCATCGACGACATATCATATTTCGCACGCACCTCGGCAGGCAGTTTGAGGATCCGCACGAACATGGTCGGCACCCATTGGCTGTGGGTGATCTTTTCCGCCTCGATGATCTGTAGCGCGGCTTCGGCATCGAATTTCGACATGATATAGGCGCTGCCGCCCATTTTGATCGTCACCATCGAATGCCGCAAGGGCGCGGCATGGTAAAGCGGCGCAGGGCTGAGATACCGCGTTGTCGCGCTATAGCCGAAGAGCGAGGTCAAAAGCGCGATCAGCATGGTGTTGCCGCCCGGCGGCTCTTTGATCTGGGGCCATTTGACGCCCTTGGGCCGCCCCGTCGTGCCCGAGGAATAGAGCATATCCAGCCCCTGTGCCTCATCTGCGACCGGGGTCTCGGGCTGTTGGGCGACGGCTTGGGGCCAGTGTTCAAACCCCGCAACCGGCGCGCCGACCGTATAGATGGGAACCGGACGGGCAAAGGCCTTTTGCAGGTCGGGCATATTGGTGGCAAGCTGATCCGAGGTGACCAGCAGCTTGGCGTTGCAATCGTCGACGATATAGCGGATTTCCTCGGCCGTCAGATGGGTGCTGATCGTCGTATAGAACAACCCAACCCGATCGGCGGCAAAGCAAAGCTCCAGAAACTCGCGCCGGTTTTCCATCAGAAAAACAACGTGATCCCCGTCCTTCAGACCCAGTGACCGCAACAGATGCGCACCCTGATTTGCCCGCGCCTCCAGCTGTGCAAAGGTGGTATCCTCACCCGTGGTGCACATCCGGAAGGCGAGCTTGTCAGGCGTTTTCAGCGCATGGGTGCGAAGGTGAAATGGCTGGGTCGTCATGGTCAAAATCCGATCAGTGTTTTGCCAAAGTTATCGCCCGCCTTCAGGTGGCTCATGGCCGCTTTCAGATCGGCAAAGGCAAAGGTTTCGCCCAGAACGGGGTGGATCTGATGTTGGGTCATGGCTTTCATCATCGCCTCCAGCCCGTCACGATGGCCGACGGTGACGCCTTGCAGACGGACCTGCCGCGCGACAATCGGGCCAAGCGAGGCCTCTAGTTTAAGCCCCGAAAGCACACCGATCATCGACAACGTCCCACCCGGCCGCACCGCCCGCAACGAGAGCGGCAGAGTGGTCTCTCCGCCCAGCTCGATGATGTTGTCATAGCCGCCGTTCTCGCCGGTGATCTCGCGGCTGGCGCGCGCCCAATCGGGGGTGGTGCGGTAGTTGATCGTCGCATCCGCGCCCATTGCGCGTACCCGGTCCAGCTTTTCATCGCTCGAGGAAATCATCGTCACATGGGCGCCGTGCATCTTGGCAAACTCCAGCGCGAAAAGGGCCACGCCGCCGGTGCCCTGGATCAGGATCTTGTCACCGGCCTTGGTCTGGCCATAGGTGGCAATCGCGCTCCAGGCGGTCAGGGCGGCACAGGGCAGGGTCGCGGCCTCGGCATCGGACAGATATTCGGGAACCTTGACCACGCCTTCCTCGGACAGGCACATCAGATCGGCCATCACCCCGTCAATCGCCCCCCCAAGCGAGGAGGCAAACCGCGCAGGGCTGGGCGCGCCGCCGGTCCAGTTCTGGAAATAGGTGGGGCAAACACGGTCGCCCACGGCCACACGGGTGACACCTTCGCCGATGGCGACGACCTCTCCGACACCGTCGGAAACGGGGATCAGGGGCAGGTTACCCGTCGCGCGGCCATAGCCCCGTTCAGGCACGATTAGATCCCGAGAGTTGAGCGCGGCCATCCGCATTGCGACCAGCACCTGATTGCGGCCTGCAACGGGTTCGGGGCGTTCGGACAGTTTGAGGTTGTCGATGCCCCAATCACCTTCGATCTGGAAAACACGCATGGTTTTATTCCTTATTTCACGGGTGCCGGACGGGCGATTTTCGCCACCCGTTCCAGCAACATTTCGGTGGAGCCATCGGCAAGACCGGCGATCTGCGCGGCCCCCAGATGACGGATAAAGGGATATTCCGGCCGCAAGCCCTCGGCCCCCATCGCATGAAGCAGATGCGGCAGATGGGTTTGGCAGGTCGTCACGGCATGGATCTTGGCCTGCGCCGACAAAAGCTGCGCATCCGCCCCGCTTGAAAACTGTGCGGTGGCGGCGGCAACCAGCGCGCGGGCGGCGGCCAGATCGGTTTCGGCCCGCGCTACCGGCAGACGCCAGCCCTGATGCGCGGCCAACGGCTTGCCAAAGCTTTGGCGCGTTTGGCCATAGGCGCTGACGGTTTCCAGCGCCGCATCCAGCATCCCGCAGCACATGGCGGCGACATAGGTCCGCGCGCCGTTGATCTCGGTCAGGATGGATTTGAAGGCCTGTCCGGGGGTCAGCAACAGATGGTCATCGGGCACGACCACCCCGTTCAGGGCAAAGCCGCCGGTGCCGGTGCTGACCTGCGCGATCTCTGAATCCTGCGCGAAACGGGTGCATTCCGGCGCGGTCAGATCGACCACAAAGGCTCCGATGCCGCGACTGTCGCCGATCTGCGCGCATTGCGCATAGACGATGGCGAGTGAGGCATGGCGCGCATTGATGATCCAGCGCTTTTCCCCCTCCAGCCTCCAGCCGCCTTCGACCTTGTGCGCCCGCATCTCTATCGCGGCGAAATCGGAACCGGAGGTCTTTTCCGTCAGCGCCGTACAGGCCGTCTGCCGCCCGTCCAGCAAGGCCGGAAGGTATTTCGATTTGACCGCAGGGGGCGCACATTGGGAAAGCTTATGCGCAACGTTATGCGTGTTGACGACGGACATCGCAAAGCCGAAATCCGCAGCGGCCAGCGCCTCACAAGCCGCCGCCTTGAGGGCATAGCTCTGGCCCCGCCCGCCATCCGCGGCCGGCACCTCTATCCCTGTCAGGCCCAAAGCGGCGGCCTGTTCAAAGATCGCAGGTGCCCCCGCCCAATCTGGGGCGTTCGGGGCAATCACCTGCTGTGCGAATGTGGTGATCCGCGCAAGGCTTTCGGTTTCGGCGGCGGTCAGGGTCATCATGTCCGCCGTGTCAGCTTGGTGCGGATGACATCAACAAGGCCGACAATCCCGCGCGGCATGAAGATGGTCGCAAGCACAAGGATCAGCCCGTAAAGGATCAGGCGGAAGCTGTCGGCAAAGCGCAGCACCTCTGGCAGAAACACCACGATAAAGGCCCCGATAACCGGACCGGCAATGGTGCCCGACCCCCCCATGATCACCGCAAGAATAGCGTCAAGCGATTGTGCCACACCAAAGATTTCAGGGTTGATGAAGCTTTGATAATGGGCGTAAAGCGCGCCGGCCAGCCCTGCAAACATCGCCGAGGTCACAAAGGCAAAGAGCTTGTATTTCCACGCCGCGATGCCGATGGCGGTGACAAGATCCTCATTCTGGCGGATCGCCACAAGGATCTGCCCCACACGCGACCGCACGATCAAGGCTGCAAGCCCGGTGGCCAGAACCGCAATGGTCAGCATGAGGTAGTAAAAGGTCTCACGGTCGCGGAAGTTAAAGATGCCGGGTTTCGGGATGCCGGTGATGCCTGCCTCACCCTGTGTCAGATCATGGAAGTTCATCAAGACGATGAAGATCACCATGTTGAACGCCAGCGTGACAATGGCAAAGTAATGCCCCTTGACCCGCAGGCTGGGATAGCCGGTGGCCAGTGCGAAAATCGCGGTCACGAAGGGCGCAAGGGTGATGGTCATCCAGACCGGCAGCCCGAAATGCATCCCCATCAAGGCGGTGCTATAGGCGCCGATCCCCATGAACCCCGCCTGCACAATCGAGACATAGCCGGTATAGCCCTGAATAAGGTTCTGTCCCTGTGCCGCGATCACCCAGACAAGCGCAAGGATGCTGAGGTGCAGATAGTATTTGACGGCAATCAGCTGGGGCAGGGCGATAAAGCCGATCAAGGCCGCGATAGCGATAAGTGTTTTACCTGAAAGTTTCATCATGCTTTCCCCAACAGCCCTTGTGGGCGCACCAACAGAACGGTGATCATCACAACAAAGGCGATTACGTCTTTATACGCGGATGAGATGAACCCGGCCGCCAAGGCCTCGGTGATGCCCAACACAAGCCCGCCAACAACGGCCCCGGGAATGGAGCCCAATCCGCCAAGGATCAAAACGGCAAACCCTTTGATTACAAGGCCCTCGCCCACGCCGGGGGCAATCGCAAAGACCGCGCCCACCATGACACCGGCGCAAACGCCCAACATCGTCGAGATCGCGAAGACGATCAGCGGGATAGTATTGACGTTGACCCCCATCAAGATCGCCGCATCGCGGTTTTCAGCCACCGCGCGGATCGCCTGACCGGTCTTGGTCTTCTCGACGAATATCGTCATGCCAAAGATCAGGGCTGCCGCCGCCAGAATGACGTAAAGCCGCAATTCGGGAATGGTCACACCGCCGATGTTGAACACATGGTTGAAGTTCGTCGGGATAACGATCTGTTCCGCGCCAAAGAATTGCAGGTTGATGCCTTCAACCATCATCGTCAGGCCAAGCGCCACGATAAAGGCGTTGATGTGGTTGGCCTTGCGCACGGGACGATAGGCCAAAAGCTCAATCCCGACGCCCAGTATCATCCCGACAAGCAAGGCCAGAAGAATAGCCAGAACCAGCGGAAAGCCTTGGTTCGCGACGAAAAAGAACGTCAGATAGCCGCCGAACATCGACACCGATCCATGCGCAAAATGGGCAATGCCCAGAATGCCGAACACGGTTGTCAGGCCAAGGGCGATCAGGACATAAACACCGCCAATCGCAATGCCGTTTATAATTTGTTGAATTATCTCAATCATTTATGTTCTCTTTTCTCGCTCATCCGGGCATGGATCAAGAAGCGCTGGCCCAAAGTGAAGGCCAGCGGACGGTTGAAAAATTCCAGCGCCGCGCGAAACGGCGCTGAAACTGATCGGATCAGTCGAGTGTGCTTAGGAAGGCGGAATAAGCGGCTGGATCAGAGGGCAGATCCTCAACGTAAACCCATTGGTCGCTTTGCCATTGGAAGGCCCCGTTTGATGTATAGGCTTGGCCGTTCTGGTCAAACATCTTGCCGTCAACCGGCAGATATTCCATCACCACCTCATCGGGTACGGGCAATTCGCGCAGGGCTGCTGCTACGGCCTCGGTGTCGTCAACATCGCCTGCGGCCTCCAACGCGTCTTTTAGCGCATAGGTCTGGTCATAGGCATAGGGAGAGCTTGGCGACGGCGCGATGCCGAATTTCTTGGTGAAATTCTCATGGTAGGCGATGCCGTTGTCGGTGGCCGAAAGCAGGGTCAGCTCTGTCGGACGCAGGTCCCAAACACCTTCCATCTGGTCGGAATTGGCCACGCGCAGGAATTGTTCCTCGCTGCCGCTGGTAAAGCCGAAGCGCGGCACGTCGATGCCCAGTTCGACCGACTGGCGATAGATGAAGGCGGCGGGTTCAACATAGCCGACAACAAGGATCGCATCGGGTTCAAGGCTGCGGATCTTGGTCAGTTGCGGGGTCATGTCGCGGTCTTTGAGGCCAAAGGATTCGCGGGTGATGATCTCACCGCCGGCGGCCTGCAATGATGTCTCAAAGGCATCGACATAGCTGGAGTAAAAGCTGACATCCAACGCGCCGATAACCGCGACCCGCTTGAAGCCCTTGTTGGCTACAAAGGTGCCCGCCGCCGCGCCGGTGTAATCGGCCGGTGGACGTGTGCGCACCAAGTTGGGGATTTCCATCGTGGTGATCGAACGCTCGGCGGCGTTGCCAACCAACATCACCGCATCCTCATATTCGATGAAAGAGGCAACAGCCCCCGTGGCCCCCGAACAGCAGAACCCGAGGATATATTTCACGCCGTCACGGTCGATCAGCTTGCGAACAGAGTTGGACGCCTCGGTCGGGTTCGCCTTGTCATCATAGGCGATGACCTCCAGCATATAGGTGTCGTCCCCCACCTTGACGCCGCCGCTTGCGTTAATCTCTTCGGCTGCCATTTCCACGGATTGCGATTGCGGTAGGCCGTAAACAGCAGCACCACCGGTCAGCGCATCACTGACCCCGATTTTCAGTGTCAATTCATCGGCCAGTACGGCGTTGCCCGACATGGCCAGCGATGTCATAGCCAGCGCAGTTGTGCGCAGCAGATTTCCCAGTTTCATTCGATTTCCTCCCTTAGAATTTCACACAGGCGATCAATGGCCCAGATAGGCTTTGGTCACCTCAGGATGGGATTGCAGCTCCTCACCGGTCCCCTCCAACACAATCTCGCCCGCCTCGAACAGATAGGCGCGATCGGCAAGCCGCAGCGCCATAAGCGAGTTTTGTTCCACCAGCAGAATGGTCTTGCCCATCTTCTTGACCCGATCAATCGTGGCACCCACTTCGGCGACGATCTTGGGGGCCAGCCCCAGCGACGGCTCGTCAAAAATGCACAGCTTGGGGCGCGACATCAGCGCGCGGCCAATGGCCAGCATCTCTTGCTCCCCACCCGAGAGTGTACCTGCCGCCTGACCCGCACGGGTGCGCAGGATGGGAAACATATCCATCATTTCCTCGACGTCTTGCGCCTGTTCGTTATCCTTGCGCGAATAGGCCCCCATGCGTAGGTTTTGCAGAACCGACATTTGTGGAAATACCTGCCGCCCCTCGGGGCACATGGTGATGCCGGCGCGGACAATCTCATGCCCGCTTTTGCCGGTGATATCCGTGCCGTTGAACGAGATTGCCCCGTTCGACGGGCGCACCAGCCCGCAGATCGCTTTGAGCGTGGATGTTTTCCCCGCACCGTTGGCCCCGATCAGCGCAACACATTCGCCCTCTTTGACGTGCAGGTCGATCCCGTGGATGACCTCGATACCGCCATAGCTGACCTTCAGATCTTTTACGTCCAACATATCAGGCAGCCTCACCCAAATAAGCGTCAATGACAGCCTTGTTGCTGCGAATTTCGGTGGGCGTGCCCTCGGCGATCTTGGACCCGAAGTTAAGGACCACGATCCGGTCGCACACCTCCATGATCAGGGCCATATGATGCTCGATCACCAGAACCGCGATGCCACGGCTGCGGATCAATTTGATCAGCTCGCTCAGGGTTTTGCGTTCATGCGAGATAAGGCCTGCGGCGGGTTCATCCAGCAAGATCAGCTTTGGGTCGGCCGCAAGCGCGGTGGCGATCATCAAGAACCGCTGCTCACCCGAGGAAATGGTGCTGACCTTTTTATCTGCGATCCGGTGCAGATCGGTCAGATGCAGGATGTCCTCGATGCGCGCCTCAACGCGCTTTTCCTCATCGCTGCTGCCTCCAAGCCGGAAAACAGAAGCCAGCGGATTGGATTTCAGCGTGGTGTTGCTGCCCAGGCGGACCTGCTCTCGCACGGTGAATTCGGGAAAGACGCTGGCGGTTTGAAAGGTTCTGGTCAGCCCCTTTGCAACCCGCGGATATTCCGGCAGATGCTGGATCTCTTCCCCGCCAAGCACGATCTGGCCGGATGTCGCGGAGAACAATCCCGCCAGCGAATTTACGGTTGTGGACTTGCCCGATCCGTTCGGCCCGATTAGCCCCATGACCTCACCCGCGCTGACGCTGAATGAAAGGTCACGAATGGCCTGCACCCCCCCAAAGGATTTGTGAAGGTTCCTCACCTCCAAAATCGTCTCTGCCATTGATTCCCCCCTTGGCCGCGATCGTTGCAAGCTAGCGGGGCTAAATGGTTAAACAAAATAGAAAATATCGCTCTGGCCATCGAAAAAATAGATGATAGTCTGCTGTCATTAGGAAGTGTTGGTGATGCAAGTGGCCTCTATAATCAAGAATATCAAATCTATTCAGGTGTTTGACGTGGCGGCGCAGTTGAAAAACCTGACGCGCACTGCCGAATTTTTGAATACTTCGCAAAGCACGGTAAGCTATCACATCAAAAAGCTGGAGGATGACGTTGGCGTTCCTTTGTTTGAACGCAGCGGTACGGGGCTGAAAATCACCGCCCATGGGGAAATACTTGCGCTGCACGTGGCCCAAGCGCTTAGCCTGATCCAGTCGGGGCTGGATCAGGTGGCGAACCGCAGGGATCTGGTGCGCATTGCCGTGCTGCCGATGTTTGCAAGCAGGTGGCTGTCGCCCCGTTTGGGCTTGATGTGGGAAGCGCACCCGGGGCTGGAGATTGCCTTTCTCAACCATAACAACGACTTTGTGTATAGCGCCCAGCCCAGCAGTTTTGCCGATCTGGGCATTCATTGGGGGCGGGGGGATTGGCCCGGCTTTCACGTAACCCATCTGTGGAATGAAGAGCTGGTTGCCGTGTGCAGCCCAGATTATCAGAAAGAATCCGGGATCACCGATCTTTCCGACCTTAAGAACTGTACGATGCTGCATGTTGATGACAAGCGCATGTGGTCAGAGGTTCTGAAGGACAATCTGATAGAGCTGTCTTCGCCCCAACGCGAAATCCTGTTGGAAGATCGACATTTCCAGTTGAACGCAACCATCAACGGGCTTGGGGTTTCGCTCTTTTCCAGGCGTATGATCAAGCCCGAGTTGGAGTCGGGCCTTTTGGTGCAGCTCTTTGATTGCAGCTTTAAAAGCTCCTTTGCCTATCATCTGGTTGTGCCCAAGGAAACGATCCTGTCGCCCGCTGCGACCCGTTTCAAAGACTGGCTTTTGCAGTCAAGCCGCAGCAGCGCGTCTGACGCGCCCTAAAACCGTGCATGGTTTCGTCGCTTGGTCCCGGATCTGGTAGCCAAGATGCTTGCTTGCTCTCAGCAAATGTATTAGTGCATTTATTGAGGAAAGAGACTGCACTGTCTCGATGAGGGGGCGATCCCGCGATTATTGTGAGGCAACAGGCTGCATCGCCGCAGTCAGAATTATCCATAGGAACCAAGCATGACCGACTATATTCTGTCCGAGGCCACGCGTGAGAAGCTGAAGAAAGTATCCACCGCCTCGGTTGCCACGGCGCTTTACAAACGCGGGCTGCGCAACCAATTCGTTCAGGGTGTCGCGCCCGTTGCGATCAAGCCGGTGACGATGGTCGGGCAGGCCTTTACCCTGCGCTATATCCCCGCGCGCGAAGATCGCAACCCGCTGACCGTTTTCCGCAACCGCGACCACAAGCAACGCGTCGCTATTGAAACCTGCCCCGAGGGCCACGTGCTAGTCATGGATGCGCGCAAGGATTCTCGCGCGGCGACGGCGGGCTCTATCCTGATCACACGGCTTGCGCTGCGCAAGGCGGCAGGTGTGGTGTCTGATGGCGGTGTGCGTGATGCGGCGGGTATCGGGGCGCTGGATATGCCTGCCTATTTCGCGCGGCCCTCGGCCCCGACCAACCTGACGCACCACGAGGCGATCGAGATCAACGTGCCGATTGCCTGCGGTGATGCACCGGTATTTCCGGGCGATGTGATGCTGGGCGACAGCGACGGCGTCATGGTGATCCCCGCCCATCTGGCGGATGAGATTGCGGATGAATGCACCGGCATGGAATCCTTTGAGGATTTCGTGCTGGAGCAGGTGAATGCCGGCGCCGGTATCATCGGCCTTTATCCCGCGACCGAAGAGGCCAATCTGGAAAAATACGCCAAATGGCGTGAGAAGACAGGCCGCTAAATCTGGTCTTATTATCGGATCAAAGGTAAGACGCGTGGCGTAGCGCGTCTTACCCCCGCGTATCTGATATGTTTTGAAAGATCACCTGAATGGAAATCGCGGTTATCGGAAGCATTCATCCCCGTGGGATCGAATTTCTGGAAAATACGCCGGGCATCAAAGCCGTCTTTGTCGATCCCGATGACAGTGCCGCCGTCATGGCTGCCACGCGCACGGCAACGGCGATCCTGATCAGAACCTCTCCGCTTACCGCCGCGCATATTGACGGCGCGCAAAACCTCAAAATCGTTTCGCGGCATGGCGTGGGGATCGATAATGTCGACCTTGAGGCGTTGAACCGTCGCCGGATTCCGTTGACCGTGATTGGCGACCAAAACGCGGTATCGGTGGCCGAGCATGCGTTTTATCTGATGCTGGCGGCAACCAAAATGGGTCTGCGGTATGACCAAGCGACGCGCGCGGGCAATTGGGGGTATCGCGATTCCCTCGCCTCACACGATCTGGCGGGCAAGAATTTGCTGGTGGTCGGCATGGGCCGGATTGGTGCTTTGGTCGCGAAACGAGCGCAAGCCTTTGGGATGACCGTGTATTTTCACGACAGCTCGGCTAATAATCAGGATACTGATTGGATCAAGGTTAGCCTGTCCGATGGTTTGAAGCTGGCGGATGTTGTTAGCATCCATGTGCCGTTGTTGCCCGCCACGCGCAATCTTATCGGGCCTGCGGCCTTTGATATGATGAAACCGTCATCGGTTCTTATTTCCACCTCTCGTGGCGGAATTGTTGATGAGGCGGCCCTTGCCCTTGCGCTTGCCAGTGGCCAAATCCGCGCGGCGGGGCTTGACGTATTTGCGCAAGAACCGGTGACGCCTGATAACCCATTGCTAAAACTGGATAATATCATCCTGTCGCCGCATATGGCCGCGATGAGCGACGATGGCGCGGCCCGCATGGCCATGACAGCGGCGCAAAACTGTCTGGACGGGATCAATGGGCGGCTGGACCTGTCGCTTGTCGTCAACCCTGAGGTTCTTGCGGCGGTTGAATGATTTTATCCGGACAGGCGCAGGGGGCTGGCGTAACATGGCACCACCGGTTGGCCGATTATTCAGATCTGGAGCGATGCAATGACGACCCCTGATAATATGCCGCCCGTTGACCGGCTGAACCGCTTCAGCCTTGCCTCGGCCCAAATCTATCAAATATTGCGGGATGATATCATCTCGCTGTCGTTGTCGCCGGGCACCGTGCTGTCGCGTGCGGCGCTGCAAAAACGGTTTGGCACCAGCCAGACGCCGATCAGGGACGCGTTGATGCGTCTGGAAGAGGACGGGCTTGTCGATGTTTTTCCCCAGCATGCGACCAAGGTCAGCCGGATAAACATCGGCGCCGTTCAGCAGGCCTTGTTTTTGCGCACCGCGCTGGAACGTGAGGCCGTCCACAGGCTGTCCGAAAACCCGCCAGAAGAAATGCTCTGCGCGCTTGAGGATTGCATCAAACGCCAACGATATCTGGCGGATCAGATGGAGCTGGCTGAATTTTCGATTATGGACAAAACTTTCCACAAGATCATATTCGAGGCGGCGCGCATTTCGGACCTTTGGGATCTTGTTCGGCAACGCAGTGGGCACAATGACCGGCTGCACAAGCTGCATCTGCCGCTAGAGGGACGCTCGGGGCAGATTATCGAGGATCACGCGGGCATTATTGATGCCCTGAGGCGCGGGGATTCGATGGGCGCGCAAGCGGCCGTGCGCGCCCATGTGTCCCGCTCCACCCAGAATATTGAGGCGATCAGGGCCAAGCATGGTGACTGGCTGATCGATTAAAGCTAATCCCAGCGGGCTTGCGCCTCCATCGCCATCGGGCCATCAGGTGCTGCTGTCCAAAGTTTAAGGTCATCCCCCTGCTTTTGGGCATGTAAAAAGAAGCTGCCACCGCCGAAAATGGGGGCCATGCTGCGGAAACTGAAGCTGCTCGGCGTGCGACCCATCAGATCGGCTGCATATTGTGCCAAGAGCATTGCCTGCAACGGACCATGCACCACAAGGCCGGGATAGAACTCCTCATCCATCGCGTAGGGCAGGTCATAATGGATGCGGTGGCTGTTGAAGGTCAGCGCGGAATAGCGGAACAAAAACGCCGGAGAGGCGCTGATTTCGCGCCGTTCCTCGCCGTGCGGGGCAGGGGTGGGCTTGGCCGCCGTGCCGCTTGGTGTTGCCTCGCGGTACACGATATCTTGTCGCTCGCTTAGGATGGGTCCGCGCGGGCTGCTGAAGTTATGGCGCACGGCCACAAAGCACAGCGCACCGGAGCGGCCGCTTTTCATCGTCACATCCTCGATCACCGATTGGCGGGTGATATCCTCACCAACCCTTGGCGCGGAGTGAAATTGCAGCGCGCCGCCCGCCCACATCCGTCTTGGCAGCGGCACCGGCGGCAGAAAACCGCCGCGCTTCGGGTGGCCATCGGGGCCGAGTTCGGCCGTGGACACAAGGGGTTGGCACAGGCAGTGATGGGTCAAAAGCGGTGCATCGGCCCCGTCCTCGGTCGGGCCTTCGCGGTCCAGCGTGGCATACAGGCGTTGCGCCAACGTGGAGGACAACACCTCATGCGCCTGATCCTCGCGCCCGATCCATTGGCGCAGGTGGTCAATATCAAGTGACATACTTCAGGCCTCCAATGGCTTCAGCGCGGGCACCGGCCCATAGCTGTGCGGATCATCGCCCCAAACCGGCGCAGGGGCAGGCAAGGACACCGGCCCCGATTCCGTCTCTACCGTGATCCGGCGCAGATGCGGATGGTTGGACAGCCCGTCCATATCATTAAGCTGCGCCAAGGCGACATCCGCCCGCGACAGGGCGGCAACCGCCTCTGGTCCGGTCATCTGGGCGAAGGCGGCACCGACAATAGCATCGGTTTCAACGCGGTTTTGCACCCGGTTGACGTTACGGGCGAAACGCGGATCTGTCGCAAGTTCTGGCGCTTGCAAGAACACCGCAGACAGGTTCTTCCATTCCCGATCACTTTGCACCGATAACAAAATCTGTGCGCCATCCTTGGCCGTAAACACCCCGTAAGGCGCAATAGAGGTATGCGCGAGGCCGATGCGTTTTGGGCTGCTTCCCGCCTCATGGTTCAGCAGTGGCACCGTCAGCCATTCTGCCATCACGTCAAACATAGAGATTGAGATATGCGCCCCTTGCCCCGTTACCGCACGGCGCAGCAGCGCCTCAAGGATCGCGGAATGGGCAGTCGCCCCCGTGGCAATATCCACGATGGAAATGCCAACGCGCGCCGGTTCCGACGGGCCACCGGTGATCGAGCACAGGCCGGATTCTGCCTGCACCAGCAAATCATAGGCTTTGCGATCCGCCATCGGCCCGCCATCGCCGTACCCCGTGATGGAGCAACAGATAAGATGGGCAAAATCCTGCGCCAATCTGTCCGGCCCAAAGCCAAGCCGGTCCAGCGCACCGCGTTTGAGGTTTTGCACCAGCACATCCGCGCCGGCCAGCAGCTCGGCCAGAACCGCTTTGCCTTCGGCCGAGGCCAGATTGACCGTCTGGGATGTCTTGCCGCGGTTCAACCAGACGAAATAGCTTGATTGGCCTTTGGCAGCCGTATCATAGCCGCGCGCGAAATCGCCCTCGGGGCGCTCGATCTTGATGACCTCTGCCCCCGCATCGGCAAGGCGCGCGGTGCAAAACGGTGCGGCGACGGCTTGCTCGATAGAGACAACCTTGATCCCTTCCAGCGGCCGCATCAGAACGACCTCGGCAGGCCGAGGATATGTTCGGCCACATAGGAAAGGATGAGGTTGGTCGAGATCGGCGCAACCTGATAGAGCCGCGTTTCGCGGAATTTCCGCTCGATGTCATATTCGCAGGCAAAGCCGAACCCGCCATGGAATTGCAAACAGGCGTTCGCCGCCTCCCATGAGGCTTTGGCCGCAAGGTATTTCGCCATATTCGCCTCGGCGCCGCAAGGCTGGCCCGCGTCATAAAGCTCACAAGCCTTTTTGCGCATCAGGTTGGCGGCCTCGATCTCAATATAGGCTTCGGCAATCGGGAATTGCACACCCTGGTTTTTGCCGATTGGGCGGCCAAAGACTTCGCGCTCGCTGACATAGCGCACGACGCGGTCGGTGAACCAATAGCCGTCGCCAATACATTCCGCCGCGATCAAGGTGCGTTCGGCATTGAGGCCGGTCAGGATGTATTTAAATCCCTTGCCCTCTTCCCCGATGAGGTTTTCTTCGGGGATTTCAAGGTTGTCAAAGAACAGCTCATTGGTCTCATGGTTGACCATATTCAGGATCGGCTGCACCCGCATCCCCGATTTCATCGCCTCTTTGATATCGACGATAAAGATCGAAAGCCCTTCGGATTTCTTCTTGACCTCGGACAGCGGCGTCGTGCGCGCCAGCAGGATCATCAGGTCGGAATGCTGTACCCGGCTGATCCAGACCTTTTGGCCGTTGATGACGTATTTATCGCCCTTCTTGACGGCGGTGGTTTTCAGCTGTGTGGTATCGGTGCCGGTCGTCGGCTCGGTCACGCCCATGGATTGCAGGCGCAGTTCGCCGCTGGCGATCCGGGGCAGGTATTTCTGGCGCTGTGCCTCTGATCCGTGGCGTACCAGCGTGTTCATATTGTACATCTGGCCGTGGCAGGCGCCGGAATTGCCGCCCGCACGGTTGATCTCTTCCATGATCACCGCCGCTTCAGTCAGCCCAAGACCCGAGCCGCCGTATTCTTCGGGGATAAGGGCAGCCAGCCAGCCCGCTTTGGTCAGGGCCTCCACGAATTCTTCGGGATAGGCGCGCTGTTCATCGATTTTACGGTGATATTCATCAGGGAAGCCTGCGCAGAGCGCGCGAACGGCGTCACGGATGTCTTGAAAGTCATTTGCATCGTGCTGGTACAACGGAAGGCTCCTCGGGGGTTTTCGCATCAAGCAGAATTTTCCCGATAATCCGTCAGGCCGACTCATTTATCAAATATCTGAATGGCCTTTCAGATATGCTGAAACAGCATGGCTTGAAAGGCCGCCAATGCAAAAGACGGCCGCGGGGCCGCCTTTCACAGATTTTATGGTCCAGCTTAAACCGGATCCCAGCTAAAGGCATCGGCTGAAACATCCAGCGGCACATAGCTTGACCGCAGTGCCGGAATCGCATGGCTGCGCACGCTGTCCAGATCCCAGCCCTCACCACGATGCACAGAGCGGACGGGGCGCGGCTGCGACATCAGGAAAATCTCGTTGTTGCGCACGGCAAAGATCTGGCCGGTGGTGTCCGCGCCTTCATCAGATGCCAGATAGAGCGCAATCGGGGCGATCTTTTCCGGTGCCATTTCCTTCATCCGGTTAACGCGGGCTTCTTGCTCGGGGCTGTCCACCTTGATCGAAGAGGTCATCCGGCTCCAGGCAAAGGGGGCTATGCAGTTGGAACGGATGTTCCAGCGCTGCAAGTCCAATGCGATGGACTTGGACAGCGCGGCGATACCAAGCTTGGCCGCCGAGTAGTTGGCCTGCGCCAGATTGCCGATCAGGCCAGAGGTGGACGTCATATGGATCAGGCTGCCGGAGCCTTGCTCGCGCATCACATCTGCCGCCGCGCGGCTGACGTTGAACGTGCCGTAAAGGTGGACTTTCACCACCGCGTCGAAATCTTCATAGGTCATCTTGTGAAAGAAGCAATCGCGCAGGATGCCTGCGTTATTCACCACGGCATCCAGCCGCCCAAAGCTGTCTGTGGCCTGACGCACCATCGCCTGCGCGCCCTCTTGGATGGAAACATCATCGCCATTGGCCACGGCCTTACCGCCAAGCTTTTCGATCTCGGTAACGGTTTGTTCCGCCGCAGCGCTGGATTCGCGCTTGCCGTCGAGGGATGCGCCGATGTCATTCACAACAACGGCAGCGCCCGCTTTGGCAGCCTCAAGCGCTATGGCGCGACCGATGCCGCCGCCTGCTCCGGTTACAAGGACGACTTTCCCGCCGAGGGGTTTGGTTTCTGACATATTTCCTCCGATGTGTGATCTAAGCTCTGGTAATTCAGGGGCCTGCGGGACGCACAAACAAGCAGCGCTCGATAAGCTGTGCGGCCTCGGCCAAGGCCTTGCCCACTCCGGCAAGGCTTTCGTCATCATGCTGTGCGGCGATGGTGATGCTGCTCATCCCGAGGCGGGGGCTGCCTGCCCCGTCACGTGCGATTGTGGCGACGATATCCAGCCCACGAAACAACTGCCCGCGGTCGCGGCCATATCCGACGGCCTTGGCGGTGGCGACATCCTGCCAATAGGCGTCAAAGTCGGGCTCTTGCTGCCAGCGCACTGTATCAAATCCCTTGCGGGTCGCGGCTTTGCTTAGGCCAAGCGTGGCGGCGTAACTGCGCCCGAAAGCACCTGCGAAGACTGGCAGGCGGGTGTTTCGGGCGATCACGGCCTGCACGATATTGGGCGCTGCGAACCTGTCGATCAGCACAATCCGGTCTTGCGGGGTGATCTGCCACAGCGCGATCGTCACCCTATGGTCTTGCGCGACACTGTTAAGGGTGGAGCGCAGCAAATCCGAAGGGTTCGCACCCAACAAAGGGGCTGCAAGCTCCATCAACCCCATGCCAACGCGATATGTTTTGGTTATCGGATCAAAGCTGAGCAACCCCTCATGCGCAAGCGTACGCAGGATATTGAAGGCTGAAGAAACGTTCATCTCCGTCTCTCGTGCGATCTGCGTGGCACCCATCGGGCGATTGGTCGTGGCCAGCAAGCGCATGATCATCATGGCGTTCTGCACTGCGGGTACGGGCTTGTGGCTTTGATCGTCGGTCATATAATTCCTTGAGCAGAATATAATTTACTATACAGAATGCTTCTGTTAGTTCAAGACTTGATTGACAGCGTCCAATGGGAGGAAAATCAATGGCGGTAGGTGTGGATGATGATGTTTTTGAACAGCTGGTAGATACAGTAAGCCGATTCGCGAGAGAACGTCTTATTCCTGCTGAACGGCGGGTCGAAGAAGAAGACGCGATCCCCGAAGAGATTATTGCCGAGATGAAAGAGATGGGGCTTTTCGGCCTCTCTACCCCCGAAGAATACGGCGGCATCGGCTTGAATGTTCCGCAAGAAGCGCGGCTGATCGAGGCATTGTGCTATGCCTCGCTGACGTTCCGGTCGCTGATCGGCACCAATGTTGGCATTGGCGCACAGGGCATCGTGATGGATGGCACGCCTGCGCAAAAAGACCAGTGGTTGCCGGGAATTGCCAGCGGCGACACAATCGCCTCTTTCGCGCTGACCGAACCTGATAACGGGTCGGATGCGGGTGGTATTCGTACCTCTGCGCGGCGTGATGGCGATGATTTCGTCATCAATGGTACCAAGCGTTATATCACCAATGCGGTGCGCGCCGGGGTGTTTACCGTCTTTGCCCGCACCGATGCCGACAAACCCGGCGCCGATGGCGTTTCCGCCTTTATCGTGCCCGCCGATACACCCGGCATCACCGTGGCCAAGCCCGACCGCAAGCTGGGCCAGCGTGGCACCAAAACCTCGGACGTGATTTTCGACAATGTGCGCGTGCCGCAATCGGCCATCATCGGCGGGCCAGAGAACCTGCACAAGGGCTTCCGCACCGCGATGAAGGTGCTGGACCGTGGCCGCATCCATGTCGGCGCGATGGCCGTGGGTCAAAGCCAGCGGATGCTCGATATCGCCACCGATTACGCGCTGGATCGCAAACAGTTCGGCAAGCCGATCGGGGAACACCAGCTTGTGCAGGGAATGCTTGCCGATTGTCAGGCAGACCTTCACGCCGCCCGCGCCCTTGTGCGTGCCACGGCCGATACATTCAACCGCGAAGGCAAGGCGATCCTCGAGGCCTCTTGCACCAAGTATTTCTGCACCGAGGCTGCTGGCCGGATCGCGGATCGGGCGCTGCAAATCCATGGTGGCGCGGGCTATATGGCGGAATATGACATTGAACGTCTGTACCGAGATATCCGTTTGCTGCGCATTTATGAGGGCACAAGCCAGATCCAGCAATTGGTGATCGCGCGCCGTACCCTTGCCAATAGGGCGGGTTGATTATGGCGTCACATCCAACACGGGATGTCGCAGATATGCCGCCGCGATCAAGTTTCGCGGCGCTTTTGGACATCAAAACAGTGGTCTGCACCCCTGAGGAGGTGGTCTGCGAGATGCTGGTCACCCCCGAGATGGGCAACCGCAACGGGGTGCTGCATGGCGGCGCGCTGATGACGCTATCCGATACCACGGCGGGGACATCGGCCTTTATCAACAGCCCTGTCGGGGTGTCCAACACCACGGTTGAGGCAAAAACCAATTTCATGCGCCCGATCAAGGTGGGCGATACGGTTACGGCGCGCTGCACACCGATCCACGTTGGCCGCACCACGCTTGTCTTGCAGGTCAAGATGACACGGGGTGACGGCAAGACGGTCGGCATGACATCGCAGACGCATCTGTTTTTAGGATGGAAGGAATAGGGGGGAAACATGACATCTATTGAAAATCTCGGGCCGCAGGCGGCCTTTCTGGCCCATCTGGAGGCGGGCCGCTTTATGATCCAGCACGCCAAGAGCACCGGTGAATATGTGTTCTGGCCGCGGGTGGTGACGCCCACGGGGGCGACCGATCTGGAATGGGTGCCCGCCAAGGGGACCGGCACGGTCTATGCGATCACGGTGAACCGTGCGCGCAGCGGGTCATGGAATGTGGCCCTGATCGAGCTGGATGAGGGCGTGCGCATGATGTCGACGCTGCCATCCGTTGAAACAGCCCCGATCGGCGCACGGGTAAAGGCACGGATTGAAGCGGCAGAGGACGGCCCGCGCGTCGTCTTTGATCTGATGGAGGATGCGGGATGAAGGATCAATCGATGAGAGGTAAAAGTGCAATCGTCGGCATGGCAACGGCGGGTATCGGCGAAGCGCCGGGATTTTCCGCGATGGAGCTGTTGGGTCAGGCGGCGGTTGCGGCCGTGGCCGATGCCGGGCTCAAGATGCAAGACATTGATGCGGTTTTTGCCGCGACCAGCAGCCACGCATTTCCCACCATGAGCGTGGTTGAATATCTGGGCCTGAAGCCACGGTATTTCGACGGCACCAATGTCGGCGGTTCCAGCTTTGAGCTGCATTTGCTGCAGGCGACGATGGCGCTGGAGGCCGGTCTGTGTGACGTGGCGCTGGTCTGCTATGGCTCGAACCAGCGCACGGCAGGCGGGGCACTTGTGTCCATGAGCGAGCCACAGTGGCACGAAACCCCCTACAAGCCGCGCCACCCGATCACCGCCTATGCTTTGGCCACCAGCCGCCATATGGCCCAGTACGGGACCACGCGCGAAAATCTGGCCGATGTCGCCCTTGCGGCGCGGGGCTGGGCGAACCTCAACCCCGAGGCTTTTGCCCGTGGCCCTCTGACCAAGGATGAGGTGCTTTCGGCGCGGATGATCTCGGACCCGCTGAGCAAATCCGATTGCTGTCTTGTGACCGATGGGGCTGCGGCCTGCGTTCTGGTCCGCGCGGATCGGGCCAAGGATCTGGCGGCCAAGCCGGTCTATTTCCTTGGGGCGGGCGCAGCCAATTACCACCGCTCCATCGTGGCGATGCCCGACCTGACCACCACCGCCGCCGTCGACAGTGGCGCACGCGCGCTGGAAATGGCCGGTGTGTCGCGCAAAGAGCTGGATCTGGTGATGCTCTATGATGCCTTCACGATCAACACGATCCTGTTCCTTGAGGATCTTGGCTTTTGCCCCAAAGGGGAGGGCGGTCGCTTTGTCGCGGACGGGCGGATCGCGCCGGGCGGAGAGCTGGCGGTCAATACTAACGGGGGCGGGCTGTCTTGTGTGCATCCGGGGATGTACGGGCTGTTCCTTATCGCCGAGGCCGTGGCCCAGATCCGTGGTCAGGCGGGCGCGCGCCAGATCGACGGCTGCGACCTTGCGCTGTGTCACGGCAATGGCGGCACGCTTTCCAGCCAATGCACGGCGATCCTTGGGTCGGAGGCCACATTATGAGCGGCTTTTCTGATATTGATGGCTTGATCGCCCCGCGGTCGGTCGCAATCATCGGGGCTTCCGATGATGTGACGCGGATCGGAGGGCGGCCCATCGCGGCGATGCTCAAGGCGGGATATAAGGGCCGGATTTTGCCGGTTAATCCCAAACGCGACATGGTGCAGGGCCTGCCTTGCTATGCCAGCGTTCAGGACCTGCCCGAGGTGCCGGATGCCGCGCTGATCGCGGTTCCGGCCAAGCTGGTGCCCGGAACGATTGAGGCGCTTGGACGGATGGGCTGCCGTGCCGCGACGCTTTTCTCGGCTGGCTTTGCCGAGGTGGGGGCCGAAGGTCTGGCCGCGCAGCACGTGCTTGAAGAACTGGCCAAACAGCACGGGATGCGCTTGCTTGGTCCCAATACGTTGGGCGTTTATAACGTGGATATCGGGTATTACGGCACGTTTTCCTCGTCGCTGGATACCGGATTTCCCAAGTCCGGCAATGTCGGCATTGCCAGCCAGTCGGGGGCCTTTGGCGCACATCTGGGCGCGCTGGCACGTGATCGCGGGATCGGCTGTTCGGTCCTGATCACCACCGGAAATGAGTCCGATATCACCGTGGCCGATGCAATTGGCTGGATGGCGCAAAGCGATACGATTGATGTGATCTGCACCTATATGGAGGCGGTGAATGATGCGCCTGCGCTCTTGGCCGCGCTGGATGCGGCGCGGGCGGCGGGCAAGCCGGTTCTGGCGCTGAAATCGGGGCGCTCTGCGGTGGGGGCGCGGGCTGCGGCCTCACATACGGCGTCCTTGACGGGGGATGCGGTGGTAGCGGATGCGGTGCTGACCGATCATGGCGCGATTATGCTGCGCGATCCGGAATCGATGATGGATATCGCCTATGCCGCCTCTAAAAAGGTGTTCCCGAAACAGCATTCCTTTGGCGTGATTACCGTCAGTGGCGGTGCGGGGATTGTGGCCAGCGATGAGGCAGAGCGCGTCGGCCTGCCGATGCCCGCCATGCCCGATGCGGCCCAAGAGGCCCTGCGCGCGGTGCTGCCCTATGCCTCGCCGGCCAACCCGCTCGATTGCACGGCGCAGGCGCTTAACGATCCGTCCTTGTTGGAAAAATTCACCCGTGCCGCGCTGGAGGATGGCGGTTACGGCGCGGTGATGTGTTTCCTGACCTATGTGGCGGGAAGCCGCGCGATGTCGCAAGTGATCCTTGATGCCATCGCCCCGCTGCGCGCCGAATATCCCGACCGGATCATCGCCTTTTGTGCGCTTGGCGACCCGGAGGTCTTGCAGCACTATGACGATGCGGGGATCCTTGTGTTCAACGATCCTTGTCGTGCGGTGCGGGCGCTGGATGCGGTCTTGCGGTTGGGCCAATCGATGCAGAACCGCGTGACTGCCGATTTGCCCGCCGTGACACCGGTCACCCTTCCGGCGAGTAACCCCGATGAGGCGACGGCCAAGACCATTCTGGCCAAGGCGGGAATTATGGCTGCGCCCGAACAGGCGGTAACGGATGCCGATCAGGCGGTAAACGCGGCCGAGGGCTTTGGCTATCCGGTGGTGATGAAGATCCTCTCGCCGGATATTTTGCACAAATCCGATATCGGCGCGGTCAAGCTGAACCTGCAGGACGCAGATGCGGTGCGCGCCGCCTATGCCGGGATCATGGCCGCAGTTGGCGAACATGCGCCCAAGGCCTCGGTGACGGGGATGCTGGTGGCCAAACAGCTTTCGGGCGGGGTGGAATGCCTGATGGGGATCAACCGTGATCCGACCTTCGGGCCGATTGCCGTGTTCGGCCTTGGCGGGATCTTTGTCGAGTTGCTCAATGATGTTGCGGTGCGCGCCTGTCCTTTTGGGGTCGATACCGCGCGTGAGATGATCCTGTCGATCCGCAGTGCGGCAATCTTGCAGGGCGCACGGGGCACGCAGCCTTCGGATATCGACGCGCTGGCGCAGATGCTGTCCAAACTGTCGATCTTTGCGGCGGGGGCGGGCGAGGGGCTGACCTCGATTGACCTTAACCCTGTGCTGGCGATGCCAGAGGGGCAGGGCGCCTATGCGCTGGATGCGGTGATTGAAATTGCACAAGAGGGGGCTGCCGATGGCCATTGATTATGAAACCTTGCTGAACTTCGATATCCCCGAAGTGCAACAGAGCTATGGCCCGATGGAGGTCGCGCGCTATGGCTTGACCGTTGGCATGGGACAGGACTCGATGGACCTGCGCCAGCTTGCCTATGTCGATGCGCTTGCCGATGATCGCCGGGTGATGCCGGCCATTGCCAATGTGCTGGGGCATCCCGGGTTCTGGCTTGGCAATCCCGAAACCGGCGTCAATGCCGTCAAACTGGTGCATGGCGAACAAGGCATGACCCTGCACAACCCCATCCCGATGGAGGGCAAGATCCGGGGCAAAACCCGCGTGACTGGCCTGATTGATAAGGGAGAGGGTAGGGGCGCGTTGCTTTACAGTGAAAAGCAACTGCATGACGCGGAAACCGGCGTGCATCTTGCAACCTGCCGCAACACCACCTTCCTGCGGGCTGATGGCGGGTTTGGCGGGCCAACGGGACCGGTCAAAAAGCCGCATCAACTGCCCGATACGGCGCCGGACCATGTGTTCGACACCCCCACGCGGCCGGAACAGGCGCTGGCCTACCGTTGGAATGCCGATCCGAACCCGCTGCATCTGGACCCGCGCGTGGCCGCCAAGGCCGGGTTTGAACGGCCCATTCTGCACGGGCTTTGCAGCTTTGGCTGCGCTGCCCATGCCTTGCTTGCGGTGCTGTGTGATTATGATGCAGACTGGTTCGGTACGATGGATTTGCGCTTTACGGCGCATGTGTTCCCGGGTGAAACATTACGGACAGAGATTTGGGCAGACGGGTCATTCCGCACCCGCGCCGTTGAACGAGACGTGATCGTCATGGGCAATGGCATTTTCAAGCATAAGGAGGCTTTATGAGCATTGATGTTGACCTTCGGCCGGACGGGCTTTGCATTATCACCATGAACGAACCCGCGCGACGCAATCCGATTGGCCATACCGCACGGGCAGGGCTAATCGCCGCATTGTCGCAGGCCGAGGGGGATGACGCCGTGCGCGCCGTTGTCATAACGGGGGCTGGCGGGAACTTTTCTGCCGGTGGCGATATTCGCGATCAAGGGGAGCGTAGCGTATCCGAGCACCGTGAGCGGTTCTCGCGGATCAAGGACTTGGTGATGCGGATGACGCGGTTTTCCAAGCCGTTGGTTGCCGCGATCGAGGGTTGGGCAGCAGGCGGCGGTTTTGCCTTGGCGCTGGCCTGCCCGACCATCGTTGCGTCCAAAGAATCCCGCTTTGTGGCCAGCTTTACCAAAATCGGTCTGATCCCGGATATGGGCGTTTTGGCAACCATGCCCGCGCGGATTGGGGCCGCACAAACCCGTCGGTTGCTGCTGACCAACCGCGTTGTCGATGCCTCCGAGGCCTTGACCTTGGGCGCGGTGGATGAGCTTGCCGATGCTGGCGATGTGCTGCGCCGCGCCTGTGAGATCGCGCTGGAAGAGGCCAAGGGCGCGCCTTTGCCACGGCAGTTCATCGTGGATTGGTTCGCGCGCGATGTGGCGGCGGCGCTGGATTATGAGCAATCGATCCAGCCGGCCTTGCTTAATAGTGCGGATTCCGCCGAAGGGCGCGCCGCCTTTGCGGAGAAAAGACCTCCGCAGTTTCGCGGATGCTGAACCAAGGAGGGCAAATGCCCTCCACCACCGCCCGTCTGGTTACGTTACAGCGCGCCTTGTTGCTGGGGGTCATGACCTCGGCGCTGGTGCTGATTTTTGTGCCATCACAGGTGGTTACCTCCCTTGGGGTGGGGATGCTTTTGGGGTTTCTGGCGCTCTCGTGCAGGCAGTTCCGCTTTGGCACATGGGTGCCGGTTTTGATGTCGCTATGTGCGGCGGTGGCCGCGATGGTAACGCATGTTGCCGCTGATGTTTTGTGGCACGCCGTCGACCGGATGCTGTTTCTGGCGGCCCTGATCGCGATGCTGGGCACGTTGCGATCCGCTGCGGCACTGGCCCCCGAGGTACGGCAAGCGGGGGAGTTTGTGACCAATCAACCCGCCTCGCGCCGTTATTTGGCAATGACCTTTGGCGGGCACCTCTTTGGGGTGTTGATCAACTTTGGCGGGCTTGCGCTTTTGCTGGATATCGCCAAGCAATCGATGGACCGGGACGCCGCCAGCAACATACCGCCCGAGGTAAAAGAGGCCCGTGTGCGCCGCATGACGCTTGCCGTGATCCGAGGGTTCTCGTTGATTTCGCTCTGGTCGCCTTTCGGTTTTGCCACCAACGCCATTTTGATTGCGGTGCCGGGGATTTCTTATGTGCAATTCGGGCCCATCGGCCTTGCGATGTCCTTTGTGCTCATGGCGATCGGCTGGGCTTTGGACCGCCATGAGGGGCGCCAGTTTCGCAATCTTGGCTTGCAGACCCCCAGCCCGCCGCCGCGCAGCTGGATGGGGGCGGTTTTGCTGCTTGGCCATGTGCTGATACTTGGGGCTGCGGTCTTTATCAGTCATGCGGTGACGCCGCTTAGTTTCCAACAAGCGCTGATCGTGATCGTGCCATGCTATGCGGTGCTTTGGGCCGCTGCTGCCACGCGGCGCGACCCGAAGGGGGCGATGGGCGGCGTTGGCGAGGCGGCCCGTGCAAGCTGGTTGCGACTGTCAAATATGGGGCCAGAGGTTGGCGTTTTTGCCTCGGCAGGCTTTTTGGCGGTTGTTTTCTTGGCGCTGATCCCGACGGAGGCGCTGCGCGAAACGATCATTCACTGGGGGCTTTCGCCGGTGTCTTATGCGCTTGGGCTTTCGCTTTCGGTCTTTGCGCTGGCGATGGTCGGGGTGAACCCGATCATTTCCGCATCGATTTTGGGCGCAATTGCGGCACAACTGGCCATGCCCGGCCTCAGCAATACTGCCATTGCCCTTGCCATCACCGGCGGCTGGGCAGCGGTGATCGGGCTTTCGCCTTTCATCTCCACGCTGGCGATTACCTCGGCGATCATCGGACGACGGCCAGAGCAAATCGGCCCTGTGTGGAACGGACGCTATTGCATTTCAGTTCTGCTGGTTTGGCTGGTTTTCTTGGCCGGGCTGATGCTTTCGGGTATGATCTAAAGGGTCGTCCCGGGCCATTCGCCCGCGGCGACCATCTTATGCACCTCGGCGGTGATGAACTCCGCGATGCTGGTGGTCAGGCGGGAACTTGGCCGATTAAGCGGCGACATCAAAACCAAAGTCCGGTCGATCGGGTTGTGCTGGATGGGGCGTGCGATCAACTTGCCGGCGCGCACCTGCTGGAGCACGCTGACGAGGGGTAGGATCGTACCGCCAAGCCCGCGCTCCACGAAGGCCAGCATGGTTGTCAAAATATCCACATCCAGAACAACATCCAGCGTCAGGCCTTCACGGGCCGCGATACCCTCAATACGTTCGCGCAAGCCATGCTCGGGGTTGGGCAATATCAGCGGTTGCTGCAAGGCTGCCTCTGCGTCAATCGGAACCCCGTGTTGCGCGCCCGCAGTCGCGGCTGACTGAATGAAGAACAGTTTTTCAATGATAATAGGCTGCGCTTTGATCAGGCTGGATTTCTGGCCTTCATAGGCAACCCCCAAATCGATTTTTCCGCGTTGGAGCCAATCTTGCACGTGGCCGCTGAAACCGGAAATAATCCGCAGTTTGACGTTCGGATAAAGCTGCATCACCCGCTCTATTAGATGGGTGGCAAGGATTTCCGAGACCGTCGGTGGCAGGCCCAGCCTGACCATCCCCGAAAGCGGCGCGCGATGCCCCGAAATATCATTTGCCAGATCCTGCATATCCTCCAGGATCGTCTTTGCCCTGCGGGCCAGCCGGATGCCTTCTTCGGTGGGCATAACCCCGCGCCCATGCCTGCGCAGCAACGCGACATTTAGCTCTTCTTCCAATGCTTTAACCTGTCGGCTTAGGGCGGGTTGGGCGATGTTCAAATGGTCCGCAGCCGCAGTAATGCTACTGAGTTCAACGACCTGAATAAAGTTTCGGAGCTGGCGGAAATCCACTCATGCCTCATATGTATTTCTGTTATATCAATAATGCATTTGAAACATGACCACCAGCCATTCATGGTCATATTGGGAGAAACACATTGCCACCCATCGCGCGACCGCAAAAGTTTGCGCCAGATAAAAAATCGATGTGGGATTAATCAGGCAATCTGTTTGAATATCAACAGGGATAATAGAATGAAAACGACGCTCCGACTCGGATTGGCCGCAACCGGCTTTCTCGCGGCATCGATGCTGGCACCAGCCACCTTCGCACAAGAAATGCCGGACACGATGGTTTGGACATCCTATGACGTCGGCTCTGCCGGCTATGCAGAGGCCTCGGCCATCGCGGATGCCTTTGGCAAAAAGTTCGGCACCCGTATCCGCATCCAGCCTTCGGGCAGTGGCATTGGCCGTTTGCAACCGCTGCTGCAAGGCCGCGCCGATTATGCGTTCCTTGCGACCGAAGCTTTCTTTGTGTCCGACGGCGCCTATGATTTCGCCATGCCAGACTGGGGTCCCACAAATCTGCGCGCCGTGGCCGGGCGTCCGGCGGGCATCACCCTGATCACGGCTGCGGATGCGGGCATCCGAACCGTTGCCGATGCACGCGGTAAACGTATCGCCTTCGTGGCGGGCAATCCGTCGGTAAATGTCAAATGCGAGGCGATCCTCGCGTTTGGAGGCCTGACGCTGGATGATGTGGAGGTGATTACCTTCCCGACATATGCCTCGGCGATGGCGTCCATGACGCGCAACGAATCCGATGGGACCTGCACCACCCCAACCACCAGCCAGCTTTATGAGCTTGCCGAAAGCCCGCGCGGCATTTTCTATGTCCCGCTTGAGGCCGATAACGCCGAAGGCTGGGCCGGATTGCTGAAGGTTCTGCCAATCATGAGCCCCTCCGAAGAGGATGTCGCCGCCGGTTTGCCCGAGGGTGAAATCGCCAAGATGGCGGCCTATCGCTATCCGGTCATCACCACCACCGCCGAGAAATCCGCAGATGAGGTTTACGCCTTCATCAAGGCGCTTGACGAAACCTATGACCTTTACAAAGACGGCACCGCGACGATGAAACGCTGGACGCTTGAGAAATCCGGCAAGCCTGCAATTGATCTGCCGTTCCACGAAGGGGCCATCCGTTATTTGAAGGAAAAGGGCATCTGGACCGCCGAGGACGATGCCTGGAACCAGAAACGCACCGCGCGGCTGGATACTATGGTTGCCGCTTGGGCAGAGTTCAAAGCAGCGAATGCAGACCTGACGGGTGAAGCCTATGCGGATGCCTGGATGGCACATCGTGCCGAAGTCATCGCAACTCTGAACTGATCGCAGAGCTTCCCACTTCCCCCGGCGTGCCATGCTGCGCCGGGGGTATTCTATGCAACGTCAGGATAAGATTATGGCTTCGACAAAAGACCCCGCCTTCGACGCGACCACCCCGGTACAAGCCCCGCGCCCAAGGCAACGGATCATGGTGATTATCACCATGATTCTGGGCGTGCTTGGCGTGACCATGGCGATTAACCAACAGTTTCTATTGGGTATTTTCGGGTTTCAACCCTTGGGCAATGCCTATCTCTATTATCTGATCGGGATTTTTCTGGCCATTGCCTTTCTGACGTTACCTTTCAGCAGCACCCATCCGGAACGGTTGTTCTGGCTCAATCCTGTATTGGCTATCGCGGCTTTGATCAGCGCGGGCTGGCTTGGCTATCACGGACTTGAGATTCTTCAGCGGGGTTGGGAATATGATGCGCCGTTAATGGGCGATATCATGGCCTCGGTCTTGCTGTTTCTTGTGCTTGAAGGGGTGCGGCGTGCGGGCGGGACGGTCTTGCTGTTTACCGCGCTTTTGTTCGGCTCTTACCCGCTTTGGGCCGATAGCATGCCCGGCTTTTTGTGGGGGACGGAATACTCCCTGATCGGGACGGTTCGCGCGCATGTTCTGGGTGTGGAATCGGTAATCGGGATTCCGATGCAGGTTGTGGCCGAGCTGGTCATCGGCTTTGTTGTTTTCGGCTCGGTTCTGGTCATCACCAAAGGCAGCGACTTTTTCATGGAGCTGGCCTCGGCGCTTTTGGGCCACACGCGTGGCGGACCGGCCAAGGTTGCCGTGCTTGGCTCAGGCATCCTCGGGTCGCTTTCGGGCAGCGTGATTTCCAACATCCTGACCTCGGGGCCGTTTTCCATCCCGACGATGCGGCGTGTGGGATACCCTGCGCATTACGCCGCCGCCGTTGAGGCCTGCGCCTCAACCGGGGCCACCTTGATGCCGCCGGTGATGGGCACGGTTGCCTTTGTGATGGCGTCCTTTTTGGGCGTCCAATATTCAAGCATCGTGATTGCAGCGCTTATTCCGGCGATCCTGTTCTATGTCGCGCTGCTGTTTCAGGTTGATATGTATGCCGCACGCCGCGGCCTCGCAGGTCTTCCCCGCGACGAGATCCCGCCCATTTGGCCGGTTCTGAAATCCGGCTGGCCCTATCTGCTCAGCCTCGCGGTGCTGATCTATGTATTGATGATCATGCGGATGGAGGCGCGCGCGCCCTATTACGCCTCGGTGGTGATGCTGGTCGCGACCGCTTTTCGCAAGGAAACCCGCCTAACGGTGAACCGTGCCATAGAGCTGGTTCAGGACACCTCGCGCAACATCGCGGGCCTTGTGGCGGTGCTGGCGGGGATCGGGCTTGTCGTTGGCGGGCTGTCCTATACCGGCGTTGCGGGGGCATTTTCGCGCGAATTGCTGCTCTATGCAGATGGCAACACCGCGCTGATGTTGATTGCAGGGGCGGTGACAAGCTTTGTGCTTGGTATGGGGATGACCGTGACGGCCTGCTATATCTTTTTGTCGATCCTGCTGGCGCCGGCATTGGTGCAGGCCGGTCTGCATCCGATCGCAAGCCACCTGTTCATCCTGTACTGGGGGATGCTGTCCTATATCACGCCGCCGGTGGCGTTGGCTGCGATTACCGCCGCTAGTGTGGCCGGATCACGCCCGATGCAGACCGGCTTTTACGCGATGCGCCTGGGGATGCCGCTTTTCGTTCTGCCGTTCATCTTCGTTTATGATCCGGCGCTGATCATGGAAGGCACCGCCCTTCAGATCATCGAACGCGTCGGCCTAACCCTGATTGCGATTTGGGCGATCACCTCGGCGTTTGAAAGCTGGATCTACAAAGTCGGGCTGATCGGCCCTGTCAGCCGGATCGCCGTGGCAATCGGGGGGGTCTTGATCTTGTTCCCCGATTTGCCAACCAGCCTGCTTGGCGGGGTGATCCTTGTTGCGGTCATCGGGATCAATTTGAAATTTGTGCGGCGACACCCTGCCGTGAAAGCTTGAGGCACTTCTATGGATAAAACAGTAGCCGATCTGGCGCGCGCGGTCGCGCCGATCACCGATGGCGCATCGATCATGATTGGCGGGTTCGGATCGTCGGGTATTCCTTTCGGGCTGATCGATGCGCTTTGCGCGCAGGGCACAACCGGCCTTACGATCATTTCCAACAATGCGGGTGCGGGCGATACCGGTATTGCCACGCTGCTCAAGGCGGGGCGGGTGGCGAAGGTCATCTGTTCTTACCCCCGCTCGCCCGGATCGATCTGGTTCGAGCGCCGCTATGAGGCCGGCGAGGTGGAGCTGGAGGTGGTCCCGCAAGGCACCTTGGCCGAACGTATCCGCGCCGCAGGGGCCGGGCTTGGCGGTTTCCTGACCCCGACCGCCTATGGCACCCGCCTTGCCGAGGGCAAAGAAACCCGCGTCATCGATGGCCGCGGTTATGTGCTGGAAAGCCCCCTTCATGCCGATTTCGCCTTGGTCCGCGCCGAACGGGGCGACCGTTACGGCAACCTCAACTATCACGCCACGGCCCGTAATTTTAATCCGGTGATGGCAATGGGCGCACGTCACACCATCGCAGAGGTCCGGCAACTGGCATCAGAACCGCTTGAACCCGAAACGGTGATTACAGCGGGGATCTTTGTCAAAAGCGTTGTGGAATACGGGGTGCGACCATGAAATCATTAAGCGATAGCGAGTTGGCGGCACGGGTTGCACGCGATATCCCTGACGGGTCCTATGTCAACCTAGGGATCGGCAAGCCGACGCATGTTTCCGAGCATCTGCCCGAAGGGCGCGAGGTGCTTTACCATTCCGAAAACGGCCTGCTGGGCGTCGGTCCCGTCCCCCCCAAAGGCATGGAGGATCTGGAGCTGATCGATGCCAGCAAGCGCTATGTCACCCCTGCGCCGGGTGCGGCGTATTTCGATCAAACGGATAGTTTTGCGATGATGCGCGGCGGGCATATCGATATCGCGGTTCTGGGCGCCTATCAGGTTGCCCAAAACGGTGATCTGGCAAATTGGGCCACGTTGGATGAGAAATACTCCCCCGCGGTTGGCGGTGCGATGGATCTGGTGGTCGGTGTGCCGACGATTTTGGTGATGATGCGGCATGTGAACAAAGATGGCAGCCCTAAGCTTTTGAAAAACTGCACCTTTCCGCTAACCGGACTGGCCGTGGTCAACCGCGTCTATACCGATCTTGCCGTGCTGGATGTCACGCCAGAGGGCTTCCGCTTGGTTGAACTTGCGCCGGGCAACAGCTTTGCCGAGGTGCAAGCCCTGACCGAAGCCACGATCCTGACCTGAAAAAGCAGCGTTTGAAAATAGGTAGAGATATGATGAAACAAAGCCCCACTGAGGTTTTGAAGACCGGATTGAAACTGCCCCTGATCGGCGCGCCGATGTTTCTGGCATCAGGGGTGGACCTTGTGGTGGCGCAATGCTGCGCGGGGATTATCGGCACGTTTCCCGCCCTAAACGCAAGGCCCGCAGCAGAGCTGGAAAACTGGCTGGTGCAGATCGAGACGCGGCTGGAGGCGCACCGCCTGACCACGGGGCAAACCCCGGCGGCCTACGGCGTTAACCTGATCGTGAATGATTATAACGAACGTCTGGATGAAGATCTTGCGACACTGGTGCGCCATAAGGTGCCGCTGGTGATCACCTCGCTTTCGGCGCCCGATAAGGTGGTCGAGGCCGTGCATGGCTATGGCGGATTGGTGTTCCACGATGTTGTCAAGGCACGCCACGCCCGCCGCGCAGTTTCAGCCGGTGTTGACGGGTTGATCCTTGTGGCCACCGGCGCGGGCGGTCATGCGGGCACGCTAAGCCCCTTTGCCTTGATTGAGGAAGTGCGCGCCTTTTACGACGGGCCGCTGGCGCTTTCGGGGGCGATTGCGAATGGTCGTGCGGTGCTGGCAGCACAGGCCTTGGGCTGTGATTTCGCCTATGCAGGCACGGTTTTCATCGCCACCGAGGAATCCATTGCACCGCTTGCACATAAGGAAATGATCATTGGCGCTGCCTCTGACGGGATCATGTATACGCCGATGTTTTCCGGCACCCCCGCCAATTACCTGATCCCCAGCATGGAAGCCGCAGGCGTCGATATTGCCGCCGCACAACAAGCCGCCCCCCAAAAAATGCGCGCCAAGACCGATGAGAGCCGCCCAAAGGCATGGAAAGATGTCTGGAGCGCGGGCCAGTCCGTCGGCCAATCCCAGCGGCTTTGCCCCGCCGCCGAGGTGGTCGCGCGGATGGTGGCCGAATATCACGCGGCCAAATCCGCGATCTGCACTGATGCCAACCATTAGACTTGTTTACGAAAGAAGGACCCCCCAATGACACTCGCCCGCAAACTTGCTGACTTCGCCGCTGGCCCGATCCATCCGACAGCGGCCATGCGTGATTTTGTGCGCCTGTCGCTGTTCGATTGGACCACAGTCGGCATTGCCGGCGGGGACGAGCCGGTCGCACAGGCCGCGCGCAAAATGGCCTTGGGCAGTGCGGCAATGGAAACGGGCGCCACGATGTTTCGGGGTGGGCGCGCGGCACCGGCAACGGCGGCCTTGGTCAATGGCGCCACCAGCCACGCGCTTGATTATGACGATACGCATTTCGGCCATATCGGCCACCCCAGCGTTGCGGTGACACCCGCGGCCCTTGCCTTGGCCGAGCGTGAGGGCGTTGATGGCGCAGCCCTTTTGGAGGCGCTGGCCGTGGGGCTTGAAACCGCTTGTCGTGTCGGGGCGTGGCTGGGCCGCGTGCATTACGAGGCGGGGTTTCACCAGACCGGCACGTCGGGCGCATTTGGCGCGATGGCGGCGGCAGGGCGGATTTTGGGCCTTGATGCCGAGCAGATGGCGCAGGGGTTCCGCCTGACGGCCACCCGCGCCGCCGGGCTGAAAAGCCAGTTCGGCACGATGGGCAAGCCGCTGAATGCCGGATTTGCCGCCGAAGTCGGCGTCACATCGGCCTTGCTGGCGCGGGCAGGGGCGCAATCGGCGCAAAATGCAATCGAGGGCGCGCAAGGCTTTGGCCCGACCCATGCGGGGGCTGCCGATGAAAGTGTTTTTGACGGGCTTGGGCAGGCGTGGCTGTTCCCCAACATTTCCTATAAATTCCACGCCTGCTGCCACGGTCTTCATGCGATGCTGGAGGCGGTTCGCACCCTTCGGGATGGACCTTTGCATGAAAACCGGCCCAACGAGCTTCAAGCGATCACAATCCGCACCCATCCACGTTGGTTTGCTGTTTGTAACAAGCCTGCGCCCGCAACCGGACTAGAGGCAAAATTCAGCTATCGGTTGACTGCCGCGATGATGCTGGCAGGTGTCGATACGGCGGCATTAGGGACATATACCGACGAGGTTTGCACCCGCCCCGATCTGGTTGCCCTGCGTGACCGCATAGAGGTGATCGCGGATGACAATTTGGCGGACAGCGCCTCTGAAGTGACGATCACCACGGCGGGGCAGGGGGATGTTACCGCCCGCTATGATATCCTGACCGAGAATGATCCTGCGGTGCTGGAGGGGCGGCTGCGCGACAAGGCCGGCTCTCTGTTGGGGGCAGAAGGGGCTGCGGACCTGTGGGAAACTGTGGCGGGGCTGGACCAGCAAGACGGGCTTGCTAATCTCATTGCCCGGATTGGCGCTTGACCACCGTCACATGGCCGACCCCTTTTTGCAGGGGTCGGCCACTGCTTGGATCAGGATTTTTGCGTCACCAATTTGGTATAGACATAGGATTCAATCGCTTCCGGTCCGCCTTCGGAGCCAAAGCCTGAATCCTTGATGCCGCCCGCCGGGGGTTCTGCCGCAAACTTTTGCGATCTTTCGTTTGTTGGCTGATTTTGCGACATGGTTCTCAAACAAGCAAGCAACAGGATGTATCGGATGTCGGTTGATTTCAAGGGAGCCCATTATCCTAAAAGCGTAATCCTGTGCGCGGTTTATTTCTATGTGCGATATAGAGTTTCCTATCGCGACCTGGAAGGAATCATGGAGGAGCGTGGAGCAGAAGTTGACCATGCAACCTTGAACCGTTGGGTGGTTAAGTTTGCGCCGCTGATGGCGGCACAAGCGCAGTCCCGCAAGAAGCCAACCGCCAAATCTTGGCGCATGGACGAAACCTACATCAAGGCTAAAGGCAAATGGACCTATTATTACCGGGCGGTCGACAACACAGGAAAAACCCTTGATTTCATGCTGTCTGAGCGTCGCGACAAGGCGGCAGCCCGTCGATTTCTCAAGCGCGCGATTGGCAAAAATGGCGTGCCTGACCGTGTCGTCATCGACAAGAGCGGCGCCAATCTGGCGGGTCTGCAAAGCATCAATGTGATCCTGAAGTTCACGGGCTCAGGCAACAGCATCAAGATCCTGCAGGTCAAATACCTCAACAACATTATTGAACAGGACCACCGCTTCGTAAAGCGGATCACGGGCCCAATGCTTGGCTTCAAGGCCTTCCATTCTGCCGAGGCTACCTTGGCTGCGATCGAGACCGTGCACATGACCCGAAAGGGGCAGATCCATGCCAACGGCCTCACCGCGTTTCAGCAGTTTGCTGCGCTCGCAGCATAGGTATGCCCAGGCTATGCCCGCACTCAAACTCCAACAAAATTTGCGACAGCAACCTAAAAATATGGGGTAATCCGGTGGTATCGAAATCCGGAGGTCAAATCCCGGGTCCATTCGAAAATGGGCCCAGGATTGCCATGTGCCTCTCCGGCCTATGGTTAGGAACAAGCCGTTGAAAACCTGAGGTGGGGGGGATTCTAGGGTATAGAGAAACCCGAGATGAGTTTTCGAGCTGCGTAAATCCGGGAAAGCCGGACATCTCGAGGATGTCGGCGGGTTATCTTTGGAAATGGCCGTCAGCCTTGGGAAAACAATATAATCGAAGCGCGCTTGGCGCAGGTTGCACGAGTTCCGGATTAGGGAATTGGCTAAGATCTGCGGTGATTCCGGTCACAAGCGGCGATGTCGACTTCGCAGTATGGATTGGCTCAAAAGCGATTAATCCTCTTGAAAACATGGGATAACCGATTGATATCGAAATCCAGAAGTCAAATACCGGGTCTACTCGAAAACAGGTCCGGATTTGCTGTGCGCATGTCGAGGCAAGGGGCTGAGGCCGCAGTCGAAAGGTCCTGAGGGTCTGATTGGAGAGGGCTCGAGAATCCCGGGATGGCTTTTCGAGCTCCGCTTGGCGAAGCCATACGACTTGGGCCAGCGGAAATCCGAGCGAGGCAGATTATCGAGACGACCTGCAGAGTGCCGCTGAACCATGGCGTGCCTTGGACCAGCAATTAGATGTGGCGCGGAAAACGCTTTTGTCGCGCTACGCCGCAGGTGGGCAGCATAAAATAGGCAAGCTGGACTGCGCGTTGCAGAATGGGGCGGCATGGCAAATCTGCCAAGACAGAGCGCAAAAGATTTCCGCTTCAAGTTGTGGCGTATCAAGGCGAAATCTGAAAAGATGGGCGCAAAGGCTGGCGAGATGAGCAAAGATTTTGCCCGACCCGCACGGTTGGCGTTTTTTACAATCTGAACCGAACAGGACCAAATAATGAATTTCGATAAATTGCGCATATTAGGCTGGATCTTTCTAGCGTTGGGCATTGGCTCTATGGCTTGGCCCACGGCCGCGACAATCGCGTTGGAACAATTGATTGCATGGTTACTGGTGTTTTCGGGTATCTCCGGCTTGTTATTCTGGCGCAGTTTCAGTGTGGGACGTGTCGGATATGCGGGGCTGGTGACGGCTGGGCTTGCGCTGCTCTTGGGGTTAATCTTTGTGTTTCAACCCTTCGTTGGTGCGCGCACATTGACCATAATTCTGGCAGTGCTCTTCGTGGTTGAAGGGTTGCTTGGGGTGTCCATCGCGATGGCGTTGCGCAATCAAAGCACGGGCTGGGTCTGGACATTGCTTAGCGCGGTTTCAACGCTGGTTCTGGCGGTTTTGATCATTGCAGGTTGGCCGAGCACATCGGTCTGGGTGATCGGCGTGCTGTTCGGCTTGAACCTTCTAACGACAGGCGCAGCCCTTTTGGCGCTTGGATATTCCGGCAAGGCGTGATGTCACATAACACAGTGACACATAAATGCGCTGTTTGCGGCAAGGCGTTCAAACCGCAATACCTTCGGAAATACGAGCTTCTGCGCCCCAATCTGAACGCCGTAATCGCGGCCAGCGTGCCATCTTGGGGCCCTGGCGCTGAGATCTGCACAACCGACCTGCGGGCCATGCGGGCCCAGTACATTGAACAAATGTTGGCAACCGAGCGGGGCGAACTATCGGATCTTGATCGCGAAGTGATTGAGAGCATGGCAAAAGGCGAAGTGATTACCCAAGATTTGGGTGTCACGCTGGAAATGAAATCGAGTTTTGGTGAACGCGCCGCTGATAAGGTTGCCGCTATTGGTGGCTCTTGGACGTTTATCCTGTCCTTCTCGGCGGTGTTGATCATTTGGATGATGCTGAATGTCACCGCGCTGCTGTTCAAGCCGTTTGACCCGTATCCATTCATACTGCTGAACCTTGTACTGTCCAGCCTTGCCGCTATTCAGGCCCCCGTTATTATGATGAGCCAGCGGCGACAGGAAACCAAAGACCGTTTGCGGGCCGAAAACGACTATCGCATCAACCTGAAAGCAGAGCTGGAAATCCGGCAATTGCATGAAAAGATTGATCATCAAATGGCGCACCAATGGGATAAATTGGCAGAGCTACAACAGATCCAAATCGACCTGTTAGAGGATGCAGCCCACGCAAACCGCAACTCCCGCACCCCATAAAAGGCAACTTTTACTGCGGGTTGTCGCAGATCGCAGTTTCAAGATACCTGTCTCACTGGTAATATTAATTATTGCGGTGCTTGTGTTGCATTGCATGGGCGTTGTTGCGCAACTCGCGCCTGAGGCATGAGTGCCCCTTACCCCGCTGACGTCATGCCCCGCGGACGATCTCGGCGGTGCCGAGGGCGTTGAATCGGTTCATGAGTGCGACGCGGATGTGGATCTCGGCTGTCTGGCGGTCCGGGTCTCTCGCCATGATGCGTTCGCCGAAGGATTTCAGGCAGCGCATCCTCGCCTCGATCCGGCTGCGGGTATGGTATCCGGTCCAGCGTTTCCAGAACGCTCGGCCATAGTATCGCGTTGCGCGCAGGGTTTCGTTGCGGGCGCGTGCCGCTCCGCAATCGTCTTTCCACAGGCGGCCGTTTTTCCGGATCGGAATGGCCTGCCGTTCGATGATGGCCTTGTGGCAGCGGCGCGTGTCATAGGCGCCGTCGGCAGTGACCGTGCCAATCTGCTCGCCTGCCGGGATCTGTCCGAGCCGGTCGCCATCACGGCTGGGGGTGAATTCCACGGGGCGGATGTCAGATGTGTCAGGGTCCATGGCGAGATGCTCTTTGCGCCACTGGCGGCGGCCCTGCACCCCGTGTTTGCGCGCCTGCCATTCGCCGTCGCCGAGGAACTTGATCTCGGTACTGTCCACGAGCAGGTTCAGCGGGCCATCCGCGCGGCGATAAGGGATCTGAACGGCCAGGGTCTCCTGCCTGCGGCATAGGGTGGAAAAGTCCGGCACGGGCCAGTCCAGGCCCGCCAGCCGCAGCAGGCTCGCCACCATCCCGGCGGTCTGCCTGAGCGGCAGCTTGAACAACACTTTGATCGACAGGCAGAATTGCATGGCAGCATCGGAAAATACCACAGGCCGTCCGGGGCGACCGTCACGCGGTGCGCGCCAGACCATGTCCTTGTCGACCCAGATCAGCAGCGCCCCCCGCTTGCGCAGCGACACGTTGTAGCTGGACCAGTTCGTCGTGCGGTAGCGGGCGGGAGATGGCTTGCTCATGCACCGCGTCTAACGACATGGATTCGCAAAGTGAATCCTCCGTCGACGGACTTGTGCAACAACGCCGTCTGGATCCTTGATGTATGCCTGACGGTTCCAAAGCAGCTTACCTACGTAGAGTTCGTTGTTCAGGATCCCGGTGCCGCGCTTCCAGTTACCCATGATTGTTGAAGGCCCCGAACGCAAAGCGGTGATCAACCGGGATCGCACGGATCTGAGCCTGACCAGGTCGTGAAAGCTGCTAAAGGTCAGCCTTTCGGGCAAAGCGTGCCCGTTTGCTGGCTGGTATCACAGAAACGGTCACCCAGAAGAACGGCGCGACATACGAACGAGGTCTGCGCAAGGATGCGGCCACTCTCTACACCGAGATCCATTCGCACCCTTTGACGTCAGATGAATACATGGCAGATCGCGCTCTCCATGGCCCGACGATAAAGGCATGCCCCACGCAGGATCAACAAACATCAGCCAGCTTCCGAACCCCAGATCATCCGTGCAACTGCGCTGTGCGCAACACCCGTCGGGCACGGGCGACAACAGGCGCATCAACCATTTTCCCGTTAAGCATGAACGGCCGCCCCGCGTTCTGTCGGTCCCCTTCCACGATTGCATGTGCCTCGGCGATTTCTGCGGTCGAGGTGCGGTAAATCTCTTCGATGACACTGATTTGTTTGGGGTGAATTGCAATGACCGCATCGAATCCCATTTTCTTGCCTGCTTCGATCTGGCTTTGATAGGCTGCCATGTCATTGATTTCAGCAATCGAACCCGGCGATCCGATGGCATGAAGCCCGCCACTGCGCGCCGCCAAAACAAGCGCTTGGGCATGTGGCGTCATGACATCGCGCGAAGAGTCTGTTCTTAGATCCAAGGCGAGATCCTCAGGCCCCAGCATCAACGCCGCGTGGCGATCAGGTCTGGCGCGCGCGATCTGTGGCATGGCAAGAAGCCCGACCGCAGATTCAATTTGCGAAATGATGACCTGCTTTCCCTCGGGGGATATCTCGTCAAGAATTTCCGAGACAATCGCCACGTCACTGGCAGCCTCAATTTTCGGGACCATAATGATATCGGCCCCTGCTGCGACGGCGGCCTCTATATCGCGTATCATCATACGCCACGGACGATTGATGCGGACGGCGATCATTCCGACCCCCGCGCGCAATGTCGCAACATCTGCGGCCAAGCCTGCACGGGCCGTATCTTTGGCCTCGACCGGAATCGCATCTTCGAGATCAACCACGACCGAGGCTATTTTCTTGGCACATGCGGACACAAGCAAACGCGTGTTGCCCGCCGGTACGAACAATCCAGACAGCACCCCGTCCAGACGCCTTGCTGCGACATGATCCATCATGATGTGCCCCCTTGAGAGGTTTCAATAATACCCTCCTGCGTCATCTTCAGGATATCGGCTGCGTCAAAACCAAGTTCGGCCAATAAATCCGGCCCATCCTTGCCCAAATCCGGCCCGATATGCTGAATTTGTCCAGGAGTTCGGGAAAGCCGAGGAGAGACCGCATGCATCGGGAAGGACGACTGGTCTGTATCAGGAACCTCAACGACAACGCCGCGACTTTCGACGTATTCGTGGCCATCAAGCTCCTCATAGCTGGGCACGATTCCGATGGTCACATCAGCCTTGGTAAAGAGGTCTATAATCGCATCGCGGTCGTAACGATGAATGAACTCGGCAACGATTGCGTCACATTCGTAAATGTTGTGCGCCCTGTCCGGATTGGTTTTGAATCTTGGATCAAGGATAAGCTCCGGCCGGTCGATTGCCCGAAAAACCCGCTCTGCCATGGCCTGTGTCGATGCCGATAGCGCGACAAAACGGCCGTCCGAGGTTTCATAGATATTGCGCGGCACCGAGAGTTCCGAAAGGGACCCCATGCGCCGCGGCTCTTTACCGCTAAGACGAAGGTTGGCGATCTGGGGACCCAAAGTGGCGAACATCGGTTCAAATAGCGACAGGTCAATCACCTGTCCTTTGCCGTCACGATCCCGCGCCCGCAACGCCATCAGCACCGCCGTGGCACCTGACTGTCCGGCAATCATATCGGCCAGCGCCAAGGGAGGCAGAACAGGGGGGCGGTCCTCAAACCCGTTCATAGAGGCAAAACCTGACATTGCCTCAATAAGGCTGCCAAAGCCGGGGCGATCCTTCCAGATGCCGGTCTGCCCCCAACCCGAAATGCGCACCACAATAAGGCCGGGATTCCGTGTCTGGAGGTCTTTCGGGGCGAGGCTCATTTTTTCCAGCGTGCCCGGCCTGAAGTTTTCAACAAGCACATCGGCACTGTCGATCAGTTGCCGCAAAATCTCCATGCCGCGGTCTTGGCGAAAATCGAGGGCGATCGACTTCTTGTTGCGGCAATAGGCCTTCCAGAAGGTCGAGACGCCTTCAACCTTCCAGTTCCGCAGGTCATCACCGCGCCCCGGTTTTTCGACCTTGATCACCTCGGCGCCAAAGTCGGCCAGAATATGCGTGACGATATTCCCGGCGACAAGTCGGGATAGGTCGATAACCCTAAGGCCTTCCAACGGGGGCTGTTGTGTCTCGGTGCTCAATTTTCAACTCCATGGCTTTTTTCCCTCTTGCCACAAGTCGTCCTTCAGAAGCATGATGCCTTGTATAACGATTTCTTATAGAGGCCGCATGGATATTAAAAAATTGCGTACCCTTGTTCTTGTGTCTCAACTGGGGTCGATTTCGGCGGCGGCCCGCGCGGCCAAACTTGCACAGCCTGCGGTCAGCCAGCACCTTAAGGCGCTGGAAAGCCATTTCGGGACCCGCCTTTTTGATCGGCAGCGGCAGGGGGTCAGCCCGACCGAGGCAGGCAAGCTGGTCTTGGAGCATTCCCTTCACATCCTGTCCCATTACGATCGGGCGCGCAGCGGGGTGCAAGAGTTGCAGGGGCAGGCAGTGGGACCGGTTACGCTGGGGCTTCCGACGACAGTGGCGGCGACGGTTGCCGCCCAGCTTGTCCGTCGCATGGCTATGATATATCCAGAGGTGCAGCTGCGCATTGTCGAGGCCATGTCGGGGCATTTGCGTGAATGGGTGGACACAGGCCGTGTGGACCTTGCGGTTTTGTTTGAATCGACCGATGCCCAACGCAGCGATGGGGAGGTTTTACTTCACGAATCCTTATGTCTGGTAAGCTCCGGTAAGGATACCCGCTTTGCCGAACAGCCCTCGATTACGGCGACAGCCCTTGGCAGTGTTCCGCTGATTCTGCCGGGCAGGCCGCACGCATTACGGGTGTTAATCGACCGGTTCGCGGCCCAATTGGGCATTGATCTCGATATTAGGTTTGAGTTGGATGCGACCTCTGCGACGCGTCAATTGGTTGCCGAAGACCAGATCTATACCATCTTGTCGCTGCCTTCGATTCAAAAGGATGTGGCAAGTGGCCTGTTGCGATCGACACCGATTGTGTCACCAAGCCTTGATCGCCGGTTGGTATTCTGCCGGTCGCCAGTGCATCCGTTTTCGACGGCCTTTCAGGCAGTGCGTCGTGAGCTGACGTTTGCCCTTATCGAATTGCGGGAAAAGAACGATTGGAAATCATGGGTAGTCAATGTCGGATAGGTCCATAATGAATTCTTATACCTAATAGAAAAATATAAGCAGTTTATTTGGCGTGCCGTTTCTAATAGCCCTGTAGAATATTTATGGGAGGAAACACAATGCCATTGAGAAAATGCGGAACCTATCTTCTTGCCGGGGGGCGGTCCTTGGGTTCTTGACAAGATAGAACTGCGAAGTCCTGCTACTAAACTCGCTTTGAAGCTCGCAGATAATTATTTCAAAAAAAATAGTGAGCTGATGTCCGCAAAAGACAGGTCACAAACGGCGTTGTTGCAGAACTCTGTCTGTGGACGATTCACACTGTGAATCCAAGTGGTTATACAGGCTGCATGAGCAAGCCATCACCCGCCCGCTACCGCACCACGGACTGGTCCAGCTACACCGCGTCATTAAAGAAGCGCGGGTCGTTGCTGATCTGGCTAGACAAGGAGATGACCTGGCTTGCGCCGCATGACGGGAGCCCCGGCCGCCCTGCGGTGTTCTCTGATGCCGCGATCCAGTTCTGCTTGACGATCAAGGTCCTGTTCAAATTGCCACTGAGGCAGACGACAGGGATGGTTGCAAGCCTACTGAAGATGGCGGACCTGAACTGGGCCGTTCCGGATTACACGACGCTGTGCCGCAGACAGAAGACGCTCGCAGTCCAGATCCCGTATCGCCGCGCTGAAGGTCCCTTGAACCTGCTCGTTGACAGTACCGGGATCAGGTTCCTCGGCGATGGCGAGTGGCAGGCGCGCAAGCATGGCGTTCAGGGCCGTCGTCAATCGTTGCCCGGCAACGGTTTTCCTGCAAACCGTGAGAGGGGGCGTAAGGTGCCTCTGGCCATGGACACGGCCACTTCGGACATCCGGGCGGTGGAGTTCACCCCCAGCAGAGATGGCGACAGCCCGGTCTTGCCGGAGTTGCTCGACCAGATCCCCGAGGGCGAAGTGATCGGCACGGTGACCGCAGATGGCGCCTATGACACCCGCCGCTGCCACACGGCCATCATCGACCGCCAGGCCACGCCGATCATCCCCATCCGCAAGAATGGGCGGCCGTGGAAAGAGGATTGCCCGGCGGCGATTGCGAGAAACGATACCCTGCGGGCCACTCGGCACTACGGCAGGGCGTTCTGGAAGCGCTGGACCGGATATCACGCACGAAGTCGGATCGAGGCAAAGATGCGGTGCCTCAAGGCCTTTGGGGAGCGGATCGCCGCGAGAGACCCAGACCGGCAAACTGCCGAAATCCAAGTCCGCATCGCCCTCATAAACCGCTTCAACGCACTCGGCACCGCCGAGATCGTTCGCGTGGCCTGAAGCCAACGAGGAAAGGGGAAGTCATGCCCTTAGGCTGCAGTTGCGCAACAATGCCCCGTGGATCGAGAAATTGATGCAGTGGGCGCTGATTTCCCAATAACTGCGAACAAACTTGAACCTGAAATAAGCGCTCACTTGTGAGTATATATCTCATTATGCTCCGGACGGGTCGCCTGTATCCTGCTCATTTGGAAGCGCCTTTGTGCTTGCCTTGCATATGGCCCGCAAGGCAGGTTTTAAGCCCTCTTCCAAGGTCGGGTGATAGAATGGCATCTCCAAAAGGCTCGCAGCGGTTTCGCCGCTCTTGATCGCCAGAACCAACAGATGTGCCATATGATCTGCGCCCGGACAGAACAGCTCTGCCCCTATCAGCCGCCCATTCGGTTTGGCGGCATAGAGCCGGACAAGCCCCTGCGCCCGCGCCTCAACCTTAGCACGGCCCTGATTGGAGTAATCCGCACCACCCATGATCACATCCTGCCCCGTTGTCGTGCCCAGAACCGCGAGCGGCGGGTCGGTGAACATCAGGCTGAACGCGGGCTGGCGCGTGGCGGGGGCCACCTTTGGAAAGGTCGCTGCATTTCGACCGGCAATCGCCCCTTCGTGGGAGGCCTCGTGCAGCACAGGTGCATCGGCATTCGCATCACCGGCCATAAAGACAGGCGAATCGCCACACTGCATGGTCGTGCGATCAAAACAAGGTGTTCTGTGGTCATCCAGATCCAGGCCGGACTTCGCCAGACCCAAGTCCCCAAGCCAAGGTGGTCGGCCCGTTGCGACCAAGACCTTGTCAAACTCGCGGCTGCCTTCGCTGTCGCCCGACCAAGTGATCTGTGCTTTGTCACCCCGGCGCACAGCGGAAACATCGACCCCAAGGTGGAGCGTGAACTCTGCGCGCATTGCGGCAGCCAATGATTGCTGGATATCGTGGGTTTCCACCCCACCAAGGGCGTTCCCTCGATCAAATAGCACCGTTTCAACACCCAGCCGCGCCATGGCTTGCGCAATCTCTAACCCAATGGCCCCGCCGCCAATCACTGCAAGCGATCTGGGCAGATCTTCAATTTCAAACAAGCTCCGGTTGGTCAGGGCAAGGTCGCCCAAATCTTGAAACGGTTTTGGGACCAGCGGATATGCCCCCGTCGCAATCACAATCGTGCGGGCTTGCACGTGCTCTCCATTTGCCAGCTCAAGCTGCGTTGGCCCTGTGAAACGCGCTTTCGATTTGATGCAAATTCCGTCAGACAGGTCGGCAATCCCTTGTAGCGTTCCCTGCACAAACTTGTCCCGCTCTGCCCGTAGGCGTTGCATGACCGCGCGCCCGTCCACATGGATTTCGCCCGTCTTCACCCCAAAAACAGAGGCGCGGCGGCTGGCATGCGCTGCCCCCGCTGCTGCAATTAGCAGCTTTGACGGCATACAGCCGACTGTCGCACAAACCGTGCCGGCAAAGTGTTCGTCGATAAGCAAGGTTTTAGCCCCTTCAGACCGAGCAGCTCGTTCGGCCGCAAGCCCGGCAGTGCCTGCACCTATGATTGCAACGTCGCATTGATGGCCCGCCATGAGGGTTCCTTTCTGAGTGTGAAAAAAGTCGGCGCCGCCTCTTCAAATCCGCCGACGCGGCTCACCATCCCCGACATCCACCTCAGCATCAGGCGTCGGGTCGGGGCGGTTTCGTTTTTCATCCCAATCGGGGTCTTGGCGCTTGATCCGCGCCGAGATCACTTTTGCAAGTGGCAGCCCCAGAGCAAAGCCCAAGATCACAGCAACGCCAAACTGTACCCAGCCGACATATCCGAGTGACATGAACAGAACGATGATCACGCCCGACACCAACGTCCAGGTCATCATCGCAATAAAAAGGCCTAATCTATCCATAGGTTTGGTCCTTTCGATAATTTCAAGCGGCCTCGGCAACCGCCGCTGCGACTTGCTTTTCAATTTTGTCCAAGGGTTGGTTGGTCAGGTGCTTGGGAATTTCTGTAAGCACTTTACCCGAAACCGTCGAATGCATGGACGCACGCAGAACGCCCAAGATTTGCGGCGCGGCGACGATCACCAACTGATCAAACCGCCCCGCATGGGCACGGCTGTACAGCAAATCGGCCAAATCGACGGCAAAGCGTTCTTTGGCCAACTCATGCCAATCAGTATCATCCATTGCTGACACATCGTGGCCTGCACTGGATTGTACGCTGCCGGGACGGTTTGCGCCTTGCTCGCGCGTCGACGGGTTTTCTTGTTCATCCTTGCGGATCACGCGCAGGTCGAGATTATTTTCATCGCCGTCATTGATCAAAAACAGGGCCTTTTCTCCATCGGCAACCAAAACCCATCCGCCATTTTTCAGCTTGGCCATCAGGAGTCCCCTTTCTCTTTTTCATCAGATTTGTTGACACGCGTGGCACCTGCTGGCCGTTCCGTGGCGCGCTTGAGTTCATCTTGCGTGCCTATATCGCGCGCCAGCCGCCCGCCTTCGCGTCCACCTTGGGAAACTGTACCCGTCGCTCCAAAGGCGCCGTCGGGGTTGTCTTTTTTCGGTGTTGTTTCGCGTGTCATAGCGATCGCTCCTTATTTAGTTGATATATTACCAACGCGCCTGCGAGTGCATAGTTCCAAACAATACCCACTCTGGCAGAGTCCCCCCTGTGAAAGGACGATCAAAATGTGTCTTGTCAGGTCCGCTGAGCAGAGCGCTCCGGCAGCTCAATCGTTGGCCAGTCAGGGGCTTCAGTTTTGTTAGGGGCAAGCCTTGGATCTTTTGGAATGGTCACTCTCCTCTCGCTTTGGCTGTTTACAGGCAGGCAAAAGCCCGCCGGTCACTGCTGAAAAGACTGCGCGCCCTATTTTGTGCCGGTCGCTTTGTCGAGGAACGGATAATCCGTGTATCCGCGTTCATCGCCGCCATAAAATGTATCTTGATCCAGCGCGTTCAGGGCTACGTCCCGACGAAATCGTTCAGGCAGATCAGGGTTGGCGATAAAAAGCTTATTCATCAGCCTCAGCCTCAGCCTTGGTGGCGTGCTGAGCACCCGGCTCATGCTCGGGCGGGCTGTATGGTGTGGACAATTTCAGCATCCCGGACCTAGTGTTGCGGAAGTTGTGGAAGACGCCCGAGGGACCGATGCCGACTTCGCCATTAGCGATGTCCATTTCCACATCACCAATTCTTGCCACACCTGTGCCCGCGACGAAGTAGAGCAGCGGGTCGTTCCCATGATACACCTCGCCGCCGATCTCGCCGCCCTCGGGGATGGCCATCAGCACCATTTGCGTCTTGTCGCCGGTCCACAGGCCCTTGCGGAACTCTTCGTTTTCGCGGGCGAGGTCTACGACAGGCGGCGTCATTTCTTGCGTCTAGGGCATCGATTCGTGCTCCATCACTCAATGCCACAGGATACACCTCAGAGACGTTAGCCGTCACTAACCCAAATCAGTCGGGCAAGCGCAACATCCCGCCACTTCCGGGGCTAAGTTTTGCACTGCCGTTCTCAGTCTTAAAAAGCGAGACCAACTCTAACCCACACCAAGTTAACACTCGCGGCAGCTTGAAACCGACGAGCGTTTCTGACCATTTCCAAAGACGAGATATTTAAAACTTGTCAATTGCTCTGCTCCGACTGGACCGCGCGCGTGCATTTTACCTGTCGCGATACCGATTTCAGCACCCATGCCAAACTCACCCCCATCTGAAAATTGGGTCGATGCATTGTGCATAACCACAGCAGAGTCGATGGCAGCCATAAAGCGTTTTGCGGCGTCAGTGTCCTCGGCCATGATCGCGTCTGTATGACCCGATGAATGGGCCTGCACAAACGTGATCGCCTCGTTCAGATCGCCGACGATTTTCACGGAAAGGACGTTGCTCAGATATTCCGTGTCCCAATCCGTCTCCGTGGCGGCCAGCATATCAGGCAGGATTTTCCGTGCCTCCTCATCGCCGCGCAGCTCACAATCGCCAAGCGCTGCAGCCAAGTATGGCAGAACTTTTGCCGCGATTTTACGGTCGATCACCACACATTCAGTGGCACCGCAAATCCCTGTCCGGCGCATCTTGGCGTTTTGGACGATGCCCACCGCCTTCTCGATGTCCGCACTTTCATGGATATAGCTGTGATTGTTCCCATCAAGGTGCAGCAAGGTGGGCACTCGCGCCTCTTTTTGTACCAATGAGACCAAGCCACGGCCACCGCGCGGGATTACCAGATCGACGGTTTCCGTGCTGTGTAGAAGGAGTTTGACGGCCTCTCGGTCGCGGGTGTCGACCAGTTGCACCGCATCTTCGGGCAGACCTGCTGCCTTGAGGCCTGCAACCAGACACGCGACGATAACGCGGGATGAATGCAGGCTTTCAGAGCCTCCGCGCAAGATGACAGCATTTCCGGATTTCACGCACAGCGCCCCGGCATCTGCGCCAACGTTCGGACGCGACTCGTAGATCATCGCGATAACGCCAATTGGCACACTCACACGGTCGATCCTAAGGCCGTTTGGCCGATCGAAACTTGCGAGCGTGCGGCCCAACGGGTCGGATTGTCTTGCAATGGCATCGGCGGCGTCCGCCATGGCGGCTACCCTGTCCGCAGTCAGGGTGAGGCGATCAATAAACGCAGCATCCTTGCCGCTAATGCTGGCCAAGTCAGCTGCGTTCGCTTCCAAGATCTCGTTGGTGCGGGCGCGCAGCTCCTTCGCCGCTTCGCTCAACGCAAGATTGCGCTGATCCGCTGTTGTCAAAGCCAGCTCTTGGGCCGCCGCTTTTGCGCGTTGACCCAATTTTGCAACAACCGCTGCGACGTCCATCTGGTTCATATCATTCATGCTTCGTCTCCTGCTCTTTGCGCAAAATGCGCGGCGGTTATCTCAATTTGACGGCACGGTGGTATGCGGCCTTCAATGTGTCATCCAATAGCGCGTCCAGTTGGCCGTCGCGTCGTAGCGCGTCCAATCCGGCCTGTGTGGTGCCGTTCTTGCTGGTCACGGAGTTTCGCAGCTCCTCCAGTGAGGCATCCGACTGACGGGCGGTTTCGACAGTGCCTGCGATCGTATCAAATACCAAGGCACGAGACGTTTGCTCGTCAAAGCCCAAGCGCTTGGCCGCATCGACATAGCTGCGCATGAATTCAAATACATATCCCGGGCCGCTGCCGCTTACAGCGGTCAGGCGGTCAATCTCATCCTCGCTGGCAACGCGAACGCAACTGCCCGTTTGCGCGATGAAGGCAGTGACCTCGGTGATCTGATGCTCGCTACAGGAAGGGTTTGCATACAGCCCTGACACCCCCATCCCCACCATCGCAGCAAGATTTGGCATTACGCGAATGATCGCGGCATCGCCGACGATGCCAGTCAGTGTTGCTATGCTGCACCCTGCCGCGATTGAGACGAAGCAGCCACCCGGTTTCAAGGCCGGGATGTATTCGGGCAGCAATTCAGGGATCAACTGCGGTTTGATGGCGATGACAATCACATCGAATTCGGCCTGCGGCAGGGATGTCGCTTTTGTGACATGGGTTACCCTCTCGGGTAGCTCAGTGACGGCGGGATCAGCGACGGTAAACTGGTTGCCGTCGTGGTTGACCCATTGGCGCAACATTGCGCCTCCCATCTTGCCGCACCCTATCAAAAGTATCTTCATAATTGGCTTCCTTTTTCTTCGGCAAACTTGCTCGCATTGCGTGCTGCACCCTTTCAACAGGGCGCACGTTTAACCGGTGATTTTCTATCGGCGCAAAACAGTCCAGATGCACCCACAATAGTGCCGCATCGCAGCAACCTGTTTGCATTCGGACATGGGATCCGTGTTATACGTCATCCAAGCACCTGAATGAGGTATTGCTACATGGCTGCGCCCAAGGACGCAAACAGTTAGCATTTTTCGTTTTAATACAAATAATTACCGGAGATAACACATGCCGACACAGAAAACGATCGTTGTTAAAATCGGATCCAGCTTGTTGGCCAATAGTGACAATCTGACCCTTCGCTATGCTTTTATGAACGGCCTTCTAAGCGATCTCGCGCAGCTTCAGAGGGAGGGTCACAATATCATTTTGACATCGTCCGGCTCGGTCGCGCTGGGGTTGAATATGGTCGGAAAGCGGCCCGAAGACGCCGGCATTCTGGACAAGCAGGCCGCCGCCGCTTGTGGACAACCGTTGTTGATGAACGCCTACCGTCAGGTCGCATCAGAATACGATTTGAACGTGGCGCAAATGCTGGTGACCGTCGAAGATATGGAGGTCCGTCGCCGTTTTCTGAACATCAAAAACACCATGTTAAGATTGTTCCAAAACGACATTTTGCCGATCATCAATGAGAATGATTCCATTGCGACCCGCGATCTGCGTGTCGGCGACAATGACCGTTTGTCTGCCAAAGTAGCCCAAATGGTAGAGGCAGATAAACTGATCATCTTGACCAGTGTCGAGGGTCTTTATGATCGCGACCCATCTGATCCGGACGCAAAGTTCATCCACGAAATCAGGGATGTCAGCGAGCATCTGGAATCAACGACTGGTATCAGCGCATTGGGCAGCGGCGGCATGCTTACTAAAATGCACGCGGCTAACATGGCGCAGAATGCTGGCGTCGAGACGATTATCGCAGAGGGCATCATCGAACGTCCTGTATCGTCTGTGCTCTACAAAGAGCGGCGTTTTACCCGCTGCCTTGTCCGTGGGAAAACGGCCTCGCCTTTGAAGGTATGGCTCAGCAACCGTTTGCAGGTTTCCGGTACGCTTGTCGTCTCCAATGAAATTGCAGAAGGTATCGCCAAAAGGCAACGTGGGATCAACCGAATGGATATTATTTCGCTTCAGGGGGATTTCACGAAAGGCGACGTGCTGCACGTTTATGATGAAAATGGTGAGGAAATTGCCCGGGGGCTGACAAACTTTTCATCCGAGGAAATAATGCTGCTGGCACGTCATCTGGATATGCCTGTTGAGGATGTCATCGGTTATAAGACCAAAAGCGATATCGTTGGCGCCGAAAATATTCTTGTACTTGAGGAAACCCACCTTCAACTTCAAGCACCGGAACACGATCAGAAAATCGTTATTCCAGCTTGAGACGTAAACGCCTGCACAAGCCAAACGCGAGGCTTGAAACAAGCCTTGGCAAGGTCCGCTCTGTGCAAGCCACTGCCATTGCGCGTGAGACGGCAGCCTTCATGTGGGATATAGCCCGTCGAACGATGCCCGCGAGATAATCGCGGCATATGCGCCCAAAGGCGGGCGCGAGGTCAACGGCAGGGGAATATCCGGCACTCACTTTGAAGCCAACGTAAGTTGATGCTCGTTGTAAGATAGGAATAGCCCCGAGACGCATAATCGGTCATGCGGTATTCAGCCCGCGTATCAGAGCTTGTTCACCGACGTCTTCAGACCTCGTGCCCACCCTTGGGCGCCCAAATCGGTTCTGTCGCAAACTTTTGCGATCTTTCGTTTGTTGGCTGATTTTGCGACATGGTTCTCAAACAAGCAAGCAACAGGATGTATCGGATGTCGGTTGATTTCAAGGGAGCCCATTATCCTAAAAGCGTAATCCTGTGCGCGGTTTATTTCTATGTGCGATATAGAGTTTCCTATCGCGACCTGGACGAAATCATGGAGGAGCGTGGAGCTGAAGTTGACCATGCAACCTTGAACCGTTGGGTGGTTACCTTGGCTGGGATCGAGACCGTGCACATGATCCGAAAGGGGCAAATCCATGCCAACGGCCTCACCGCGTTTCAGCAGTTTGCTGCGCTCGCAGCATAGGTATGTCCAGGCTATGCCCGCACTCAAACTCCAACAAAATTCGCGACAGCAACCCCGGCAGTGCATGCTTTCATGCACGAGAGGGGGCCCAAAAATCCCGCTCCACCACCAGCTGGCCGATCTTAGAGTGCAGCTTGTCGACGTCCGCAATACTCACTTGCCCAGAGGCGGACCCTTGGCGCGTAAATGCCGTCGCCAGCTCTCTATCGCCGCGCGTTTCCACGTCCCGATTTGGGGCGGGTGAACACCATAGTTCCTGGAAAACTCCGCCATCGACATCTCCTCGCGGAACGCTTCAAGCGCAACCCTGGCTTGGAAAGCGGGCGAAGGGTTCTTTCGTGTCGTCATTTGGGATCACTTCGTTCACAAGTTGATCCACATTAAATACTGGGCCGAAACCTTGCGACCACCTCTACAAGCCCAAACGCCATTGCCACAAAGGACGATCTTCTTAGCCCGACAATTTGCCAATCGCGGAACCGTTCAGCATGGACACAAGCTTGAGCCAAGCCATCCAAACAAGAATCCCCCCTCCGACGGCCATCACAACCAGTGCCATGCTTCCATGAGGCAAGTGCAGCGCCACGCCAATTTTTGCGAATTGCTGATGGGTCAGATAGATAAACAAGGATGCCCCCGACAGCATGAAGAGGCCGCGGTGAAGATGTCTCGGGATTGGCAGTCGCGTTATATAGATCATCATAATGCCCACGATTCCGATTAGATAGGGCGTTAACGAATCCAGAACGGCATAGCTCCCGAAGGCATATACCCCTGTCAGGAGGGTATACAGCAGACGCTCCCTCGTGGTTTGTGCCAAGCCAATTCCCATTCCCAAAACAAAGATGCCGAAATGTGTGGTTGGCATATGCGCAACGGCGGACATCGAATGAATGCTCGCCATCGGATAGTCATCCAAGAAGAGCGCCGGCGTTATAAAGCGCAGCCCAAGCCCCAGAATAACCATCGCCAAGACAAAGCGCCGCGGTGTCAGGCTCTCTCCAACAACACGCCTTGAGATGACAAGCGCGCCCATCAACATCAAGAGCATATGGAAGAAACAGCTTATGTACCAAAGAGGTATCATATGTCCTTCGGTGATCATGCGGGTCCGATCCTGCATATCCACAAAGTCCTCAAAGAAGAAAATCGCCTCCAAGGCCGTCGGTTTGCCAAGGACCACCTCCACTCCGGCAATGGCCAGAACATAAAGCAAAGAGGGGATCATCACCTTAGAGATCAACTGCCAGAAAGGGGCCACTGACCGGGTGGTAAAAGCGGTTTGCAGCTGCAGCCTTGCGATCAGGAAGCCCGAGACCATGAACAACGCACTGGTCGACCCGCCGCCCAAGGAAAATGTTTTCAGATGGAGCGTGACGACCAAAACAATGGCAACCGCCCTGACAAACAGCGGTGTTTCGATCCATTTTATCAGGCTTCGTGTCTCGGTCCCCGACTTCATTGCCGCGATTTTGGATATGCTCAACTCCTCCCACTCATGGGGGAGGTCGCCGATGATGGCTTCGGTTGCCAGGCAAACCTCAACAAAATTGAGGCTGTCGCCGCGCAACTCGACGAAACTGTGATCAGGGCTGACCTTTTCAACCCCCAACAGGCGGCCCCAGATATCGCATAACTCTTGCTCGGTCGCCGTTTCAGCTGTCCGACCCTCAACCTGGCTGATGCTGGGGCGCGGCCATGCCAGAAGCCCTTTGCGGTCAAGCTTGCCGTTGGGCAGCAAGGGAAACGCCTCCATCAAAACGATGTCTTTGGGCACCATGTAATGCGGAAGCACCCGTGACAGCTCTTTGTAAAGATGGTTTGCATCCTGGGTCGCATGCGGCCGCATAACAACGAAGGCCACCAGCGCTTGGTTGCCGTCACGATCATCGAGGAGCACTTTTGCATCCTGAACGCCGTGAACGCGGGTCAAGGCATGTACGATCTCGCCCAACTCGATCCGGTACCCCCGGATAGAGATCTGGTCATCCTGCCGTCCGGTAAACATCACCTCGCCGTTGGGCAGCTCAAAACCGGAATCGCCGGTGAAATAGAGGCCCGTTTGCGCATGGGGAATGATTTCGCCATTTTGCACATACCCCAGGCTTGGATAGGGGCTGATAATTGCGATCTCACCGGAAACGCCGGGCGCGACAGGCTGATGGGCGGCATCGACGACCCGAACCGAGACACCGTCGATGCCGCGCCCGATGGGATGGCTTTTGAGGTCGGTATCCCTGTCCACCACGTGATATGTTGCGGCTTGGGGCGTTTCTGTCGCCCCGTAGAAGTTTACGACCTGCGCATCCGGCACCAGGACCGCAAGCTTGCGGGTCAGGCTGGGCAGCAACTGGTCACCGCCCGAGAAAATCAGCCGCATCGGCAGGACCTGACCGGGCTTGGCCGCGAGCGTCAGCAAATTCCCCATCGCGGGGGTCAGATGCATGGCTGTGGGCTGCATGCCGATAACCCATTCGATCAGACGCCCGGGGCGGTAGATATCCTCTTGCTTCGGGATCGCCAGCTCACCACCCGTCGACAATGGCTGAAAGATATCCCGGATCATCATGTCATGGGCGACACCGTTAAGATTGGTGAAGCGGTCCTCGGGCCCGATATTGAATGTCTTGCGCTGCCAGTTGAGGAAATGCAGGGCGGGCGCATGGGCCGTTGCCACGCCCTTGGGCGTTCCAGTAGAGCCGGATGTGAACAGGATATAGGCGGCCCGCTCTGGGTCGCCGGCCTCGATCAGGCTGTCGGACACATCATCGGAGGTCAATACGGCAGCTTTGGCATCAACCGCGGCGATCACCTTGAAATCTGCCGTCAGCCAATCGGGGCGCGGTGCCACATTCGGGGTGACCAAGGCGTCGATCTGCGCGATCTCGGTCAGTTTGCGCAGCCGATCCTCAGGGTAGGAACTGTCGAGCGGCACCATGGTGGCCCCGATCCGCAGCACGGCAATCTCGGTCCAGACCAACTGGGGCCCGCGCTCGGCCAGTATCCCGATACGCGCCCCTTCCCCAAGGCCGCTTGCAACCAGCCTACGCGCAAGCTGCGCAGAAGCGGCCTCAACCTCGCTGTATGTCATCTGCCAACCCTCACCCAGCAGGGCGACGCGTGTCGGGGTTTGGCGTGCCTGCCGTAGGAAACCGTCAAACAACCGCTCGGTAGAGGTGGCATGCGGTTGCGGTATGATTATGGGTGCGACAGGGTCAAACAACGCTTCCAACGCCAGTTCGGGCGCCTCGGCAGCCCGAGAGAGCGCCTGCGTGAAGAGCGCCACTACATGTTCGACACGGGGCCGGCTGAACAGGTGGGATCTGTAATAGGCGACCAGCTCCAGCGAGGCCTCACCCTCGACGACGGGAAATCGATATCATAGTTTGTGCGGGTATCGACCAACGTCCGGTGCGCGGGCGCAAGCCCCGTCAGATGTATCGGAGCTGCGGCAGGAAACCAGTTTATCCCGAAGCTTGGCTGGAGGCCTGTATCGCGGACCACCGATTGATAGGGGTAGTCTTCGTGACGCACGGCCTCTCGGATACGGCGCTGTTGTTCGCTGGCCAGAACGGCAAGCGGCGTATCGGGCGCCAAGGCAGCGGTCAGGATCAGGGCGTTGGAAAACGGCCCGATGCTGCGGGCGCTGTTCGGGATGGACCTGCGGCCCGCACTTTGAAAGCTGAGCGCCATTTTCTCTGCCCCGACCGCGCGGGCAAACACGGCCTGCGACAGCGTGGCAAAGGCCGAGAATTGTGTGACATTCCACGCTTGCGCAACGCGCTCCAGATGGGCTCTGTCCAGCGGCACGATGACGGGTCTTGGGTCGGATGCCTCACGTGACAACGCGATATCTTCGGGCATCTTCGGGGGCTGTTCTTGCCCTGCCAGATGTTCGTTCCAATAGCTACGCGAGGCCTCGCTGGGGTCTTGATCTGCGGTGACGGCATAGAAATCGCGGCCCGCATCGATGTCTTGACCGTTGTAGCCTGCCTCAATTTGTTGGGCGAGAAGGCCCATCGACATGCCATCCGACACGGCGTGGTGCAATGACAGCAACAGCAGCGCGTCATCCGGACCGATCCGGTAAAGCTTGAGCCGCACCATCTCATGTGCAGTCAGATCTTCCGGCTTTTGAAAAACCGTGGTCTGGACAAGCGCGTAAATCTCATCCTCCGTCATGCCCGCAGGCAATTCCTCAACCTCGAGGCGCGGGCGGGTGGCGGCATAATGGGCGGCGATCCCTTTTTCGGATGTCGCAAAACGCGTCATCAAGACAGGGGTATTTTCGACAATGCGATCAATTACTTCCGCAAGACGCGAGTTATCAAGAGGGCCCTTCAGACGATAGGTTACAGGGATCGGATATGTTTCCTGGGTGAAACGCTCGGCATGAACGTAGCGCTCCTGGTTCCCTTTGATGTCTGATGCAATAATATTCACAATATTGTCCCTATTAGAACGCCAAACCCAAGCCGCCCAATCCAATTCATTGGACGGATATTCATGCTTCTATGCGGTGCCCACAATTTCCATCAACCCGGATCAAGCAATTATTACAACTTTAACGGTTCTTGTGGTCTGGAAGCCACCCCCGAAGAATCGCCTTGAAGGCATTTTATATGACCGGTTATGCGTCAATCGCATGTGTCGTGCAAAAATAAGCGCCATGCCCTTCGAGCAAATGCGCAAGGTAAACACATCAGCAGTGTTTTCCTTGGCAATCGAACCGATCGCCAGACAGCAAAGTTCCGGGAGCCAAGCTGCCGATGTTGCCACGTTCCTGATGCCGCTCGGGTGCTAGATCGCCCGTCTGACCGGCCCGCCGGGGGTTCTGTCGCAAACTTTTGCGATCTTTCGTTTGTTGGCTGATTTTGTGACATGGTTCTCAAACAAGCAAGCAACAGGATGTATCGGATGTCGGTTGATTTCAAGGGAGCCCATTGTCCTAAAAGCGTAATCCTGTGCGCGGTTTATTTCTATGTGCGATATAGAGTTTCCTATCGCGACCTGGAAGGAATCATGGAGGAGCGTGGAGCTGAAGTTGACCATGCAACCTTGAACCGTTGGGTGGTTAAGTTTGCGCCGCTGATGGCGGCATAAGCGCAGTCCCGCAAGAAGCCAACCGCCAAATCTTGGCGCATGGACGAAACCTACATCAAGGTTAAAGGCAAATGGACCTATTATTACCGGGCGGTCGACAACACAGGAAAAACCCTTGATTTCATGCTGTCTGAGCGTCGCGACAAGGCGGCAGCCCGTCGATTTCTCAAGCGCGCGATTGGCAAAAATGGCGTGCCTGACCGTGTCGTCATCGACAAGAGCGGCGCCAATCTGGCGGGTCTGCAAAGCATCAATGTGATCCTGAAGTTCACGAGCTCAGGCAACAGCATCAAGATCCTGCAGGTCAAATACCTCAACAACATTATTGAACAGGACCACCGCTTCGTAAAGCGGATCACGGGCCCAATGCTTGGCTTCAAGGCCTTCCATTCTGCCGAGGCTACCTTGGCTGCGATCGAGACCGTGCACATGACCCGAAAGGGGCAGATCCATGCCAACGGCCTCACCGCGTTTCAGCAGTTTGCTGCGCTCGCAGCATAGGTATGTCCAGGCTATGCCCGCACTCAAACTCCAACAAAATTTGCGACAGCAACCTTCAGGGGTGGATGTTTATCCGATGCTTGCAAAGGTTTTCCACTTCGATGCCCAGAGACCGGCATTTTTCTGGGGGGTACTATTCACGATGTGGCCCAAGTGGTATTATGCATATCGTTTATTGTCCGGATTCTAATCAAACCAAAGGACACCTCGGACGGTCGCCCACCGATTTTGCCACTATTCGCCATCGGATTTTTTGTCTTGGCTACGCTGAACTCTCTGGGCTTTATACCTGTTTGGTCGGCTGATTTTGCTGGGGTCCTGAGCCGGTGGGCGTTGCTTGTCGCGGTAGCGGCGGTGGGAAACAAAACATCACTTGGCCGAATGGTTCAGGTGGGTCCAGCCGCGATTGCGCTTGTCTTTGTCGAGACGATCTTCCTTGGCGTGCTTATCCTGTGCGGTCTCTTGATTTTGGGCCGATGACGCCGCACGCCATCTTCCAAACAAGGGCATCAGACGAACCTGTTTTGATCGTAGACCTGTCAGATGCCTCTTGAAAAAGGCCTTTGCATGAACCCGTTGAACCGTATTCTGGCTGCTGCACGTTCCCGTCAACGCCATATCATTCTACCGGAAGGGGATAACCCTCTGGTCACAGAGGCCGCTCGAAAAATCGTTGCAGACGAGATTGCCAAAATCACTCTGATGAACGGGCCGGATATTCCCGGTGTCATATCCCTAACCCCTTCCGAGGCGCCCGATTTGCCCTACCTCGCGCAAGAAGGGCATCAGATGCGCGTTGCCAAGGGCATGACAGCGCATCAGGCGCTGTCGGATATGAAGGACCCGATCATGCAAGCGGCAATTCGTGTAAGGTTGGATTTGGCGGATGGAACTGTCGGAGGTGCTGCCGCACGAACGGCTGAAACCGTTCGTGCGGTTCTTCGGCATGTATCCTAACGTAAGTATCGTGTCGAGCTTTTTTTATTTTATTGTCACGCGGATCTCATGCGTAGATCAAAGGCGGAATAATTTTTGCGGATTGCGGCCTTGTCGTTGACCCAAATGATCAGGAACTGGCCGCAATCGCGCGATCTGCGGCCCAGTCTTGTCGCCAACTATTGAACGAAACGCCACGCGTGGCGCTTTTGTCTTTCTCGACTGCCGGGTCGGCGGAACATCCCAGTCTGACCAAAGTACGCAATGCAGTTTCCCTGATCCGTGCACAAGAGCCTGACTTGAAAGTTGAAGGCGAGATACACCCACAGTTCGCGCTAGATTGCGCGTCGAGTGGGATCGCATTGCGTGCCCCCTTGGCGGGCGGTTTGAGCGGCCGATGCGGGTCACGCTTTTGCAATGCCCGAAGGATCGCGGTTAAAATATCGCGCATCACGGGCTTGCCTATGATCCAGGTTAATTGCGCAATGCCAATTAAGTGCTACGCTTGACGGGTAGTCTGGCCCTAAGGGCGGGCAATCGCGAATCCGCGTTGTGTGGAGACCAAATAAGCTATGGAATATAAAGACTATTACAAAGTACTGGGCGTGGAACGAACCGCGCCGCAAGAGGACATCAAGCGCGCCTACCGCAAACTGGTGCGCAAATATCACCCCGATGTGAACGCAGGCCCCGGCGCTGACGCGGCAGAGGCGAAATTCAAGGATGTTGGTGAGGCCTATGAGGTCTTGCAAGATCCTGAAAAACGCGCGGCCTATGACCAGCTTGGCGCAAACTGGAAGGAAGGGCAGGCCTTCAAGCCGCCACCAGATTGGGACGAAGGGTTCGAATTTTCCGGCGGTGGCTATACCGAGGCGGATCCACATGATTTCGGCTCTTTCTTTGATGAGCTGTTCGCGCGTCAGGGCAAGCCTTCGCCACATATGGGCGGTGACCGGCAGTTTAGCGCGCCGGGGCAGGACAGCCATGCAAAAATCGTGATCTCGCTGCGCGAAGCCTATGAGGGCGGATCACGTGACTTTAACCTGCGCGCGCCGGAGCTGGACCCATCGGGCCATGTGGTTTTGCGCGAACACGCCATCCGGGTAACGATCCCCAAAGGGGTGACCTCCGGCCAGCATATCCGCGTTGCGGGCAAAGGCGGGGCCGGTGTGGGGCAGGGCAAGGCGGGGGACCTTTATCTTGAGGTGGTGATCGCCGAGGATAAGGCCCACCGTGTCGAGGGCCGCGATGTCTTTATGGATCTGCCGATATCGCCATGGGAGGCGGCCTTGGGCGCCAAGATCAGCCTGCCCACCCCCAGCGGCGAGGTGGAGCTGACGATCCCCAAACATGCGCAATCGGGCAAGAAGCTGCGCCTGAAGGGCCGCGGGATTCCGGGCAAGCATCCGGGCGATCTTTATGCGGTCATCAAGATCGTCATCCCGCCAACCGAAAGCGTGAAAGCCCGCGACTTATACGAACAGATGGCGCGCGAGATGGACTTTGATCCGCGCGCAAGATTGGGAGGTTAGGACATGCCCGAACATATGGCCTTGGTGCAGGCATCCGAGATTGTGCAACCGCTGACCCTGAACGATCTGTGTCGGGTTTGTGGATCCCATGCCGATTGGGTTATCGAACTTGTAGAGGAAGGTATTCTGGAGCCGGCAGGCACCGGCAGAACGGTTTGGCGTTTTGAAAGCACCAGCATTACGATTGTGCGCAGGGTGCAGCGGCTGCAACGCGATCTGCGGTTGAATATTCCGGGCGTGGCGGTGGTCTTGTCGCTGGCCGATGAGAATGCCGCGCTGAAACGGCGATTGCAGCTTTTGGAAAACGACCCCCGCTATGCGATCTGGATGCCTGCGGATTGATTTCAGGGCGGGCTGAAAAGCATTGGTGCCCGATCAAATACGCCAGATGTCCCGCAAGCGTGCATCGCCATTCTCCCGAGTTTTTGGAGTATGGCGATGCAGAAGGATATCATATGCGGCAAACGCTAACGGCCCAGAAAGACCGCGCGATCGGATTGTGCAATCATGCTGTGTGTGGTGCCGCCAAAAATAGTCTCACGCATTCTGGAATGCCCGTAAGCCCCCATGACAATCAAATCCGCGCCCACCTCTTTGGATCGGTCAAGGATGCATTCCGCGATATCCTTGCCGCCGCTGGGATATTGTTGAACGGTGACGGTGCAGCCGTGATGGGTCAGCCATTTGGCGACATCGGCACCGGGTTCCTCACCCTCGCGCAACTCGGTCATGACGGGATCAAAGCTGGCGATGACCACCTCATCGGCCTGGCGCAACAACGGCAATGCCTGATGTACGGCGCGGGCCGAATGGAGGTGGGTGTTCCACGCCACAAAGACCCGCTTAGGAGCACTAAGCACGGCAGCCTTTGGATCGTTCAACAATAGGCCTGCGGGCGATTGAAACAACACTCCGTAAACCGCCTGCCGAAAGATCGCTTCGGGTTCGCGTAACTCTTCGCTGATGATCGCCATATCGCAAAGCATCGCCCGCCGCGCGATGGCATCGGCCAGCATCGCAGGCTCACAAGTGGCGGTTGCCACCTCGCCCGAGATGTCATGCGCTTGCAGCAGGGCCTCTACCTCTTGCGCCCTGTCATTGAGGGAGGTGCGAAGGTTTGCGACCTCCTCTTGCCATTCAGGCGGAATATCAATCGGGCCAAAGGGTGGCAGGCCGATGGCGGAATAGGGAAAGACGGGCATTTGTGCCACAAGCAAAACCACCGCCCGCGCCGGAATCGCCCGCAGAGTTTCAAGCTTTTGGGCAAGCCGGTCAAGGGGCGCGTCCTTGCTGGTGGCAATCAAGATTGTGCTGTTCTTCATGTTCGGGATCCTTGTGAGGGAGGTGTGGGGGGCTGTCAGCCTTTGTCTTTGGCCGTGTCCTTTGCGGCCGGCGTCAAGGTCTGTCCCATCCGCATCAGTTTGGCGGTTTCCGCCGCATAATCATCCATCGTTTTTTGAAAAAACTCGGCGTGAATATGCTGTATCTCGACAAGGCCTTTTGCCTGCATCAAGGCTTGCTGTGTATTCACGTCTTCTTTCAGGCGGGCCGCCGTGAAATTCATCACTTCGCTGCTGATATCGGCCATGGCCGTCAACCAGTCCGTTCCCTGAAAAGGCATGGATTTCAGTCCGGCCTCTTGCATGGTCTTTATCAGGTCAACCATCGTAGAGGCAGTGTTTTCGGTTTTTCCGCTGTTGCTCATGACGTGCCCCCTTATCTGTGTTGCTGTTGCCGCAAGTATACAGGAATATGCCGTGCCGATATTGATCGGCGTTAACGTGTTGGCGCTAACCTATAAGACAAGTGCGCGACAGGCATTGGCCACGACAGCCTCTTCGTTCGTGGGGATGACCAGCACCGAGACCTGCGACTGCGGCGCGGAAATGGTGGTGGCATTTTCGGCATTCGCCGCATTGTCAATCGCAACCCCCAACCAGCGCAGATGCTCACAGATCTTGCGGCGCACAAGCGGCGCGTTTTCCCCGATGCCGGCGGTAAAGACCAAGGCGTCCAGCCCCCCGATCGCGGGCAACAACCCCGCCAGAACCCCCGCCGCACGATAGCAATAAAGCGCGATTGCCTCTTCGGCCTCGGGGGTATTGGCGTCTTGCAGGATCTGCATGTCGTTGCTGATTTGCGAAACCCCGTAAAGGCCGGATTGATTATAGAGCAGGTCTTTGATCGCCTCGGGGGACATGCCTTCGGATTGCATCAGATAAAGGATCACCCCCGGATCGAGCGCCCCGCAACGCCGCCCCATCATCAAACCGTCCAGCGCGGTAAAGCCCATGCTGGTGGCCATGCTTTTCCCGTCGCGCATCGCACACATGCTGGCACCATTGCCCAGATGGGCGACCACCACACGGCGCGCCTCGGGCAGATGCGTGGGCAGGGTGCTGGCGATATAATCATAGGACAACCCGTGAAAGCCATAGCGGATGATGCCCTGATCGGTCAGGTCACGCGGCAGGGCGAACAGCTTGGCCAGCCGGTCTTGGGTGTGGTGAAAAGCGGTGTCGAAACAGGCGATCTGGGGGATGTCGGGATAGAGGTTTGCCACCGCCCGAATGGCCCCGAGGTTATGCGGCTGGTGCAGGGGGGCCAGCGGGTTCAGGGTTTCCAGCCGCGTCAGAATGGCCTCATCCACCACGGTCGGCGCGATGAAATCTTGCCCGCCATGCACGACCCTATGCCCCACGGCCAAGGGCACCGCGCCGTTTTGATGCGCGGCAATCCATGGCAACAAAAGGGCGATCAGGGCATCATGGCTGGCGTCTTGGTCCAGCGCGGCCAGCGCGCCCTTATCCACTGCGGCCCCGCTGGCATCGCGCGCGGCAAAGACCGGCGCGCTGCCGATCCCCGCGATCTTGCCACCAAGGCGCGGCGCGGGCGAGGGGTCATGCGCATCATAGACCGCGAATTTGATGCTGGAGGATCCCGCGTTCAGCGTTAGAAAAACCCCGCTCATGTCAGGCCTCCGATGGTGTTGTGATGCACGAATATCTGCGCCATTGCGGTAGAGGCGAGGCGTGACATTACCCCATCCGCGCGGCTGGTCAAGACGATGGGGATACGCGCCCCCAGCACAATCCCCGCCGCCTCGGCACCGGCCAGATAGATCAGCTGTTTGGCCACCATATTGCCCGCCTCCAGATCAGGCACGATCAGGATATCGCTCAGGCCCGCGACCTCTGACCGGATGCCCTTGGCCTTGGCCGCCGAAAGCGACACGGCATTGTCAAAGGCAAGCGGCCCGTCAAGCAACCCGCCGGTGATCTGCCCACGGTCTGCCATCTTGCACAATGCGGCGGCCTCAAGCGTGGAGGGGATGCTGGAGGTGACGGTCTCTACCGCCGAAAGCAGGGCGACCTTTGGCACCTCAATCCCAAGCGCGATGGCAAGGTCGATGGCGTTTTGCACGATATCGCGTTTGGCCTGCAGGTCAGGAAAGATGTTGATCGCCGCATCGCTGATGAACAGCGGTTTGGGATAATTCGGCACATCAAGCGCAAAGATATGGGTCATCCGGCGCTCTGTACGCAGGCCGGTATCCTTGTGCAAGATCGGGGTGAGCAATTCATCGGTATGCAGTTTCCCCTTCATCAGCATATCCACCTTGCCCGCCCGTGCCAGTGCCACGGCGGTTTCGGCGGCGGCATGGCTGTGGGGGGTGTCGACAATCTCGATGCCGGTCAGGTCGCGGTTGATCTCGGCGGCCACGGCCCGGATCTTGGCCTCGGGGCCGACCAGAACGGGGATGATCATACCCTTGGCATGGGCCTCTAGCGCGCCCTCCAGTGACAGCGCATCACAGGGGTGGACGACGCCCGTGCGCACGGGCGGCAGATCGGCGGCGGCCTTGACCAGCGCGTTGAACCGCGCGCCCGGTTCATGCAGATGCACCTCGGGCAGGGTCACGCGGGGGCGGCGGACCTTGGTGGTGGGGGCGATGACCAAAGCTTGGCCCTTGATCACCACATCGCCGTTTTGGTTCGTGCAAAGACAATCCAGCGTTACATGGTGATGTTTCTCGGTTTTCTCGGCCACGGTGACACGCACGGTAACGGTATCGCCCACCCCGACCGCGCCGCGAAAGCTCAGGCTTTGGTCCAGATAGATCGTGCCCGGCCCCGGCAGTTCCGTCCCCAAGACCGTAGAGATCAGCGCGCCCCCCCACATGCCATGGGCGATCACCTTGTGAAACATGTCAGAGCTGGCATATTCGGCATCAACATGGGCGGGGTTCACATCCCCCGACATGATGGCGAAAAGCTCGATATCCTCAGCCTTCAGGGTGCGTTTGATTTCGGCAAAATCACCGAGTTTGAGTTCATCGAAGGTGCGGTTTTCAATGAATTGCATAATGTCTTGTCCTTTTCCGGCCTAGGCCTGCACGTGATAGCCGCCATCGACATAGGCGATATTGCCCGTCACCTTGGATGACAGGTCGCTGATCAACCCCACCGCCATATGGCCCACGTCCTCAATCGTGACGAGGGTTTGTTCTGGCGCGCGCTTTTGGGCCGCGTCGATCAGCGCGTCAAAATGCGCGATGCCCGACCCCGCCCGCGTGCGCAAAGGCCCCGGCGAGATGGCATTGACGCGGATCTGTTTCGGCCCCAGCTCCGCCGCGAGATAGCGCACGGTCCCCTCCAGCGCGGCCTTGACCGGCCCCATAATGTTATAGTTGTCGACCACCTTTTCCGCGCCGTAATAGCTCATCGTCAGGATGGTGCCGCCTTTGGGCATCATCGGCACGGCCAGCCGCGTCAGGCGGATCAGCGAATGCACCGAGATATCCATCGCGCGCGCAAACCCCGCCTTGGAGCAGGCACTGACCGGGCCGTGCAAATCATCCTTGGGGCAAAAGGCGATGGAGTGGATGACAAAATCAAGCTGCCCCCATTCGCGCTGGATGGCGGCAAAGACAGCCTCCATCTGGCCGTCGATTTCAACATCCAGCGGCAGGAAAATCGGGGTGTCAAGCTGGGCTGCGACCGGTGCTACATAGGGTTTGGCACGATCATCGGCATAGGTGATCGCGACCTCAGCACCGGCGGCGCGTAGGGCCGTGGCACAGCCCGCGGCGATGGAATGTTCATTCGCAACGCCGACAACCAGCCCGCGTTTGCCTTTCAACAGGTTTTCCAACATCAGCGATCACTCCTGAAATACATAGGTGCCGGGGGCATCGCAGATGGGGGCATAGCCCTTGGCCTTTGCGCCCATCTGTGGCGGCTTGACCGGCGCGCCCGAGGCCTCGTCCAGCCATGCGGTCAGTGCGGGCCACCATGATCCGTCCACGGGCTGGGTTTCGTCAGACCAGCTATCGGGGCCGGTATGGGGGTCATCCTTGGTCTTGGTGCGCATCCGGTAATGGCGGTGCGGGTGCCCCGGCTCGGATACGATGCCCGCATTATGGCCGCCGCTGGTCAGCACAAAAGTCACATCCGTATCGGACAAAAGGTTGAACTTATAAACCGAATGCCAAGGTGCCACATGGTCACGCTCGGTCCCGACCATAAAGACCGGCACGCGGATGTCGGATATGGCGATGGGTTGATCGCCCACGAAATAGCGCCCCTCGGCCAGATCGTTTTTCAAGAACAGGCGGCGCAGATACTCGGAATGCATCCGGTAGGGCATGCGCGTTGCATCGGCATTCCACGCCATCAGGTCGTTCATCTCTGACCTCTCACCCATCAGGTAATCATGGATCACCCGCGACCAGATCAAGTCGTTAGAGCGCAAAAGCTGGAACGCGCCGGCCATCTGGTCACTGCCAAGATAGCCCTTTTCCCACATCATATCCTCAAGATAGGCAAGCTGGCTGTCGTTGATGAAAAGCGTCAACTCCCCGGCCTCGGTGAAATCAACCTGCGCGGCCAATAGGGTCAAGGTTTTGAGACGGTCATCGCCATCGCGGGCCATCGCCGCCGCCGCAATAGAAAGCAGCGTCCCGCCAAGGCAATAGCCGACCGCGTGGATCTGTTGCCCGCCGGTGATGGTGTTTGCCGCGCGCACAGCCTCCATGACGCCATAGGACAGATAGTCATCCATGCCCAGATCGCGGTCCTCGGCATCGGGGTTTTTCCACGATACCATAAAGACGGTGTACCCTTGCGCCGTCAGATATTGCACCAGCGAGTTTTGCGCGCTTAGATCAAGGATGTAATATTTCATGATCCAGGCCGGCACGATCAAGATCGGCTCTGGCCGGACCTTATCGGTGGTGGGGGCATATTGGATCAGCTCTATCAAACGGTTGCGAAAGACGACCTTGCCGGGGCTGATGGCCATGTTGCGACCGACCTCGAAATCCTCGGTGCCGACGGGTTTCTCGCCCGCATTGGTGCGAGAGGCATCTTCAACGAAATTCTGCCAGCCGCGCACAAGGTTCATCCCGCCTTGGGCCATGGTCTTGGCCAGCACCTCGGGGTTGGTCAAGGGTGAGTTCGACGGCGAGAACACATCAAGCATCTGCCGCGCGGCAAAGGTGACGACATCTTCATGCTGGCTGGTCACGCCCTCAACCCCGGTTGTGGCATTGTGCCACCATTGCTGGTTCAGCAAGAAGGCCTGAGACATCACGTTAAAGGGCCATTGTTGCCAATGTTCGTCCCGAAAGCGTTTGTCTTGGGGCAGGGGGGTGATGCAGGTCTGGTTGGATTTGGGGGTCAGCGCGCAAAGGCTGGCGTAATGGGCAAAGCGTGCGGTCTTTTTGACGGCTTTTTCCACCAGCTCCATTTGCTTGCCGGGGGCCGATGACAGATGCAGCGCCCAATCGGTATAGGCGGCCGCCAGCGCGATGGGGGACAGCCCGCCGGTAAACCGCGCCTGCGCCGCCTTGAGCCCCTTATCAAGGCTTTGTTCCATATTCGCGGGGGCATGGGGCAGAAGGGCGGGCAAATTGGGCCAGTTGCTGCGGGGCATGTCGTGTTTGATCGGGGTTACGCTTTTATGCGCCATTACCGGACCCTCCTTCTTAATGCGGATCGAATTCTATCTTCTGACATACAGCGTACAGATTTGTGACAATTGATCTTGATCAATATCAGCACCGCAAATTAGGTTAGAAGGCGACAAAAGGGGCCTTTGGCTGGCCCTATGTTGAATGAAGGTCGGGGTCATGAAGAAAAAACTGGTTGGCGCGGCGGCGCTGCTTATCGCGATTGGCCTGGGTGGCATGATCTGGTGGCAATCCTCGCAAGGGTCGGGCTTGCCTGAGGGCATCAGCATGTCAAATGGCCGGATCGAGGCAGAACGGATCGAGGTTGCAACGAAACTTGCCGGCCGCGTGGCAGAGGTCACGGTTGCCGAGGGCGATTGGGTCGAGGCCGGTCAGGTTCTGGCCCGTGTTGAAACCACAGAGCTGCAAGCCCAGCTTCATCAAGCCGCGGCGACCGTCTTGCAGGCCCTCCAGCAAAAGCTGCAGGCCGAGGCACAGTTACGCCAGTACCAATCCGCGCTGACCACCGCCGAGGCTGAATTCCAGCGGGTGGAGGAGCTGGCCACCAATGAGTTTGCCTCACAGGCGCGGCTGGATACCCAACGTACGGCGCTGGCCTCGGCGCAAGCGGCGGTTGCCTCGGCCGAGGCGGGTATCCCTTTGGCCGAAGCTACGATTGCCGCAGCCCAAGCGGCTGTCGACCGCATCCAAAGCCTGATTGACGATTCCAGCTTGAAAGCCCCCCGGGCAGGGCGGGTGCAATATGTTCTTGCCCATGGCGGCGAGGTCGTCGCTGCCGGTAGCAGCGTTGTCACCCTCACGGATCTAGCGGATATGTATATGACGATCTTCTTGCCCTCGCGGGATGCAGGGCGGTTGGCCGTGGGCGCTGAGGCGCGGATTATTCTGGACGCGATCCCAGAATACGTGATCCCCGCCACGGTGACTTTCGTGGCAAGTTCGGCACAATTCACCCCGCGCTCTGTCGAAACCGAGGATGAGCGGGACCAGCTGATGTTCCGCGTCAAGCTGACTGTCGCGCCGGAATTGCTGGCCAATTACCAAGATCGCGCCCGCGCCGGTGTGCCGGGTGTCGGCTATGTCCGTGTTGTCGGGGATGCTGATTGGCCGACCAACCTTGCGGTGAGATTGCCGGAATGAGCGATGCTCCGGTTGCAAAGCTGGCCAGTGTTACGCATCGATACGGGCCGGTTGCGGCGCTTGATGATGTAACGCTGGATATTCCGGCGGGCTGTATGGCGGGGCTGATCGGGCCGGACGGGGTGGGGAAATCCACGCTGTTGGCGCTGGTGTCGGGCGTGCGCAGGCTGCAAACCGGCGATGTTCAGGTGCTTGGCGGCGATATCCGCGACCGCGCCCACCTTCGGGAATGTAACCGCCGCATCGCCTATATGCCGCAAGGCCTTGGGCGCAACCTTTACCCCACACTGACCGTCCATGAGAACCTTGATTTCTTTGGCAGGCTCTTTGCCCAATCCGCGCCGGAACGGGCCGCCCGGATTGACGAGCTGTTGCGCGCAACGGGATTGGACCCGTTCCCCGACCGGCCTGCGGGCAAGCTCTCGGGCGGGATGAAGCAAAAGCTCTCGCTGTGTTCTGCGCTGATCCATGACCCTGATCTGCTTATTCTGGATGAGCCGACAACCGGCGTGGACCCGCTGTCGCGTCAACAATTCTGGGACCTGATCGACCATATCCGCCAAGAACGCCCCGCCATGAGCGTGATCGTGGCCACCGCCTATATGGAAGAGGCGGAACGCTTTGACTGGCTGGCGGCGATGTCGGACGGCAAGGTGATTGCCACGGGAACCCCTGCCCAGATTCGCAAGCAGGCGGGACAGGACAGTCTGGAACATGCCTTTATCGCGCTGTTGCCCGAAGAGGCGCGGCGCGGGCATCATGCGGTCGTCGTGCCGCCCCGACAGCTCGCCGAAGGCCCCCCCGCCATTCAGGCCAAGTCCCTTACCCGCCGGTTTGGTGACTTTACGGCGGTGGATTCAGTGAACTTTGAGATTGAACGTGGCGAGATTTTTGGGTTCCTTGGTTCTAACGGTTGCGGCAAGACCACCACGATGAAGATGCTGACGGGGCTTTTGCCTGCCAGCGAAGGCGAGGCGCTCTTGTTTGGCGAAACGCTGGATGCGCGCGACATGCGCACGCGCAGGCGGGTCGGCTATATGTCGCAATCCTTCTCGCTTTATTCCGAGCTGACGGTGCGCCAGAACCTCGACCTGCATGCCGAATTATACCAGCTTCCGGTGAAAACGCGGGCCGGGCGCGTGGCCGAGATGATGACAACATTCGATCTGGCCGATGTCGCCGAGGACCGCCCCGATGCCCTGCCGCTGGGGCTGCGCCAACGCCTGCAACTTGCCGTGGCGGTGATCCACGCCCCCGAGGTGTTGATCTTGGACGAGCCAACCTCGGGCGTCGATCCGATTGCGCGCGATGCGTTCTGGGAACATCTGATCGGGTTGTCGCGCAATGACGGGGTGACGATTTTTGTCTCGACCCATTTCATGAATGAGGCGCAGCGCTGTGACCGGATATCCTTGATGCATGCAGGCAGGGTGCTGGCCGTCGGCACCCCCGCCGAGATTGCGAAAACCAGAGGGACCGAGGATCTGGGCACCGCTTTCGTCGCCTATCTGCGTGAGGCGGCGGGCGGGGATGCCGAGGCGCTAGACGCCACCCCAGAACTGGCGGACCGTCCGGTTTCGGCAGTGCAAAACAGGGGGATTGCCCGCATCTGGGCCTTTGCCCGCCGTGAGATGATGGAGATTTTGCGCGACCGCCTGCGGCTGACCTTTGCCTTTTTGGGACCGGTCATTTTGATGCTGACCTTTGGTTATGGCATTTCGTTTGATGTGACGGATCTGCCCTATGCCGTGCTGGATCAGGACCAGACCGCGGAAAGTCGCACCCTGCTAGAGGCGTTTTCCGGCTCGCGTTATTTCGCGCAGCAGCCCGCCGCGCGCAGCAGTGCCGAGCTTCAAGCCCGCTTGCGCAGCGGCGAGATTGCGCTGGCCATCGAGATCCCGCCTGATTTCGGGCGGATGCTGCTGCAATCGCAACGCCCTGAACTGCGCATAGCGGTTGATGCCGCCATGCCGTTTCGCGCCGAGACCACGCGCGGCTATCTGCAAGGGTTGGCGATCTCTTATATGAATGACCAGATAGAGCGCACCTACGGCAAGCGGATCGACACGAGTTACGCCGAAATAGAGACGCGTTTTCGCTATAATCAAGGGTTTAAATCGGTCTTTGCCATTGTGCCTTCGGTGATCATGCTGATGCTGGTTCTGATCCCCTCGATGATGGCGGCGATGGGGGTTGTGCGCGAAAAAGAGACTGGGTCTATCGCGAATTTCCGCTCCACCCCCGTGACGCGGCTAGAGTTTATCTTGGGCAAACAGCTGCCCTACGTCGTTATCGCAACCATTAGCTTTTTGACGCTGTTGGTGGTGGCTTACGGCGTGTTCGGGGTGCCGATAAAAGGCTCTGTCACGGCGCTTTTTGTGGGAACGTTGCTTTATGCGCTGGCGACGACGGGATTTGGTGTGCTGGTCTCGACCTTTACCAAGACGCAGGTTGCGGCGACCTTTGCGGCTGCGATCATCTCTATCATCCCTTCGGTGAATTTCTCGGGGCTTTTGGTGCCGGTGTCGTCGCTTTCGGGGGGCGGGCGGATGATCGGTCTGGGGTTCCCCTCGGCTTGGTATCAACAGATCAGTGTCGGCACTTTCACCAAGGATCTGGGTTTTGCGGAGCTGTGGCAAAACCATCTGGCGCTGGCGGGCTTTGCGCTGTTTTTCATTGCGGCGTCGGTTCTGGCGTTGCGCAAACAGGAGCCTTGAGATGCGGCAGTGGCTTATCAATATCTACCGGCTGGGGTTGAAAGAACTGCGCAGCCTGCGGGCCGATCCGGTGCTTTTGTTGCTGATTGTCTATGTTTTCAGTTTTGCGGTTTATGCCGTGGCCACGGGGGCCAGGCTGGAGGTGGTCAATGCCTCGGTCGCCTATGTCGATCTGGACCGCTCCGATCTAACGGGGCGAATTGTAGGGGCCATTTTGCCGCCCGAGTTTGATACGCCGCAAGAGATCGCGGCCTCGGATGTGGGCCGGGTGATGAATGATGGCGATTATGTTTTCGTGCTGTCCTTTCCGCCTCGGTTTGAGGCGGATGTGCTGGCGGGTCGTCAACCTGAAATGCAGTTGAATGTGGATGCCACGGCGATGGTGCAGGCGGGCAACGGCGCGGTGTTCTTGCAAGAGATCATCACCGCCGAGATCACCAAATTCGTGGCGCGGGACGATAGTGCGACCACCTTGCCGATTGATCTGGTGGTGACGGCGCAATTCAATCCGAACCTGCAATCGACATGGTTTTCCTCGGTGATGCAGGTGATCAATAACGTCACGATCCTGTCGGTTTTGCTGACGGGCGCGGCGTTGATACGCGAACGCGAACACGGCACGATCGAGCATCTTCTGGTCATGCCGGTATCGCCATCCGAGATCATGCTGGCCAAGATCTGGGCCAATGGTCTGGCGATTATCGTGGCGGCGGTCCTGTCGCTGTGGCTGGTGGTCCAGGGGATATTGGGGGTGCCGATTGCGGGCTCCATCAGCCTGTTCGTGGTGGGGACGGTGCTTTATCTGGTTTCGGTGACGGGGCTGGGGATCTTGTTGGCGACCTTTACCACCTCAATGCCGCAGTTCGGCCTTTTGGCACTGCCGGTGCTGGTGGTGATGAACCTGTTGTCCGGCAGCACCACCCCGATGGAGAGCATCCCGACATGGCTGCAAAACATCATGCAGATCGCGCCCTCGACGCATTTCGTGTCTTTTTCGCAGGCGATTTTGTACCGTGGCGCGGGGCTAGAGACGGTTTGGCCCGATATGCTGGTGATGGTCGGGCTTAGCGCTGCGTTCTTTGTTGCGGCCTTGCTGCGGTTTCGTCAAACGATGGCCTCTTCGGGCTAGGGCCGATGTGTTTTGGGATTGCAGCGCGACGGATTTTCCTGTCCGGTGTCCTTCTCTGCCCTGTCGAGTTTCCGAGGGTAGCCAAGTCATTCTGAATTTGAGGTCGCCCTATGCCCGCTCCTATAAATACGCTGAAACATCGTTTGATTGCTGGCGAAACGCTGCATGGTATCTGGCTGGGTATGGCAGACCCTTATGCCGCCGAGATTGCCGCCAGTGCCGGTTTCGACTGGCTGCTGATTGACGGAGAGCATGCGCCCAACGATATCCGTTCAATCTCGGCGCAGCTTGCCGTGTTGCGGGGCGGGCCCTCGGCCCCGATTGTCCGGCTGCCGATCGGCGATCCGGTTATGATCAAGCAAGCCTTGGACATCGGGGCGCAAACACTGCTGATCCCCATGGTCGACAGCGCCGAGCAAGCCACAGACCTTGTCCGCGCGACGCGCTATCCGCCAGAGGGGGTTCGCGGGGTCGGATCGGCCTTGGCGCGGGCGTCGGAGTTTAGCGGCATTGCGGATTATCTGACCACCGCCAATGAACAGATCTGCCTGATCGTGCAGGTCGAAAGCGTCAAGGGCCTTGCCGCGCTGGATGAGATTTTGGCGGTTGAGGGCGTGGATGGCGTGTTCATCGGACCCGCTGATCTGGCCGCTGATATGGGGCTGCTTGGGGCGCCTGACCATACCGCGCTGCGTGAGGCTGTTTATGAGGCGCTGCGTCGGATCAGGGCCTCGGGGCGGTTTGCGGGGTTCTTGGCGACGGAGCCGGATTTCATCGAGGGTTGCAAAGCCGCGGGCGGCAATTTTGCCGGCGTTGGCATTGATGTCACTAGCTTTGCCAATGGTTTGCGGGGGCTGGCCGCGCGCTTTGGCGGCTAAAAAGGAATCGCCCTGCGGGGGGGTATCCGTCCGCAGGGGGGGCAAGGTTCCCACCAATATCCTGAATGGTGGGAACCTGTCACGCTTGCCGCCACATCGGAGGAACAATTTCTTTAGTTATTGCGGGTACTGGCATTTATACGGGAAATTATTCCATAATAGGGTCTGATAGCAAATAACAGGCGCCTGAAATGTCAAAGCTTCCATCGGATCAAAACCAAACCGCCATTGGGCGGCATGTTGCGTTTGTCGGCGCAGGCCCCGGTGATCCGGAGCTGCTGACGCGCAAGGCGCATAACGCGCTGCTGGCGGCGGATGTGGTGATCTATGACCGGCTGGTATCTCGGCCCATTCTGGATTTGTGCCGCGCCGGGGCCATTATGGTTCCGGTGGGAAAAGAGGGTTTTGGCCCGTCGAAATCCCAACAAGAAATCAATGCGCTTTTGGTTGCACATGCGCAAAACGGCGTGTGTGTGGTGCGGCTGAAGGGCGGTGATCCGACAGTCTTTGGGCGGCTTGATGAGGAAATCGACGCGCTAGAACCCGAAGGCATCACCTGGGACATTGTGCCCGGGATTACCGCAGCCTCGGCCAGTGTGGCCGCTATCGGGCAAAGCCTGACCAAACGCGGCCGCAATCAGGCTGTGCGCTATATGACCGCACATGACATGCAGGGTTTTGCCGAACATGACTGGCATACCTTGGCGCGTGAGGGCGAGGTGGCGGCGGTCTATATGGGCAAACGCGCGGCGCGGTTTGTTCAAGGCCGTATGTTGATGCATGGCGCATCGCCTGCCACGCCCGTCAGCATCGTTGAGAATGCATCTCGCCCCGATCAACGCATCATTTCCTCGACTCTGGCGCGGTTGGAGGCGGATTTGGCCAAGGCCGGATTATCCGGTCCGGCGCTGATGTTTCTGGGGCTTGCTCCCCGCGCGGCACAGATGGAATTGCAAGAGGGAATAGCACTATGAAACCCCAGATTATCACAGCCAATGCGCTTGTTGAGGGCGATGTCGTCTATCTTGCAGCCGATAACTGTTGGGCGCGGCGGCTGCAGGATGCGCAGGTGTTCGATGATCCCGATGTTGCACAGGCAGCGCTTGCCGCAGCCCATGCGCGCGACCATGAGGTTGTGGGCGTCTATCTGGCCGATGTCCGGCTAGAGGGCGGCTTGCCACAGCCCACCCATTTTCGCGAGGCCTTCCGCCAGACAGGCCCGTCCAACAAGTTTCACGGAAAGCAAGCCGATGTATCATTATAACGACTTTGACAAAGCCTTCCTCGTTCATCGCAATGCCCAGTTTCGCGCACAGGTCGCGCGGCGCTTGTCGGGGGAGCTGACCGAGGATGAGTTTAAGCCCCTGCGCTTGATGAATGGCGTCTATTTGCAATTGCACGCCTATATGCTGCGGGTGGCGATCCCTTACGGCACACTCAATAGTGCCAAGATACGCAAGCTGGCCTATCTGGCAGAACGCTGGGACAAGGGTTACGGCCATTTCACCACGCGCCAGAACATCCAGTTCAACTGGCCAAAGCTGAACGATATCCCCGATATGCTTGATGCCTTGGGAGAGGTCGGGCTGCACGCGATCCAGACCTCGGGCAACACTATCCGCAACGTCACCGCCGATCATTTTGCCGGTGCCGCCGCGGATGAGCTGGCCGACCCCCGCCCCGTGGCCGAGCTGATCCGCCAGTGGAGCACGGACCATCCCGAATTCCAGTTTATGCCGCGCAAGTTCAAGATCGCGATCACCGGATCGCCCAATGACCGCGCGGTGACGCGGGCGCATGATATCGGCCTGCGCATGGTGGAACGGGATGGCGAGATCGGGTTTGAGGTGATCGTGGGCGGGGGGCTGGGCCGCACGCCGATGATCGGTAAGGTGATCACGCCGTTCCTGACGCAGGCGGATTTGCTGCCCTATCTTGAGGCGATCGTTTCGGTCTGGAACCAGATCGGGCGGCGTGACAACAAGTATAAGGCGCGCATCAAGGTCACGGTGCATGAGCATGGCATCGATGAGATCCGCCGTCTTGTCGATGCACGCTTTGCCGAAATCCGGCCCAGCTTTGGCGGTATCGATCAGGTTGTTCTGGCAGAGATCACATCGCAATTTGCGCGGCCTGCACTGCGCACCGGTGGCGTCGATACCTTTACCGCAGCGCGGGCGGCAAACCCTGCGTTCCGGTCATGGTCCGATACCAACCTTGCGGCGCATGTGCAGCCCGACCATGCGATTGTGACGGTATCGCTCAAGGCGCATGGCGAAACCCCCGGCGATGCAAGTGCGGCCCAGATGCGCCTGCTGGCCGATCTGGCCGAACAATACGGCTATGACGAGCTGCGCATCAGCCATGAGCAGAATGTGATCCTGCCGCATGTGCATAAGGCCGACTTGCCAGAGGTCTATGCCCAGCTGGTAAGCGAAGGGCTGGCCACGGCGAATATCGGGCTGATTTCCGACATTATCGCCTGCCCCGGTATGGATTATTGCGCGCTGGCGACGGCCCGTTCCATCCCGGTTGCGCAACAGATCGCAGAACGCTTTGACGCGCTGAAGATTGAACATGACATCGGGCCGCTCAAGCTCAAAATCTCGGGCTGCATCAATGCTTGCGGGCATCACCACGTTGGCCATATCGGCATTTTGGGACTGGATCGGGCAGGGGTTGAAAACTACCAGATCACCCTTGGCGGCGACCACACCGAAGACGCCGCCCTTGGCGCGCGCACCGGTCCGGGCTTTGCCTATGATGAGATTGTGCCTGCGATTGAACGCTTGATTATGGCCTATCTTGATATGCGCGAAAGCCGCGATGAAACCTTCCTTGATGCTTACCGCCGCCTCGGCCTTGCCCCGTTCAAGGCAGCCCTTTACCAAGAGGTTCTGATCAATGCTGCAGAGTAACCTGTTAGAGCGCGCCACGCGTTTGAACACCCATTTCGCCGAGGCGCAGGCCATCAGCCTGCTGAAGGCCGCCTTGCGGGACGGGGAGTTCGGCAAAACCGCGCTTGTGTCCAGCTTTGGTGCCGAGGCGGCCGTGCTGTTGCATATGGTTTCTGAAATTGACCGCAACACGCCGGTTCTGTTTATCGATACCGAAATGCTCTTTGCGGAAACGATGAAATATCAACGGGATCTGGGCAATCTGCTGGGCCTGCGCGATGTGCGGGTGTTGCGCGCCGATGCGCTGGCGCTGGGTGTTGAGGATCCGGATGGCACGCTGCATCAATCCATGCCCGATGCCTGCTGTGCGCTGCGCAAAACCGCCCCTTTGGCACATGGGCTGGAGGGGTTTGATGCATGGATCAGCGGGCGCAAGCGGTATCAGGGCGGCAAACGTGAACAACTGTCCTTGCTGGAGGCCGAGGAAGGCACCGGCCGCATCAAGCTTAACCCGCTGGCGAATTGGACGCATGCCGATACGGCCGCCTATATTTCTGCGCATCAGTTGCCGCCGCATCCGCTGGTTGCCAGAGGCTATGCCTCTATCGGCTGCGCGCCATGCACCGTGCCGGCAAAGGGCCGCGAAGGCCGTTGGCAGGGCCAGAACAAAACCGAATGCGGCATTCATTTTGGCGCGGGCAAAGTTGTAAGATCAGGAGCAGGCGGATGAGCGTTCTTATCAGGGATAATGGGTTCTCGGCAGAGGATTGGGAAAACGGCTTTACCGACAACCCGCAAACCAACAGCGGCGACAGCGGGCCGGGGCTTGATCTGGCCGCCGATGCGGATTTGTCGGTGCTGCAAGGGCGGCTGGATGATTTCGGCCTGATCCGGGTGGATTTCGCCAGTTTTGCGGATGGTCGGGGGTTCACCCTTGCGCGGCAGTTGCGGCGCATGGGTTATACCAAACGGCTGCGCGCGCGTGGCCCGCTTATCGCGGATCAATACGCCATGGCGCGGCGGTCGGGCTTTGATGAGGTCGAGATCCCCAAGGAACAGGCCGAACGCCAGCCCGAGCAAAGCTGGCTTTTCCGTGCTGATTGGCAGGCCAATGATTACCAGTCCCGCCTTAGGGGGTAGGCATTCTGTTTCCTGAAAGGTTTGCAGATTCGCGCGCCACATCATAGACAGGCGCAAAGCAGCCCGCAGATGGAGATAGCATAGCATGACACTTACGAGAGAAGATATTGGTGTCTGGCTTGTCAATCTTCCGCGCGCGACAGAGCGGCGGCGCAAAATGGACGCGCAATTGCAACAGCTTGATTTGCCCTATGCGGTCTTTGACGGCGTAGATGGCAAGGCGCGCGAGGACGAGCTGCGCGCGCTGATGGACCTGCCCGCCTTTGAGCGTAACCTTGGCCGTAAAGTGCTGTGGGGCGGGATTGGCTGTTACGCCTCGCATCTGGGGGTGTGGAAAGAATTTCTGGCCTCGGGCAAGCCTGCTGCGTTGATATTGGAAGATGACGTTGTTTTCCATGATGATTTTCTGTCCGCGGTCGATCTTGCGCTGGCGAATGACCACGCTTGGGATATGCTGAAGCTGAACAAGATCCGCGCCAAAGGGCCTGTTGTGCAGGGCAAGCTGGGGGATTACCGGGTGAACGCCTATCTGGGGCCTGCGACAGGGACGGGGGCCTATTTGATTACCCGCGCCACGGTCGAAAAACTGCTGCCTGCGATGGTACCGATCACGCGGGCCACGGATCATGAGATCAACCGCTTTTTCCGGCATGACTTCCGCTTGTTCGGGCTGGAGCCCTTCCCCAGCCATGTCGATGACGGGGGGCATAGCTTTATCACGGGCACCGCCTCGGGCGATGTGGTCAAGTTCAAATGGTACAAGCGTTTGCCCCACTATTGGTTGCGCGCCAGCAATTATTTCCGCCGGGCATGGTGGCTGTTGAAAAAGGGCTATCTTTTGCCGCAGGCAAAGCGTGATCTAAGCCGCCGCCCTTAATCTCGCGATCTGCGGATGGAAGTAGAGAGCAAGATGAAGAAAAGAACGAAAGTGCTGCGCGAGCTGAAGCCGGCTCGGGAGAGTGCTTTTGGCCATATCGCCCGGATTCCGGAATATTTTGCGCAGCGCAAACGTGACAGGTCCTTTGGCGCGGACCTATGCGAATATGCGGGCGGTTTGGCGTATCAGCCAAAACTGGCGCTGTTTTTGATATGGCAGCCGAAAGGGGTGGCTGATTAAATTCTGGCGACCTGTCGGCACCTGCACGCGCGCGGGTATGCGCCGCTGGTTGTGTCCAAAAGCGCCCTGAGCGAAGCCGACCGTGCGCGCTTGTTGCCGCTGGTTTGGCGTCTGGTCGAAAGGCCGAACCTCGGCCATGATTTCGGCGGCTACCGTGACGGTATCATGCTGTTATAGAAACATAATTTTGAACCCGAGCGGTTGGTCATATTGAACGACAGCATCTGGTTTCCACTGCAAGAAGACTGTGACTTGCTGGCGCGACTGGAAACGGCGTCTGGCAATGACGGGTTTTCAGGGGCCGCATGGATGGAAAAGCCGGGGCGTGCGCATCGTGCCCATTTCCAATCCTATTTCTTGATGTTTGGCGCCCGCGCGCTTGGCCATCCGGCGTTTCAGGCATTCTGGCGGCGGTATCCGGTCTCTTCCCGCCGCGCGTCGGTTTTGCAGCATGGAGAGAAGGGCCTGTCACGGGCAATGTCGCAAGCGGGGCTGACGGCACCTGCCCTTTTGTCGCCAGAATTGATGATGCGGAATGCGGAGCAGGCGTCGGAAGCTGATCTTTGCCGGATCTTTGATTACGCAGCCCTGACCGATCCTGATATGATCGCCGAGCGTGACCGGATCTTGCAGGCGAACATGACGAAAACCTCTCGCTCCACCCTGTTGCGATTGATTGAACGCAGCGCAATGAATGGCCATTTTGTAGAAACCCACCCTTATTTGGCAGCGAGGGTGCTTGGCTTTCACTTTTTGAAGAAACGTAAAGATACGACTGGCATTGAGGGGCGCAGGCAGGTGCTGCGCGCCCTTCACGCGGGGGATATGCCGACCCCGCAAGCGGTTATGCTGGATGAGATCACGGCCCGCGACCGGCGAAATATCCCCGCCGATACCAATTCACAGTAGCTCCAGACCACCTTGCATGCCTTTTGGCTGTGCCGAGAGGCATTGGTAGCCTCGGAAAATCGATTTCATAATTATCATTATTAACCTTCAGCAAGCCGTAGCGGCACATTCTATACTGGGTTGCGACAATTCCCCTATCTTGCTGTAAAGCAATGAGAATGAAGATGGCCCATACCGAGCTAGATTTGCGTGAGAGACGTGCGATTGAAGACATGTTGAACGCGAAAGTACCGGTGAGCAAGATCGCTGTTGAGATTGGCAGGCACCGCTCGACTGTCTTTCGTGAGGTTCAACGGAACAAATTTATTGATGAAGAACTGCCGAATCTAAATGGTTATTACGGGGTGACTGCGCAGAGGTCCGCCGTAAATCGTCGCGCGCGGGGTCGTAAACTCGTGCGGTTTTTTGATCTGCGGCAGCACGTGATCGCGCAGCTGAAGGTGGCTGGTCACCTGAAAAGATCGCAGGTCGCTTACAGCTCGATGGTCAATCTCTGCGCGTCAGTCACGAGACGATCTACGCCTGTGTTTACAGTCCAGATGGCCAGTCTGACAAACTGGCGCCACTTGCCGCACCGGCGCAAAAAAACGGCACCCACGGTGTAGACGCGCACCGTGTGGCCGTGTTTTTCCGCCTGATCGGTCAATCCATAAACGCCCAGACTACGTTAAGCCACGTGAGACATTCGGCGAATGGGAAGGCGATTTGATAATCTTTGAGCGTGCGCAAGGCAAGACGAACGTTGCCTCACTGGTCGAGCGCAAGACGCGGTTTTCCGTCCTGTTCCGCAACAACGATCGCAGCACGACGCATCTGATAAACAAGCTGATGAGCGTAGTGGAGCCCCTTCCCCAATCGGCCCGCAAATCCATCACCTTTGATCGTGGAATTGAGTTCCGGAACTGGCGCAAACTCAAACCTGGGATAGGAACTGAGGATTGGTTTCGCGATCCACAAGCACCGTGGCTGAAAGGTTCAGTGGAGAACTTAAACAAACGTGCCCGGCGCTATTTTCCCAGAGATGCGCCTGTGGCCGCGCTCTCAAATCGAGAAATGAACTGGAACGGCACGCCCTGAAAGTGTCTGGGATGGCGCACCCCAACTGAAGCATTCAGGGAAGAACTGATGAAACTGAGATAGCGGAAAACCGTCGCAATCACCCTTGAGAAACCATGCGTTTCGTCACTTCTCCCGCATATCTGCTATGGGAAATAGGTTTGTTCTTATGTCCGACTTTATCAATTCGGTGGTTGCCTTCCTGCGAAAAACCAGTAGCACCTATGCGGGTGCTCACCATCAGCACGGACCACCTCTTTTCGTTTACAGCAGGACCAAAAGGATTGTTCTGCATGTATCGGCTTGTCCGCCTTTGAGATCGCTTAAAGGGAATGGCATCCCAAAATTTTTATCTGCCCGACCGTTTGGAGCGCGCTATGACCATCACCCATCTTATTACACATTCCGGCGGTTTCCATGCGGACGAATTGCTGTCTTCTGTCGTGCTCACACGTTTGTTCCCTCAGGCGGATTTGCTGCGCAGTCGAGACCGGCAATTGCTTACGCCCGGCGCTGACAAGATCATCTATGATGTGGGCGGGGCCTATGATCTCGCAGCGCAAATCTTTGACCACCACCAACGCCCCGGTCCCCTGCGTGAAGACGAGCAGCCCTTCAGCTCTTTCGGCTTGATCTGGGCCCATTACGGGCGGGACTATCTGACGGCGATGGAGGTGCCTGCGGATCAAATCGCGGCTATCCACCACAAGTTCGACAAGAATTTTGTGCTGCCGATTGACCTGCTCGACAATGGCGCGATGGAGCCCTCGGTTGCGGGCCCGCTATCGATCCTGACCCTGCCCACACTTTTGGGAAGCCTGAAGCCGGTTTTTGACGATACATCGCCAACCGCCAACGATGACGCGTTTTTCAAGGCCTTGCCAATCGCGCGGCATTTTGTCGAAGCGCAGATCCGCAATCTGGCAGCAAAAGCCCGTGCAGTTGGTATCGTAGAAGCGGCCATCGCCAAGGCTGGCACCTCGCCCATACTGGAGCTGCCTATGGGCATGCCGTACCGCTCCGTTCTCGATCAAGCAGAGGCAGATCACATCTTGTTCGTGGTTCATCCGCGGGGCGATGACTGGACGCTGGGGGGTATCAAACTTTCAGGCGACACGTTTGATCAACGCGCAGATTTGCCCGCGGCTTGGGCCGGGTTGACGGATGCAGAACTCGAAGAGGCAAGCGGCGTGCAGGGGGCAAAGTTCTGCCATAACGCCCGGTTCATCGCCGTCGCCACAACGCGCGAGGCGATCCTGAAAATGGCAGAGATCGCCGTGCGGGAATGCCAGTAAGGGCTGATTTCAGACCCTGGCCTAAAGGCTTTGACCGAGAGAGTTCCCCCGCTTTTTGCGTTTGCCGATTGCTTTGCAAAACCCTTATCCATGTCGGCGGCCCTGCGACGGGGTTGCCGACGCTTGGACAAATCCACACGGTATTGCCAAGTTGTTCGGTCGTTATGAACAGGTTAAACTGATCCTATGAGCACCCCAAACAATATGCCGCGCCTAAAGGGCTTCCGCTATCCGCGTGAGATCATTGCGTACGCCGTCTGGGCGTACTACCGGCTAGCCCTGAGCACGGCTGATGTTGAAGACCTGTTGGCAGCGCGGGGCGTTATTGTCAGCCGGGAAACGGTCCGGCTGTGGGTCAATCGTTTTGGTTGCCACTTTGCAGATTGCATCCGCCGGGGTCGACCGCGACCGAACGACAAGTGGCACATGGATGAAGTCGTAATCACGATCCGTGGCAAGAGGCACTGGCTGTGGCGCGCAATCGACGCAAATGGCGATATTCTTGTACAAACGCGTCGGAATGCTAAAGCGGCGAAGCGGTTTTTCCAACGATTGGTTGCCCGGTTCGGCGAACCAAGGGTCATCATCACTGACAAATTGCGCAGCTACATCAAGCCGATCAAAAATGCTGGCCCCGGGCGCTGACCACCGCGCCCACAAAGGCCTCAACAATGCGATCGAAGCGTCGCACCGGCCGACCCGCAAACGGGAGAAGATATTCGGGCGGTTCAAATCCCACCGACAAACTCAGAGTTTTCTGTCTGCGCATGACCAAATCAACCTGATTTTCCGTCCCCGCCGCTATCAACTCACCGCAATCTCATACCGCCACGCCCGCAGCGATGCGTTCAGCCTCTGGGCCGATTACACCGCCGAATTGGCGGCATAGCCCTGCCCTTTTTAATGCTTCACAAGTGATCGACAACAACTTGGCAATACCCTCCGGTCTTCTGGTTGACACCAGTCGGAACTTGCATAGAAGATCAACAAGTGCGCCCACGTAATTCAACTGGATAGAATGTCCGACTTTTAATCGATTGGTCAAGCCTAAGTTTCGCTTTGAAATAAAGGCGTTTAGCAAGTAGTAAAATATTGCGGACTGTTTTACAGACTGCTTTCAGCGGCTCCGTAGCTCAACTGGATAGAGCAAGGACCTTCTAAGTCCGAGGTTGAGGGTTCGATTCCTTCCGGGGCCGCCAACATCTAAACTTAACAACTGTCGTTCGGCATCGAAAGACCGACTTTTCGACAAAAGTTGGTTTTTGTGAATTGTTGAACGTTTGTGAGCATTCGCAGACGCATCTTTGGTCAACGGAAGCCTGATACGAACAGTGGTGCCACGTCGACGCGCAACCAGATCGAGCCGAAATCCTGCCCCTCAGGAGAAAACGGCTTTGCTTTATGCGCCTTAATGATCGCTGATGCTCTGTTCCTGCTGACGTCGAACTCAGCTGCAATAGTCGTCAGGGTCAAAAATTGTCGATGAAATGCAGAAATGTCCTGATCGTTCATCCGAAGTTGTTTCCTCTGCGTCTTGGGGTTTATGATTTCAGTGGCGGGCACATAACCTGCCTCAACCAATGCAAGGAAACGACGACCGTCCCGTAGACCAATAGATCGTCCGAAAGCCGCTGCGGAAATCGTATCCGACAACTCCGTAAATTGAGGCGCGACCGAAGCCCTCCCCGCCACAATCGTATCTACTTCGGCCTTTAAGACGGCAAAACCATTGTATCCGGCAACAACATCTGAACGGGCGATCTTCAATGCTCCAGAGCGCACCAACCTGATAATGGTTCCTACGTCTAGACCTCTTCGCCGCCGAGCTTCTTGGAGTGTCTCCCAGCTGTGCCCATTTTCTGGCATGGGAATTGCAAGTGCAGAAAGTTCTTCAACCAAACCAACGCCGTCTGAAATGCGCCATCTTGCAATAATCTTCGGCGCTCGTGTCCGGGGCATCAAAATACCCCCTTCTTCCAAGGAGATGAGAGCAGCCTTCGTTGCGCCCATAGCTGTCTGCATTTCACCTGGCCCCACCAATGATGGTATTTCTGCGAGGAGGTCAGCGTGTTGGATGGCGTCAAAAACCTTGCGGCTATAGGGACGCTGATCCTCTTTGGCCAGAACGCCTGCCTCTGTCAGCATGGCGTCCAGACCTGCAGGCCACAGATCGACCTCCCGAGCGGCTGTGGCCACAGAATGTAAACGGCGCTCCTTGACTTTCTCTCCCAATAGAATGTCGCCTGATGCATACGGCCAATGAGAAAGAATACACTCTCGCAGTATGCCCCTGAAGACTGCGAATGCATCATCCGTAACGAAGTCACGAGACATCTTACGGAACAAATCTCCAAATGCTTTTGCCGGCTCATCCAATGGCCCTGATGCACGGGCGGCAAGTCGATCAAGTGCCTCCTTAAATGCGGCTTCTCCATCTTTAAGCGCTTCAAAGCCATCGCCCAACGCGCGCCTATGCTGCTCATCCGCCGGAAGGGTTTTGTCATATTTGAATTTTGCGAGTTCGGTTCCCAGTAGCCGCGAGACAGTGGTTGCCGAATATAGTGACTGACCCGCAAGCCATGTAGTATCCCCGCGATGTTCAAGCCGAGCATCCAGCCATAGGTCGTATGCCGAAGCATCTTCTCTTGGACGATCAAAAGCACCTTGGATCAAATCGTCTTCGATTTCTTTCAAACGCGCGCCGACATCATAGCGATCTGGAAGCCGATCGACCCGCCAAAGGCTCACCAACGGATGTTGATGCTTGAGGCACAAGGTTGCCTCTCGCAACTGCCAGTCACCGCGCATCGCCATAGCTTCAAGTGAGTCACCGTCATGTGTTTCTGCATCCTGACGAAGACAAATGGGGCACCCGCGGATTACCGGATTTCGGAGTGCTCGTGACCCGAAAACCTCCCCTCGAAACTGCATCTGAACGTTCCCGACTCGTTCACCGTAAGCGGTGCATGGGCCGGTGAAAATCGCATTTTTGCGGTGTTCCCAATGCTATTCCGTATTCAGGAACAGTCCCTTTCTTCGCGCAAGCAATCTGATTCGGCGAATTGATTTCGGTCGAAAATTGGGCTTGGCAATTCCATTTGCACTTTGAGCCTCATTACGAGCGGGGCATTGTATTCTTGCGGTTGAAGAGTGCCTCGACTGCGACATAACGTGGGCAGGTTGCTGAGATACGGACGTGCATGACGTCATGTTCCCTTCCGGTGTCTCCGCTGATGTTCCCAAAGCAATGGAAGATACTACATGCCCAACGAAGTCGACAAAGCGAAGAAGAAGAAGACAAGGCGGCGGGGAAATACTTTGGAGAATTGGGAGGTCGGGATCGTAAAGGCCATGATCGAACGCGGCGGTCCGGCTACCAACGATCAGGATATCCTTGCGTATTTCACTCGACCGACAAGATCGATCAACCATCGCCTCATCAGCGAAATCCGCACCGGGGTCAAGCACAAGGTCATCAAGCCGGTATCAGATGACGATTTGGACGCATTTATATCGACTTGGCCCGATATCGATCACCAGACCGGCTTAAGTATCCGAGGCGACGAGCTCCTGATAAAGGCACGCGAAGCGATGATTGCGGCTGTCCAGACTTTCAATTCGGCAGGGCTTACTTTTCGCGCTGAACTGTTCATCGTGACCGCTGTTATCGCCTGGACATACCTCTTACATGCATGGTTCCGGCGCGAAGGGATCGACTATCGGTATCCCGGTCAAAAGACGAAAGAAGGGGCAGATAAATTCTGGGAAGCCGGTCATTGCCTCAGGCATGACAAGTGTCCCGTAAAAGGTGGCGCCGCGAAGAACCTTCAATTCCTGATCGAGATCCGCCATGAAATAGAGCACCGGTCAACAAACAGGATTGACGATGCTTTGGGGGCAAAGCTTCAGGCCTGCGCTCTGAATTTCAATGAACTCCTTAAGAATGAATTCGGCGTGCAGTATGGTCTCGAGAAGCGGCTACCTCTTGCGCTTCAGTTTGTTTCCTTTGGCGCTGAACAGAAAACCGTCCTCAAACATGCATCTAGTCTTCCGAAACACATTGAAGCCGCGATTGACGCTTTCGAGCATGGACTGAATGATGAGCAATTGAAGGATCCCGCTTATCGAATGACGTATGGCTTTATTCCCATGGCGTCGAAGAAACCTGGAGCCGCGGATACAGCGGTCCAGGTAATCAGCCCAGGAAGCGACATTGCGGGCGAGATCGAAAAGATCATATTCAAGGAAGTGAACAGAGAGAGATATCCGCCCGGCAAGGTGGTTGAAAAAGTTCAGGCTGCTGACTTCCCAGAGTTTCGAGTGCATGACCACACGCAACTCTGGAAAAAGCTCAATGCAAAGACGATTGGCAAGGGCTATGGATGCATTGGCGATTACGGGAACTGGGTCTGGTTTGATCGATGGGTGGATCGAGTGATGGAACACTGCGAGATAGAGGGCGACCGGTATCGGTAAAGCTGATGCTACCTGTCACTTGATTGCTCCAGACAAAGTCTTCGCAATTCAAACTCACCCATGCCTTTCGGCCGGGATCCTGCACTGGAACCCGGCAATTTGAGATTGCTTCTGATCCGGCCGTTCCCAGCCGGATCCGTTGGTGTTAGTTTTCGATGTGTCCGTTCGGACAGTGCCAAGGCATCAGCAAGCTGTAGTCAATCTCGCCGCGGGTGCGTTCGATTTCACCCACAACCCAATTCACATAGCTGCGGGCGTTAATCTTGTTCAAACGTGCGCTTTCGATCAGTGAATAGTAGATCGCCCAAACATCTGCCGCCTCGTGAGTCCCAGCAAAAAGCGAGTTCTTCTTCGTCAACGCGATTCCACGGATGCAGCGTTCTACAGGATTATTATCGATCTCCAGCTTTCCGTCAAAAATGAAATGCCGCAGGCTGTCGAATGCCTTCAACGTGTAATTGATCGCCGTCCTCAATCCGCCATGCGCTTCATCGCGGTTCTCCAACAACTCAGAGTGAAGCTGATCGAGGATCGGAAGGCTATATTTCTGACGCAGGGCCTCACGGTCGGCTGGCGGCAGGCCATGGGCCGCCTTTTCGACAGCATACATCTTCCGGAACATTTGGACGGCGCGATGTGCCAGTGGGCTGCCAGTGGCAAGCGAGGTTTCGAAGAATTTACGGCGCGCATGTGCCAAACACCGCACCGACGTCAGGCCGTCATTCGGTAATCGCCCCCTTTTTAAAGAGGCAATTGTATGCGGCGTAGCCATCAGTCTGCAGGAAACGCAACGACGCGCCGTCGAGAATACCTTCGGCCACCGCCCCAGCACGTGAATGCGCATAATGATAGACCACCGCGGGCTGTGCGTCCGGGTTCCAGCGACGTTCATCGCGACAGGTTGCCCAAATATATCCGATATCGCACTTACCCTTGCCGGGATTCAGGACCGAGATTGGCGTTTCGTCCATGTGTGCCACATAACCGGCGTTTACATGTGACTGAAGCGCATCTCTCAAGGGTGCCAGGTATTTTGAAAGGTGGGCGATGTTTCTGGCAATGGCCTGACGGCTCAAATTTACATTGCAGTTCATCAAGCGGCGCTCCATGCGAAACGACGGAATATGCTCGAAGAACTTTTGACAAGCTGCTTCCGCGGCGAATTCGGGTTCGATACCTCGCCCCCTCATAATAAAGCTCTGTGACTTTGCAGCTATTGGCTTGTTCTCTTTGCACAAACCCCGATTACACGCGCAGGTATGATAGACATCCTTTACCAAAACCACATGTTCGGGAATTATCCGGAGTCTTCCAACGCGCTCTTCGCGCTTAATTGATTTGAGCGGATGCCCGCAGCCGCAGGTCATTTCTTCGGGATAATGGTGCTCGATGATCGTTTCAATATCAGCTGGCAGCTTCCTTGCCCTTTTACCCTTCGGCTCGTCTTTCGGTTCTTCGTCCTCCTCATAAAGTGCAAATCGCGGGTCTTCGTCATCCAGCAACGTCTTTTCTTTCTCCGAACTTTTGTCGAAGAGCTCCTGCCTGAGAACCGCCAACTGTTCTTTGGTCCTGCGCAACTCACTTTTAAGGTGCGTGATTTTCTGCTTGGCGGTCCGAACGCCGCTTTCAGATTCTGAGAACATGGCCAGGATGCCGCTGATCCGATTTCCAACGGCCGTCTTGGCCGATGTCGGGCAATCCGGGACTTCATTGAAGGCAGAAAGTATGGTAATCGCCCCCTTTTTAACGGGGTGCATCTGTAGAACTTACGCGGCCATTTTCAGTTTCATAGCGGGTGTGATGCCGCCGATGCCCATGTTCGGGCGGTCGTTGTTATATGTCCAGAGCCATTGTGTGGCCTGATCCTGAGCCTCCTCGATGCTTTCGATGATGTATTGATCCAGCCATTCATGCCGAACCGTCCGGTTGTAGCGCTCGACATAGGCGTTCTGCTGGGGCTGTCCGGGTTGGATGTGCTGGATCGTAACACTATGTTTCTCAGCCCATTTTCTCAGTGTTTCGCTGATATATTCCGGCCCATTGTCGACCCTGATCGTGCCCGGTTTTCCGCGCCATTCGATAATGCGATCAAGGCTGCGGATGACCCGTTCGGCAGGGAGCGAGAAATCAACCTCGATCCCCAGCCCTTCGCGGTTGAAGTCGTCCAACACATTCAAAAGCCGAAAAGCCCTGCCGTCGCCGAGGCGATCCGCCATGAAGTCCATGGACCAGGTCACATTCGGTCTGTTCGGGACCGCCAGAACGTCAGGCTTCTCCCGTTTCAGCCGCTTGCGCGGCTTGATGCGCAGGTTCAGTTCCAGCTCACAGTAGATCCGGTAGACCCGCTTGTGGTTCCACGGATGCCCCTTCACGTTGCGCAAATGCAGGAAACACAGGCCAAATCCCCAAGTCTTGCGCGCATCCGTCAGCCCTGTCAGCAGATCGGCGATCACCTCGTTCTCGTCTTTCAGCTTCGGGCTGTAACGATAGCAGGTCTCGCTGACCTCGAAGGCCCGGCACGCCAGCGCGATGCTGACGCCCCGTCGCTCTACCGCCGTTTCGGCCATCTCGCGGCGCTGAGATGGCCCCGTTACTTTTTTCCGAGGGCTTCCTTCAATAAGTCCGCCTGCATGCTCAGATCTGCATACATCCGCTTCAGCCTGCGGTTCTCTTCCTCCATGGCTTTCATCTGGCTGACCATGGATGCATCCATGCCACCATACTTCGCACGCCATTTGTAAAACGACGCATTGCTCATGCCATGTTCACGGCAAAGCTCGGCCACCGGCACACCACCTTCGGCTTGGCGCAGGATCGCAAGGATCTGGGGTTCGCTATATCTGGTCATTTTCATTCAAAATCTCCTCGTTCATCTTGCCGAGAAAATTCTACTTCCGCAGCCCCTTACTTTCGGGGGGGATTACCCCGTCGCCTATCGGTTTGGTTTGGCCATCGAACTCACGATCGAAGCCATCGGTGAGGCGAAACTCGACCATGAAGCTGTCATAAATCTCGATCATTTCGCCGCTGCCTATTATGGCAGGATGAGCTGTGACGAAGATCTCAATCCTTTTATTTCCGAGTATTGGCGCGGGATCGACACCACCCGCGCAATGGATCGGTGGATTGAAGAACAAAAGAAACCCCGGAAGCGGGTCAGACGAAAATAGTCGCCAACCGTTAACAACCACTCTTGCGCTGGCCGCCCCCTCAGGGCGGCCTTTTTCGTTCCCACCTGGTATGGACATCTGGTGAGTGCCTTTTAAGATGTCGAAAGTTGGTTTGCGGACGTCGGTAAGTTGGCTCTCAGAATGTCGGAAAACATATTAAGTTACTGATTTATAATAAGAATAATTCACTCCGAGTCGGCCTTTGAATGTCGAACGACAACAACACGTTAGCGGATGTAAGCTGCCGAGTATACCTCCGCTTGAAAGCGCAGTTTTTTGGAGAATAGTTGGTCAAGCGCAGTTTGTTAAGCTGTATGGCTTTGATGATGTGACCGCCCCCCGACGGCATCAATATGCCAAGGTGGGTCTACGAGGATCCCGGCCTCGATACGACTTCTGACGTGATAGCCGGACCAGCGTTTCCAAATGGCCCTGCCCAGGCGTTAGGTCGCCCTGAGGATGTCGTTGCGGGCTTGGGCGGAGGGACAATCCTCTTTCCAGCGGCGGCCATTCTTGCGAATGGGGATGACTGCGGTGCCGCCTCGATCAAGGATCGCGGTGTGACAACGGCGGGTGTCGAAGGCGCCATCCACTGCCCGGCAGTGCATGTTTACATGCATGTGAGGGACCGGTCACTGTGCCGATCTGTTCATCGGGCGGGATCTGGTCCAGAAGATGAGGTAGAACCGGGCTGTCACCGTGGTCGCTTGAGGTGAACTCCACCGCCCGGATGTCGTCGGTGGCAGTATCCATCGCCAGATGCACCTTACGATACTGGCGGCGGCGATGTGTGCCATGCTTGCGCGCAAGCCATTTGTTACCCGGCAGGGGATTGCATCGCAATCGCCCGAGAGGGCGCCATCGCCCAAGAACTTGATCCCCGTGCTGTCCACCAGCAGGTTCATAGGCCCCGGCGCACGGCGGTTCGACATTTGCACCGTGATGGTCTTTTGTCGCCGACTCAGGGTCGAAAAGTCGGGCACCGTCCAGTCCAGGCCTGCCATCTGCAGGATGCTGCCCACCATGCCAGTCGCTTGCCGCAGTGGTAGGCTGAACAGAACCTTCACCATGAGGCAGAACTGTATCGCGGCGGGAGAAAACACTGGTGGGCGACCAGGGCGGCCCGCCTTCGGGGCGAGCCACATCATGTCCTTGTCCAACCACCCTCTCACGCATGCAGGCATGCGTTGCCGGGCAACGGATCAACAGTGGACCACGGCGCTTCAGCGCATCGTTGTAGGATTTCCAGTTCGTCGTGCGATAGCGGGCGATTGGGGGCTTGCTCATGAAAGCCTGTCTAACCGCATTGTTTCACCTTGTGAATCGCCTGCCGTCAGAGTTTTGCAACAACGCCTCCCTGATATGTCAGAGAAGCCGGGGGCCAATACTTGACGGCCAAACTTTCGCGCCATGGGGCGAGAGGGCCCGTGTATAGAACTATCGTTGTAGAAAAATGCTCCTGGTGAATGATTCACATCTTATATCCATGGGGGTAGACGAGTGGCATGAGTAAGCCGCCACCCGCCTGTGGCCGCGTCGCCAACTGGTCCAGCTACTGCACTGCGTTCAGGAGATCGCTTGGCGCGCTCTGCCTGCGGGGCACCGGCCGGTATCCTCGAAAGCGGCGTTTCAGTTTTTTTGATCAAGCTGCCGTTCCGTTCTGCCGGACCAAATCCCCGAAGACGACATCAGTTCCTGACCACAGATGCGACTTGCGACACCCCTCCGTACGACACACGTCACCATGGCCGCGCATTTTGGAAAGGATAGATCGGATCCCATGTCCGCAGCCACTTCTGCTTTGTGCCACCAAGCGCCCGAATTGAGAACGGGCGCGGACGGGCGGTGGCCTGTCACTTAAGACCCTAGTCCAGCCGTGCAGGCTGGTATTTGACACGGCGTATCGGGATTGACGATTCCAGCGAGGCCACGCCGGAGAATTTTGTCAGGCGGCCTGTCAGGAAATGCTCGAACTCATTGAGGTCGCGAACGGCCACGCGCAAAAGATAGTCAAAGCTGCCTGTCATCAGCCAGCAATCGACCACCTCGGGGCAGTTTCTGACCTGTTGCTCAAAGCTGACCAGCCGGTCGTCTGCCTGCCGGTCCAGCCGCACCGAGACGAACACGTTAAAGCCAAAGCCCAATTTGGCCTCATCAATTTGCGCGCTATAGCCGGTGATATAGCCTTCGGTCTCCAGCTTGCGGATGCGCCGCGCACAGGGAGAGGGCGATAGGCCGATCCTGTCGCTCAGCTCTTGCAGGCTAAGCCGTGCATCGCGTTGCAGCTCATGCAGGATCCGGTGATCCAACTTATCCAAGCTATTGGTCATATGTGCTGAAATCCGTTAAAAATATACAATATGTTAGAGGATACAGCCAATATACCGTCAAGCAAGAGCAAAATTCGCGCGTTAAATGCAAAGCTTTTGGTGTATTCCTGCAGGGTAATTAAGGGAGGACCGAATGGACAACACAGATCAGCATCTTCGTGCAATCGAACAACGGCTTTTGTGGCTGTCGCATTGGATGATCCATAACGCCAATCACATCCGGCCCAAAGCCGAGGGCATCAAGATCGGCGGGCATCAGGCCTCTTCTGCGTCGATGGTGTCGATGTTGACGGCGCTTTATTTCTCAGCCTTGCGCCCCGAGGATCGCGTGGCGGTCAAACCCCATGCCTCACCGATCTTTCATGCGATGCAATATCTGATGGGCAACCTCGACTTGCCGCGGATGCAGAATTTCCGTGGCTTTGGCGGAGTGCAAAGCTATCCCAGCCGGACCAAGGATGTGGATGATGTGGATTTCTCGACCGGGTCGGTGGGGCTGGGCGTGGCCATTACCTCCTTTGCGTCCATGGTGCAGGATTATATCAAGGCCAAGGACTGGGGCGCAGACCTTAAGATGGGCCGTATGGTTGCCCTTATGGGGGATGCCGAACTGGACGAGGGCAATATCTACGAGTGCCTGCAAGAGGGATGGAAAAACGGGCTGCGCAACACCTGGTGGATCATCGACTACAACCGGCAATCGCTGGACGGGGTCGTCCGCGAGGGGCTGTGGGAGCGTGCCGAAAAGGTATTCGACGCCTTTGGCTGGGATGTGGTGCGGGTCAAATATGGCGTGCTGCAACGCGCCGCCTTTGACGAGCCGGGCGGTGCCGCCTTGCGCGACTGGATCGACGCCTGCCCGAACCAGCTTTACGCGGCGCTGACCTTTCAGGGCGGTGCGGTCTGGCGCCAACATTTGCTGGATGATCTGGGGGATCAGGGCGATGTGACGGCCTTGATCGAGCGGCGCTCGGACGAGGAACTGGCGCGGTTGATGGAGAACCTCGGGGGCAATTGCGTTAGCTCGATGGCCGATGCTTTTGCCGCCATCGACCATGACCGGCCAACGTGTTTTCTGGCCTATACGATCAAGGGCTGGGGGACGCCGATCGCCGGGCATAAGGACAACCACGGCGGGTTGATGACCAAGGCGCAGATGGCCGATTGGCAAACCTATATGGGGGTGCCGGAAGGGCAGGAATGGGATAAATTCGCCGCTGTGCCAGACCCTGATGCGCTGCAGGATTTCCTTGCCAAGGTGCCGTTTTTTGCCAAAGGGCGCAGGCGGCGGCAGGATGACCGCATAGAGGTTCCCGCCACGACCCTCAGCGCGGACCGCGAGATCTCGACGCAAGCCGCCTTTGGCAAGATACTGGACAATCTGGCGCGCGGCAAAAGCAAGCTGGCCGAACGTATTGTCACCACATCCCCCGATGTGACGGGCACGACGGGGTTGGGCGCTTGGGTCAACCGGCGCAAGCTGTTTGCGCGCGAGGCTGTTGAGGATACGTTCCGCGCGCATAAGATCCCCTCCACCGCCAAATGGGATTTCGCGCCGGAGGGCCAGCATATCGAACTGGGTATCGCCGAGATGAACCTGTTCCTGCTTTTGGGGGCGGCGGGGCTGTCGCATTCCTTGTTTGGCAAGCGGTTGATTCCGGTGGGCACGCTCTATGATCCGTTCATCTCGCGCGGGCTGGATGCGTTGAATTATGCCTGTTATCAGGATGCGCGCTTTTTGGTGGCGGGCACACCATCCGGGGTGACGCTGGCCCCCGAAGGCGGCGCGCATCAATCGGTTGCGACCCCCTTGATCGGGATGAGCCAGGACGGCCTGGCCGCCTTTGAGCCGGCCTTTGTGGACGAGCTGGTCGTCATCATGGATTGGGCGTTCGATTATGTTCAGCGCGACGGCGATGGCGACCCGGATGAGCGTACATGGCTGCGCGATGAAACCGGCGGGTCGGTCTATTTGCGCCTGACGACCAACCCGTTGGAACAGCCCGGAAAACGCCATGATGATGCGTTCCGGCAGGGGGCCATCGATGGTGCTTACTGGTTGCGCGCGCCGGGCCCGAATTGTCAGGTGGTGATCTCCTATCAAGGGGCCGTGGCCCCCGAGGCGATCCGCGCGGCGGGCATCATTGGCGAAAAGCACCGCGATGTGGGCGTGCTGGCCGTCACCTCGGCGGACCGGCTGAACGCAGGCTGGACGGCGGCGCAACGTGCGCGGGCGCGTGGCCAACATCATGCGCAATCCCATATCGAGCATCTGCTGGCCGAGCTGCCGCGCGATTGCCGATTGGTGACGGTGATCGACGGGCATCCGGCCACCCTGTCATGGCTTGGCGGGGTGGGCGGTCATCGCACGGTCTCGCTCGGGGTGGAGCATTTCGGCCAAACGGGCACCATTGGCGACCTTTATCACCATTTCGGCATCGATACGGCTGCGATCGTCGCCAGCAGTGCTGCGCCGAAAATCGGCATTCTATAACGAACCGCTTGGGCAAGACGGCGATCTTGCCCAAGCGTTTTCAAGATAGGACCATCGCTTTCGTCAGGCAGGGCCGAGGCTGGGCATCAGGTCGATCAGCTCACTAGGTATTGCCAAGTTGTTGTCGATCACCTGTGAAGCATTAAAAAAGGCAGGGCTATGCCGCCAATTCGGCGGTGTAATCGGCCCAGAGGCTGAACGCATCGCTGCGGGCGTGGCGGTATGAGATTGCGGTGAGTTGATAGCGGCGGGGACGGAAAATCAGGTTGATTTGGTCATGCGCAGACAGAAACCTCTGAGTTTGTCGGTGGGATTTGAACCGCCCGAATATCTTCTCCCGTTTGCGGGTCGGCCGGTGCGACGCTTCGATCGCATTGTTGAGGCCTTTGTGGGCGCGGTGGTCAGCGTCCGGGGCCAGCATTTTTGATCGGCTTGATGTAGCTGCGCAATTTGTCAGTGATGATGACCCTTGGTTCGCCGAACCGGGCAACCAATCGTTGGAAAAACCGCTTCGCCGCTTTAGCATTCCGACGCGTTTGTACAAGAACATCTCCATTTGCGTCGATTGCGCGCCACAGCCAGTGCCTCTTGCCACGGATCGTGATTACGACTTCATCCATGTGCCATGTGCCATGTGCCATGTGCCATGTGCCATGTGCCATGTGCCATGTGCCATGTGCCATGTGCCATGTGCCATGTGCCACTTGCCGTTCGGTCGCGGTCGACCCCGGCGGATGCAATCTGCAAAGTGGCAACTAAAACGATTGACCCACAGCCGGACCGTTTCCCGGCTGACAATAACGCCCCGCGCTGCCAACAGGTCTTCAACATCAGCCGTGCTCAGGGCTAGCCGGTAGTACGCCCAGACGGCGTACGAATGATCTCACGCGGATAGCGGAAGCCCTTTAGGCGCGGCATATTGTTTGGGGTGCTCATAGGATCAGTTTAACCTGTTCATAACGACCGAACAACTTGGCAATACCTACCCCGATCATAGTATCGTTCATCTCGCCGTCCTCTCCACGTTGTGGTTCTTTCACCTTCACTTTTGGCACATTAAAATGCCGTCTGGAGAGAGCGGAAACCACCACATCTTACAACAACGACCGGCCGAATATGGGTATCGGTGGGCTTACCCCCAGCGATGAAATTGAACCAGCACCAAATGGCTGCGTAGTTCTAGTTGCAAACGCCTCCACAGATGGGGGGATTGGCATCTAACAAGCTGTTGATTATAAAAGATTGCCTCGTCCCACCGTCCGCACCATGATCTAATGTACTCAATCAACTTTTGACGTGCAGTTCCGCTGCATTTTCACAGGCTCGCTCCGGCCTAGTTTGAGAAAATGCGCCATATAGGGTTTGGCGGCGTCATCCTCGCGGATAGCGGCATAGAGGCGCTTGGTGATGGGTTGCGGCCCCAGAGGACGGGTCACATAATCGGCGTTAGAGCGGACATCGCGCAACACCCAATCAGGCAATACCGAGACCCCACGGTTAGACCCGACCAGCATCAAGATCACGGCTGTCAGCTCTACCTGACGGATGCTGCGGGGCTCAACCTTGGCAGGGGTCAACAGCTCGGTGAAAACATCTAGCTTGTCGCGGGTGACAGGATAGGTGATCAGCATTTGGTCGCGGAAATCTTCGGCCTCGATCATCGGTTTTTGGGCCAAGGGGTTTTGCGCCGAGGCCACGAACATCGGCTGGTAATCAAACAAGGGGTTAAAGACCACATTGGCCAAGGGGATCGGGTCCGAGGAGATGACCAGATCAACCTCTTCGCGTTGCAGGGCGGGCATCGCCTCAAAGGCAAGGCCTGCGCGAATGTCTACATCCACCTCGGGCCACGCACGGCGAAACAGTTCCAGCACCGGAAACAGCCACTCAAAGCAGGCGTGACATTCAATCGCAATGTGCAGCCGCCCGGACTTGCCTGAACGCAGGCCGCGGAATTCCTCCTCCAGTGCCTCGATCTCGGGCAGGATACGATCGGCCAAACGCAGCATTCGCAGGCCGGCCGCCGAAAGTTTGAGCGGCTTGGACCGGCGCACGAACAGCTCCACGCCCGCTTGCTCCTCCAGCCCCTTCACCTGATGCGAGAGCGCGGATTGGGTCATGTTCAGCATATCAGCCGCGCGCGCCAGCCCGCCGGCCTGATGTATGGCGCGGATGGTGCGCAGGTGGCGGAACTCGATGTGCATTATGCGATCATCCTCATAAACATGATTAGAATTATGAAATTGTCTCACATCGCGAAATCGGCGACAAGAGAGGTCAGAGCAGGAGCTTACATTATGTCCAAGACGCCGAACATTTCCTTTGAGTTTTTCCCCCCGCAAACGCTGGATGCGTCCTTCCGGCTGTGGGATACGGTGCAAACCTTGGCGCCGCTGGCTCCGAAATTCGTATCCGTAACCTATGGTGCCGGCGGGACTACCCGCAAGCTGACGCATGAGGCGGTGGGCGCGATTGGCAAGAATTACGGGCTGAACGTGGCTGCACATTTGACTTGTGTGGATGCGACCCGCGCCGAAACCCTTGAAATCGCTGATAGTTATTTCGATGCGGGGGTGACGGAAATCGTGGCCCTGCGCGGTGATGCCCCGAAAGGCGCGGAGAAATTCACGCCACACCCCGAAGGCTTTGCCTCTTCGGTGGAGCTGGTGGAAGCGCTGGCGGCAACCGGAAAATTCAAGGTCCGTGTTGGGGCCTACCCAGAGCCGCACCCGGATTCGGCCGATACCATGGCCGATGTGCGGTTCCTCAAGCGCAAGATCGATGCCGGTGCCAGCAGTGCGATGACCCAGTTTTTCTTTGAGGCGGAAACTTTTCTGCGGTTTCGCGATGCCTGTGCGCGTGAAGGGATCACCGCGCCGATCATTCCGGGCATCTTGCCGATCCAGTCCTGGGCTGGCACCAAGAAGTTCGCGGCCCGCTGCGGCACGAAAGTACCCGCTTGGCTGGATGAGGCATTTACTGCCGCAATCCGTGACGGGCGTGAGGAATTGCTGGCAACTGCGCTTTGCACCGAGCTGTGCGATACGCTGATGGCCGAGGGGGTAGAGGATCTGCATTTCTACACCCTCAACAAGCCGCATCTGACACGTGAAGTTTGTCATGCCTTGGGCGTCAACCCGCAGGTAGGCTTGCAAAACGTCGCTTGATCTATCTGGTGACAGCCGCCTTTACCGGCGTCGGCCCACGCGGGGAATGCCGGATTTGACGGCCTCATAGCGCGCGACGGGATGGGGGGGCAGGCCATGATTGTGCTGCCAAAAGGCCCTCCCGCCCAGTTTTTGCCAGATGGGGATCATCATCACCAAACCGGCGATAAACCCGCCTGCATGCGCCCAATAGGCCACGCCACCATCCTCTCCGGGGATGGCGACCCCGTTGAATACTTGCACCCCGAACCACAGGCCCAGCATGATCCATGCCGGAATGGGGATGACGCGAAAGAAGATCACAAAGATGATCAGAATATCAACCTTGGCGCGCGGGAATAGCAGCAAATAGCCCCCCATCACCCCCGCAATCGCGCCCGAGGCGCCCACCATCGGTATGGGCGAGGCGGGATCGGCAATGATCTGCAACGCGGCGGCGGCCAGCCCTGACAAGATGTAGAACCCGAAGAAACGCGCGTGGCCCAGAACATCCTCCAGGTTATCGCCGAAAATCCACAAAAACAGCATATTGCCCGCCAGATGCATAAAGCCCGCGTGCAAAAACATCGAGGTGAACAGCCCGTGCAGGTCTTGCCCCCAAATCACGCGGCGCGGCACAAGCCCCCAATCGACAAACAGTGTCGAAAGCTGCGCATCGGAAGGCATGGCCAGCCAATAGCTTAAAAACACACCGATATTCGCCAAAATCAGCGCATAGGTGACATAGGGCGTGCGCCCTGACGGGTTATGGTCGCGGATCGGAAACATGGCGCCACGTTTTCCGATCCGCGTTCAGGGGTCAAGTCCCGTTTACGTGCAAATCGCGCAAAACTCAGGCCTCTCCCATTTCCGCCAAAAGTTGCGCATTCCCGCCCGAGGCGGTGGTGTCGACGCAAACATGACGTTCCAGCTGCACATGGCCCGCATCCGGAAGGCTGCCGATCAGGGGCAAAATCGCACCGTCGCGCGCAGCAAGGGCGTTGGCATAGGCGCGGCCCCTTTCTGCATCACCCCACCAAAGCGCGCCCGCAAAACCTTGCAGATCGCGCAGGGCGTCCGCATCAATATTGCCAGCCTCAACCGCTGTGCCGCCAAGGGCGCGCACGGCCTCAACCTGTGCCAAAAGCTGCGGGGCGGTCGGCCCAAGGCACAGCAAAGGCGCGCGCGCAAAGGCCGAGAGCCGGTTGGACTCGCCCGTTGGCCCCGGCAGATCGCGCACATGGATTGGCGTGCGCGATGGCGTCTGCGCCGTGAGGGCGGTTTTCACATCGGCAAGGCGCGTCGTGGCCTCATTTCCCGCCAAGGGTGGGGGCGCGGGCCGGGTAAAGCGCGCGATGTAATCGGGGCCACCCGCCTTGGGGCCAGTCCCCGAAAGACCCTCGCCGCCAAAGGGCTGGCTGCCGACAACCGCACCGATCTGGTTGCGGTTCACATAGGTGTTGCCAACGCAAATCTGGCTGACGACCCGCTCCACACGGTCATCGATCCGACTGTGCAGCCCGAATGTCAGCCCGTAGCCCATTGCGTTCACCTCATCCAGAACGCGGCTCAACCCGCCTGATTTCCACGGCGCGACATGCAGCACCGGGCCAAAAATTTCATTCGGCATATCAGCGATGGAGTTGACCTTGATCACCGTGGGCGCGATGAAAGTGCCGTCTGATGGCACCTGACCTTCCTTGAGGACACGACCCTCGGCGCGGGCGGCCTCAATATAATCGCGGATACTGGCCTGCGCCTTGGCGTCGATGACGGGGCCGATGTCGGTTGCCAGATCCCAAGGGTTGCCCGCCTCCAGATCATCCATCGCACCGTATAGCATTTCCAGAATGGTGTCGCGCACATCATCTTGCACATAAAGACAGCGCAACGCCGAACATCGCTGCCCTGCCGATTGAAAGCTGGAGGCAAGGATGTCGCGCACCGCTTGTTCGGGCAGGGCGGTGCTGTCGACGACCATCGCGTTCAACCCGCCGGTTTCGGCGATCAGCGGGGCTGTCGGCTCCAGATGGGCGGCCATGGTGCGGCGAATGCGCAGCGCCGTGGTGGTCGAGCCGGTAAAGCACACACCCGCCACGCGCGGATCGCTGGTTAGCGCTGTCCCGATAACCGCACCTTCGCCGGGCAGCAGTTGCAGGGCGGTAACCGGCACCCCGGCCTTGTGCAGCAGATCAACGGCAAAGCCTGCGATCAAACCGGTTTGCTCGGCTGGTTTGGCCAGCACGGCATTGCCCGCAGCCAGTGCCGCCGCGATCTGGCCGGTGAAAATCGCCAGCGGGAAGTTCCACGGGCTGATGCAGGTGAAGATGCCGCGCGCGGGGGCAGTTTGCGCCTCGCCCTGATCGGCGTAATAGCGCAGGAAATCGACTGCCTCGCGCAATTCACCAACGGCGTCGGACTGGGTCTTGCCAGCCTCTCGGGCCAAAAGCGCAAAGATGGTGCCGAATTCTGCCTCATAAAGGTCGGCGGCGCGGCGCAAGACGGCGGCACGCTGGGCTGGGGCGGCCTCCCACGGGGTTGCGGCGGTAAGGGCCGTTTGCACATCCGGCATGGCGGCAGGAAGGACATAGCCCACCACCTCGCCGGTTGCGGGGTTGCGGACCTCATGACGCTGCCCGCCTGCAACGGGGCCGGCCAAAACGGGGCGGGCGTTGAACAGCAGGGTTTCGTGCGGCGCGCGTGCCTGTGCGATTTCCTCTAGATCTGCGGTAACAGTCAGATCCCACCCCTTGGAGTTGGCGCGATCCCCGAAAAGCGCAGGCCCCGTGATGAGGATCGGGCTCTCAACGGGTGTGATCTGTTCCATCTCGGTCAGCGGGCAGGCGGCGACTTCTTCCGGGGGGACGGATTCATCGACGATTTGGTTCACAAAGCTGCTATTGGCCCCGTTTTCCAGCAAACGTCGCACCAGATAGGCCAGCAAATCACGATGCGCGCCGACGGGGGCATAGATGCGGCAACGTGTGCCTTCACCCTCTAGCACAATATCATGCAGGCGTTCGCCCATGCCGTGCAGACGCTGGAACTCAAAGGCGCGCTTGTCGGGGGCCATATCCAGAACTGCCGCCACCGTATGCGCGTTATGTGTGGCGAATTGCGGGTAAATCCGGTCCGCCATGCCCAAAAGCTTTTTGGCACTTGCGATATAGGACACATCGGTGGCCTGCTTGCGGGTAAAGACCGGAAAGCTTTCCATGCCCATTACCTGCGCGCGCTTGACCTCGGTATCCCAATAGGCACCTTTGACCAGACGCACCATGATTTTGCGGTCCAACCGCTGGGCAAGACCGTAAAGCCAGTCGATCGTGGGGCCTGCGCGCCGCCCGTATGCCTGCACAACAACGCCAAGCCCGTCCCAGCCTTTCAGGGACTTATCGGCCAGAACCGCCTCAATCACTTGCAATGACAGGGCCAGACGGTCGGCCTCTTCGGCATCAATGTTGAAGCCCAGACCGGCTGCCCTTGCTTGGCCCGCCAGCGCGCGGACACGTGGTACCAGCTCTTCCATCACGCGGTCGCGTTTGGCCACCTCATAGCGGGGATGTAGCGCAGAAAGCTTGACCGAAATGCCGGGGTTCTCGCGGATGTCCTTGGATTTCGCGGCCTTGGCGATTGCGCTGATCGCGGCCGCATAGGCCAGATGATAGCGGCGGGCATCCTTTTCGGTGCGGGCCGCCTCTCCCAGCATGTCATAGGAATAGGTGAAGCCCTTTCCCTCTAGCTCTTGCGCGCGTTTCATCGCGGCCTCGATCGTTTCGCCAAGCACGAACTGCTTGCCCATTTCCCTCATAGCGCGGGAAACGGCGGTGCGGATCACCGGTTCCCCCAAACGCTTGACCGCGCCGCGTAAATTCTTGGCAATGCCGGGTTTGCGGTCGTCCAGCACACGCCCCGTCAGCATCAAGGCCCAAGTAGAGGCATTGACCAGCGAGGATGCCGAATGGCCCAGATGCTTGCCCCAATCAGAGGGGGCGATCTTATCCTCAATCAGCTTGTCAATCGTGTCGGCATCGGGCACGCGGAGCAGCGCCTCGGCCAGACACATCAGCGCGATGCCTTCGTCGGTGGAAAGCCCGTATTCGGCAAGGAATACCTCCATCAAGCCGGGCTTGGCGCTGGCGCGGATGGCGCGGACCAGATCGGCACCGCTGGCGGCAATGCGCGCGCGATCGTCAGGCGTCAGGCCCGCCTCGGTGATCAGCTCTTGGACAATGGCTGCCTCGGGGCGCAGGGGGTGGCGGTCAATGATGGTCCAAGCGGTTTCAAGGGTATCACGGGGCATGGGCAAGCTCTCCTCTTTGGCGTAATATAGGGCAGAAGCGAAAGCCGTTCGTCCTGATTTACGTCAATTCGAAGCCGTTTTGGCTGATTACGAGGGGTAAAACGATGCCGTCAAAACAGATAGAGATGGACCGCTTTGATAAAGCGATTCTGCGGGTGCTATCCGCCGAGGGGCGCATCAGCGCGACCGAGCTTGCGCGCCGCATCGGCTTGTCGAAATCCCCGACCCAAGCCCGGTTGAAGCATCTGGAGGATGCAGGTGTCATCACCGGCTACCGCGCGCAGCTGGACCCGATCAAGATGGGCTTATCTCATGTTGCTTTTGTGGAGGTGCGGCTGTCGGATACCCGCGAATCGGCGTTGCAAGCCTTCAACAAGGCGGTGTTCGCGATCCCGGAGGTGGAGCAATGCCATATGATGGCCAGCCGCTTTGACTATCTGCTCAAGGTGCGCACTGGCGACATTCAGGAATACCGCCGTGTGCTGGGGGAGCGTATTTCTGCGCTCCCGCATGTTTCGTCAACCTCGACCCATGTTGCGATGGAATCGGTGAAGGAAAGTGGCGTTTGATCGGAAGGGCGCGGCTTATTCGCCGCGGATCACCTTGCGGAAACCTTCAAACAGCGGCTCATTGCTGCACAGGATGGTGCCGTTGATCAAAGGGTCATGGCCTTCGCGGACCGCAGACAGCAAACCGCCCGCCTCGCGCACCAGCACCAGACCGGCAGCGATATCCCAAGGCCGCATACCGCGCGCCCAATAGCCGTCGAAACGACCGGCAGCGACATAAGCCATGTTCAGCGCGGCCGAACCCCAGCTGCGCACACCAGCCGACACAGGGGCAAGACGCGCAAAATCCTGCAAGCTGGCAGGAAGGGTGGCTTTGCCAATGGCTGGAATCTCGGTTGCAAAGATGCTTTCCGATAGGCTGCGACGGCCCGAAACCCGCAAACGGCTTTCGTTCATCCAGGCACCGCCACCTTTTTCGGCCCAGAACATCTCGTCCTTGGCAGCGTCAAAGACAACGCCGGCGATAATCTCGCCCTTATGCTCCAGCGCGATAGAGATCGCCCAATGCGGCAGACCGTGCAAAAAGTTGGTGGTGCCGTCCAGCGGGTCCACGATCCAGCGGCGGGTAGGGTCCGCGCCTTCGGTTTCGGCGGTTTCCTCGCCAAAGAAACCATAGGTGGGGCGTCCCCCCAACAGTTCTTCGCGCAGGGTTTTTTCCGCCTCGCGGTCGGCGCGGGTGACAAAATCCCCCGGGCCTTTGGCCGAAACTTGCAGGTTTTCCACTTCGCGGAAATCCTTGACCAATGCGCGCCCAACTTTGCGCGCGGCTTTCTTCATAAGGTTGAGATTCGCGCTGCCTTGCATGCCGGGGCTCCATCCGTGTCCGGCCAAAGCCTATAGCGGTGAGTGCCCCGGATGCCAAGGGGCTGCTGCCCGTAATCGGCATCCGGAGCGGGCTAATTGCGTGAGGGGTGGTTAATGACGCGATAAAATCGCATCAGGGCGCAGTTTGGCAAGGCCTTGGGTGATGAAACCGGTCAAAGCGACCTTGATCAGATCGCCGGGCAGATAAACGGCCATAATCCCCGCCGCAGCGATCCAGCTTTTGCCCAAAACAAGTGCCATGCCGGTGATTCCGACCCCGTAGAGCACCAGAACACCGCCCAAAAGCGACGCCCCCGCTGCTGCAATGCCAATCGGCGCGCGCAATTTTTCCATCAAGAGGCCGGTCAGAAAGGCTGCTATCGGAAAGCCGACCACAAAGCCTACCGTCGGGCCGGAGAACACGCCCAGGCCGCCGCGTCCGCCGCTGAGCAACGGCAGCCCCAAAGCGACTAACCCGATGAACAAAAGTGCTGCCAACCCGCCCCGCTTCGCGCCTAAAACGGTTCCGCAGAGCATGACTCCCATGCTTTGTGCGGTGACGGGTACGCCAACGGCCAGTGTGATCTGCGGGACAAGCCCCAGCACCGCGATGAGGGCTGCAAAAAGGGCGATATAAGTGACGTTCTTTTCCATGAGATCCATTTTTTGGTCAGGATGCGATGCGCAAGCAGTAGGCAAAACCATGTGCCACGGCAAGGACAGGTTTCAGTTCGCTTGCCCGAAACGGAGTTGGCCGATTTGATTACGGCTGCTTCGCGGGGAGGTCATCAGGGTTTTCCGTATCGCCGAGGATGGCCCCGCTTTGGGGCTACAGCCGCAGAAGAACCGCCGCCACATAGCCTGCAATGATGGCAAGCATCAGCCCTACAGCCAAAGAACCGAGGTCCTTTGCGTGTTTGGCCTCTATTGACCAATGTGGTGACACGACGTTTGTGAGAACTTCGATGGCGGTGTTGAGCGCCTCAACCATAAGCAACGCCAGATAAAGCGCTGTGAGGATCAGCCATTGCCGCAGGGATGCGCCGAGAAACAAGAACAGGACCGCGGCCAGAACTGCGGTGCCGCATTCAAGCCGGGCGGCGGTCTCTTGCCACAGGCGCAGGGCCCCATCACGCGAATATTTCGCAGCATCAAGAATATGGAGCAGCCCTGCGCGCGGTGTCGGGCGCTGTGGCTTGGGCGGAAAGGAGGCTGTCATCAGATCATTTCCTTCGAGGGGCAGTCAGCCGTCAGGTCAAGCGCGGGATTGCGGGCACCGGTTTCGATATTCATCAAGCCTAACACGCTGTGGAATAGGTTGTCATGGCTGACGGGACGGTTTGCTTTGGCCAGAAGGCAGCTAGGGGGCAGACCCATCGCGTCGCCAAACGCAGGGGAAAACCACATCAGGAAAGGCACGCGCGTTTGCTCTGGCGGGGCCATGAAAGCGGGGGCGGCGTGAAGGTAAAGGCCGCTTTCGCCCAGCGATTCCCCATGGTCCGAGACATAGACCAAGGCAGGCAACACGCGATCAGAGGCCGCAAGCATATCGATGGCGCGCGCCAGAACCCGGTCGGTTTCCAGAATGGAATTGTCATAGGCATTGGTGATTTCCTCGGCCGTGCAGTCGGAAAACTGCGAGCTGCGACAGTCTGGCTGGAAAACGGCGTCCTTTGGGTCATAGCGCAGATAATAGGACGGGCCATGGCTGCCGATTGAATGCAGGATCAGCACGGTGTTGTCCTGTATCTGCGCCAGCACCTGCGCGATCACCGGCAAAAATGCCTCATCGGTGCATTCGATTTGGCAGGCACTGGGCGCGAGGACGGCGTCAACGCGGTTCCATGCCACGCGTTTGGCCACATTCTGGTCGCCGGTGTTATTGTCCCACCACTCGGTCTTGACGCCCGCATGGGCCAGCACATCCAGCAGGTTCTCATGGCGCAAAAAGGCATCGCGGGAATATTCGGCCTTGCCGAGCGGTGAGAACATACACGGCACCGAAACCGCAGTAGAGGTGCCGCAAGAATGCGCATCGCTGAAGTTGATGACGCCACGCGCGCGCAGTTGCGGTGTCGTGTCCCGCACATAGCCATTCAGACCAAAGTTCTGTGCCCGTGCTGTTTCGCCGACGACCATCACCAAAAGGACCGGCTTGGGCGCAGCTGCAAGATAGGGGCCGGGCGTGGCATCTTGTCCAACGGGGGCGGCTGTGGGATCAGCGCTCTTCCATTCCTCACGCAGGTAATTGGTAAGGGCCGCCAGTGATGCGCCGGGTTGATAGGCCCCCATCATGTCATGCCGCTCGCGCAGCATGGCAGAGTAATCCTTATAGTGGCTGAAAACTGCGGCCAGCACCACCACGGCGGAAAGCGCCACCCCCAGCGGCCAGCGCCAAAGCTGATGCAGGGCGGATGCCCGTCGGACCTTTGGCCAAAACACAAGTGCAGCAGGCACGCCCCCCGTCAGCAAAATTGTCCCGATCATGCGCCAAGTGATCAGATGGCGCGATTCGGTCACGGTTGTCTCAAGGATGCTGCGGACCATTTCGCGGTCGATGAGCACACCAAAGCTGCGCTCGTAATATTGTGCGCTGGCCGCGATCAGGATCAGCACCGCCGCAACCGGCTTTTGCAGGCGCGACGGGCCAAGCAGTTCCAGCAGCATCACCGTCAACGCCCAGACCCCGATGCCAAAGATCACCGCCTTGATCGGCGCTTGCGGGAATTGCGCGAAAAGCCGCGTCCAAAAGCCGAGGTTCAGCAGCGCCAGCACATAGCTTGCGATAATGACGTTCAACGTAATCTGTGACAACACAGGACGGGCAGAGAGAAGACCGGTAGAACGGAGGGCGAACCTGGGAAACATTGGGGCCTGTGCATGATTGACTGCCGGTCTGAAACCACCGGCTTGGCGCCTTTTGCGCCCCCAAGCTTGCGCCAGCCTTACAATCGCTCGCGCCATTTGCAGATTTTTGTGACCGGGGCATAAAGGCCCGCTATGAAAGGTCATGCGATTGCTTCTTGTCGAGGACACACAGGATTTGGCCGATGCCGTGCTGCTCTTTTTGGGGCGGGAGGGGCATGCGGTGGACCACGCCCGCAGCGCCGCCGAGGCGGATGCCGCCCTTGATGTCACGGAATATGCCTGCGTTATCCTTGATCTTGGCTTGCCCGACGGCTCCGGCTTGGGGGTGTTGAAGGGGCGGCGCGCGGCGGGGGACCGAACCCCGTTCATCATAGCCACCGCCCGTGACCAGATCACCGACCGCATCGCGGGGCTTGATGCTGGGGCGGATGATTATATCGTCAAACCCTTTGATCTGGGCGAGCTTGTGGCGCGGATCCGGGCCCATGCACGCCGCGCGCAGGGCAGCCCCGCGACCCGTATCCAACTGGGGGAGGTGGAGGTGGACCGCGCCGCCGCCCGCCTGTGGCGCGGGCAAAAGGAAATCCGGCTGACATCGCGTGAATGGGCGGTGTTTGATGCCCTTTTGGGCGCGCGGGGCCGCATTCTGGGCAAGGCCGCACTGGAAGACGCGCTTTATGCATATGATGCGACGATTGAGGGGAACGCGATTGAGGTGTATATCTCGCGGCTGCGCCAAAAACTTGGGGCGCAGATGATCGAAACACGGCGGGGATTGGGATATATGCTGCGATGACGCGCACTTGGTCGATCCGGCGGCGGTTGACGCGCTATGTGTTGGGCCTCGTGTTGCTGGCTTGGGCCGCGACGGTTTTGATTGCGACATTTGCGATCCGCTATGAGATGAACGAGATCCTTGATGAGGAATTGCAGACGGTCGCCGAGGCGACGGCGCTTTTTTTGGAGGACGCCGAGGGGCCACCGAACCCGCGTGTGATCGGGTTAACCGATGCCAGCGGCAATCGGGTGTTGCGGGTCACCCGAACCGGCCAAAGCACGGCTGACGCGCCATGGCCCGTGCTGGAGAAGGATGGCTTTCATGACAGGGCTGGATGGCGGGTTTTGCGGCTTGCGGCCGGTGGCGGGATTGTGGAGGTCGGCCACGATATGTCTTGGCGCCGAGAGGAGCTGTGGGAGGCGGCCTCTTCCATGTTGGTTATGATCTTGCCGATGATCGCGCTGTTGATCTGGGGCTTGCGGCGCAGCCTTGCGCAGGCCCTTGCCCCGCTAGAGCGCCTTGCCGCCACAATCGCTGCGCGCAAGCCCGAGGATCTGTCGCCCGTGCCGCTAGATGATCTGTCGCAAGAAACCCTGCCGCTGATTGCGGGGATGAATGCCTATATCGCCCGCATTGAAACCCTGCGTTTGGCAGAGCGTCAGTTCATCGCCAATGCCGCGCATGAGCTGCGTACCCCGATCGCCAGCATCCGCGCGCGGCTGGAGCTGTCGTCTGATCCCGATGCCAAATTGGCCGTGCCGCAGCTAAAAAGCCTGACCCATCGGTTGGAGCGTCTGTTGCAACTGTCGAGGAGCGAAGCCGGATTGGGCCTTGGCGCGGGGCCAAGCGATCTGGTGCAGATCTTGCGGCTGGTGATCGAGGAGGTTGGGCGCAACACCGACCGCCCCCTCCATTTTGATGATGGCGATCATGAACAGATGATCGTGCCGCATGATTCTGACGCGCTTGCGATTTTGTTCCGCAATTTGCTTGAGAACGCTGTGGAACATGGCACCGGCACCGTTCGTGTCCGGCTTGGACCGGGGGCGCAGCTAAGGGTCGAAAACCCGACGGATAATCCGGGTTTCCTTGAGGGCCCCTTTCGCAAGGGCGCGCAATCGGGGGGCGCTGGATTGGGGCTGTCCATCGTCTCGGCGCTTGTGAATGTCATGGGGGCCCGGATTGATAAACAGATCTCTGACGGGCAGGCGGTTGTAACGGTCACCTTCGCGGATCGCGCGCAATAAGCGCAAGATTTTGCTGTCGGGTTGATTTCGATCAACGCAAGAATTCCCCTTATGCGCATAAGCGCATAAGGGGAGCGTTCTTATGATCATATCTATTCTTTCCGCTTTGGCAGAGCCGACAAGGCTTAAGGCGATCCGTCTGCTGGCGGATGGTGACGAACACTGTGTCTGTGAGTTGATGAAAACGCTGGGGGCCACGCAAAGCCGGATGTCGCGCCATATGCAAATCCTCAAGCAGGCGGGGCTGGTGACCGACCGGCGCGATGCACAATGGGTGCGGTACCGGTTGAATCCGGATCTGCATCGGGATGTTGCAGGTCTGATCATGGCGGTTCTGAAGGTGGAAAACGAACAGGAAAGGGCGGCCGCATGACCACTGAAACCCAAGATATCAAGCCGGATCATGCGCGCTCTGATTGGCGCTGGTATGCGGGTCTTGCCGCAGCCGGTGGTGTTTGGCTGCTGCTTTACCGCCAGTTGGTCCCGTTTTCGGAATGGGCAACCGCGCTGTTTCCTGTGGCCCGCAATAGCCACACGGGCGAGGCCATTGCTTTCTTTATCTATGATGTGCCCAAGGTGCTGCTGCTGTTGACGCTGATTGTTTTCATCACCGGCGTATTGCGCAGTTGGTTTAGCCCCGAGAAAACCCGCGCGATCCTGTCGGGCAAACGCGAAATCCTTGGCTATCCGCTGGCGGCGGGGCTTGGGGTGCTGACGCCGTTTTGCTCATGCTCTTCGGTGCCGCTGTTTATCGGCTTTGTGTCGGCGGGCATTCCGCTGGGGGTCACCTTTTCCTTTCTGATCGCAGGGCCGATGGTGGGGCCGGTTGGCCTTGGGCTTTTGTTTGGATTGGTGGGCTGGAAGATCACGGCGATCTATCTGGTGTTCGGCTTTAGCATCGCGACATTGGCCGGCTGGGTTATGGGCCGGATGGGGCTGGAGCGCTATTTGCAAGATTGGGTGCGTAAGTTGAACGCAGGCGCGGCCCATGGCCTGCCCGAGGAGCGGCTGACCATGGTGGACCGCATCAAGATCGGTCTGGAACAGGTTCGTGAAATTCTTGGAAAGGTCTGGATCTGGGTTGTGATCGGGATCTCGATCGGCGCGTTGATCCATGGCTATGTGCCCGAAGCGGTGATGCTGAAAATCATGGGCGGCGAGGCATGGTGGTCGGTTCCTGCCGCCGTAGTGGTCGGCGTGCCGATGTATACCAATGCGGCAGGCGTCATTCCGATTGTCGAGGCGTTGCTGGGCAAGGGGGCGGCGCTTGGCACGACGCTGGCCTTCATGATGTCGGTCATCGCGCTCAGTCTGCCCGAGATGATCATCCTCAAGCAGGTGCTAACGCTGCGCTTGATCGCGGTTTTCGTCGTTGTCGTGGCGATGGGCATCCTTGCCACCGGCTTTTTGTTCAACCTGTTGCTCTGAAGGAGAAGAGATATGAAACAGATTAAAGTTTACGGCCCTGGCTGCAAACGCTGCACGGCAACCGAGGACATGGTGAAGGAGGCCGCTTTGCGGCTGTCCATTGAGGTGGCGGTAGAGAAAGTCACCGATCAACGGGAAATTGCTATGGCGGGGATCATGTCGACGCCGGGCATCACCATTGATGGCAAGCTGGTTCACGCGGGCGGTTTGCCCGATAAGGCCAAGCTGGATGAATGGCTGTCTGCATGAGGCCACTATCCGGAGGATTGCCTAATGGGCGGGCGGGTGTGGCCCATCGCTGATTGCGGGCTTTCCCGTCTGGATGCGATCATCGGGGCCTGTCCGCCATATCTGCTTTTCAGGCACACCCCTGTTCTGCTTTGCATAGAAGAAATCGGTGCCTGCAGGATGCAATCAATCCATAGTTGCAAGAATCGGGGCTGAGGTCGCGCGAAATATAGAGAATTTGAAGCTTTTCTACACCGGAAACGGGTGGGTTGCTGCATGAATAGCTTCGCAGCAGTTAAGTTAAGACGTTGTTTTAAAACTTTTTATTCCCGATACTTGTTGCAACCGCCTTGCTGCCCTTCGTCCGGCTTAGGCCTGGAAGAACGGGGCAGATGTGTTTTTCGGTGTTCTCTTTGTGTTTCGCGTTAAGCTGGCCTTCAGAATTTGTGATCAATGATGACATTTCCAGTGTATGTTGGAATGTTAACGAGTAGCCGGTGCCCCCAGCATCGGCATTTGTACGGCCCGCCGGATCGGCCCCCTGCAAAGGTGGTTCCTTCGATGCGGCGGGCCACTTTTCATCACGGAATGTGCCTTGGGGCGGTTGCCCCTGTTTTTCGAATATAGCACGGGCAGGCGCTTTTCACCTCTTGCCCGCAGCGCCGTGCCAAGGCTAACAAGCGGCCATGGCCAAGCTTTATTTCCATTACTCTACCATGAACGCGGGCAAATCGACCGCGCTTTTGCAAGCCTCGCACAATTACCGCGAGGGGGGCATGACGACCTATCTGATCACCGCCAAGCTGGACAATCGCGCTGGCCAGGCCCGGATTGCCAGTCGTATCGGCATTGGCGAGGATGCCGACACTTTCGCGCCCGGCGAGGAAATGTTCGCCAAGATCAGGGCGCGTCTTATGCGGGGCCCAATCGCCTGTATTTTCATTGATGAGGCGCAGTTCCTGACGACAGAACAGGTTTGGCAACTTGCCCGTGCGGTGGATGACCTTGGCGTGCCTGTCATGTGCTATGGTCTGCGGGTGGATTTTCAGGGTAACCTTTTTCCGGGCTCGGCAGCGCTTTTGGCTTGGGCAGACGAGATGCGCGAAGTGCGCACCATCTGCCATTGCGGCAAGAAGGCGACGATGGTCGTGCGCAAAGGCCCCGATGGCGAGATCCTGCGCGATGGGGAGCAAGTGCAGATCGGGGGTAATGAGACCTATGTCTCGCTCTGCCGTCGCCATTGGCGCGAAGCTGTGGGGGACTTTGCGGCCACGTGACAAGGCACGTTATGGCCGCAGCCTGACGCCAACAATCACAGCGAGGCCCGAAACTTCGCCCTGAAGGCCGTTGGCGGGCGCTGTTCGATTGTGCAATCGTTCCGGCTCGGGTATCACTATCTTTAGTATGGCAGCAGATAAGGCCACCGCAGGCAATGACGGCCCTAACGAAATACCAAAAGCTGGAATGCTCTGGTCTTTGGCGTGAAAACGCAGGGGGCCAGAGGCGGGAAGTGATTGCCAATTTTGGTGACACCTCTCTAATATTGTCCGATCCCAAGCAGGATATGGCGCTTGCTCATTGGTCGCTTCCTGCCATCAAACGTCTGAACCCCGGTGAGATGCCCGCCCTGTTCGCGCCCGGCCCGGATGAGGGCGAAACGCTGGAAGTCGATGACGCCGAGATGATTGCGGCGCTTGAAACCGTTCATGCAGCCATTCGCGCGGCAAGCCCGCATCCAGGGCGTTTGCGCAATTCGCTTTTGGGGGTCATGGCAATAGGAGTGCTGGCGGTTGGTGTCTTTTGGCTGCCGGATGCGTTGGTGCAGCACACGGCGTCTTTTCTGCCGCGTCCTACACGGGCCGAAATTGGCCGCGCGGCCTTGGCCGATCTGACGCGCCTCACCGGCCAGCCGTGCAAGGCCAAGAGCGGGCAGGCGGCCCTTACGAAACTCTCGGGGCGCTTGTTCGGGCCCGATAGCGGGGTCGAGATCGTCGTGGTCCGCACCGCCGTTGCACAGGCCCAAAGTTTGCCGGGGCGGTTGGTTGTGCTGTCCGAGTCGCTGTTGGCGGAACATGACGGGCCGGAGGCCGCCGCAGGCTTTGCCCTTGCTGCCCGTATCACCGCCGAGATGAAGGACCCGATGCTGCCCTTGCTGCATCACGCGGGTATCGGGGCCACTTTCCGGCTTTTGACCAGCGGGGCGCTGCCGGATGATGCGATTGCAGGCTATGCGGAAACCCTGATTGAGGCGCCGCAAGCGCCGCCTTCGGATGCGATTTTGCTAGCGCGGTTTGAGGCGGCGGGCTTGGCAACGACGCCCTACGCCCATGTGCGCGACCCCTCGGGCGAATCTACGCTGCATCTGATTGAGGCGGATCCCTTCAGCAATGTTGTTCCTGCCGCGATTCTTCCCGACGGGGATTGGGTGAGCCTGCAAGATATTTGCACAAGGTAGCGCGTTATCTTGTGGGTCCGGCATTCAGTGCCCCAAGGTTTAGCCCTTCAGCGTCAAACTGCCGCCCCTCTTATATTTCGTTGAGAAATTGCACCAGCCTTGCTAGAATTCGCCCAAGCAGTACACGCAGCAGGGTAAACCCTGCGCAATAAATGAGGTCGAGCAATGACTAAGATTTTTTTCGCGGCAACCGTTCTGGCGCTTTCTCTTCCCGTGACTGCAATGGCAGGCCCGATTGAGAGCGCCTGCCTGAAGTCGGATCGCAAGCAGGCCAATCGCGCTGTTTGTGGCTGTATCCAGCAGGTCGCAGATATGACCTTGAAGGGCGGCGACCAACGTAAGGCTGCGCGCTTTTTCGCGGACCCTGATCAAGCCCAGACGGTTCGCATGTCCAAAAGCAACCGGGACAATGAATTCTGGGCGCGTTACAAGAATTTCGGCGAAACGGCTGCCGCCTATTGTGGTGGCTGAGGTTTTGATCCGGCAGTGATGGCGGAAAGGAGGGCGGCTGGGCAGCGGTCGCACCTCTCACCATCCTGTTGATTAGGGGCCGACCATGATGCGATGCATTTGGTCGGCTTGAACGGTTGTCACGCTTTCACCTCTCGCAATGGCAAATGAATGTAGC